>JAEWPB010000160.1 GCA_023399465.1 Pseudomonadota bacterium
CGCGCGCTGATGGCGCGGCCGAAACTGCTGATGCTCGACGAGCCGAGCCTCGGGCTTGCACCGCTGATCGTCAAGGAGGTGCTGGAAACGGTCAGCCGCTTGCGTGACCGGGGCGTGTCCATCCTGATCATCGAGCAGAACGCGCGCGCGGCCCTCAATATCGCCGACTACGGCTACGTCCTCGAATCCGGCGCCGTTGCGATCGAGGGCGATGCCGCAAAGCTGCAGGCCGACGATCACGTGACCTCTGCCTATCTCGGTGCACGGCCGAAGGCACCGGCAGATGCCGTCGACTGAGAAGGTCGACGGCCGTTTATCGGGCCGCTAACCGGAAAGTATCGAAGTCAGCCCGGACACCGCGGAAGCCAGTTCTGCAAATGCTGCACCTTAAGCAGATCGAGCATAGTCGCCCACCTAGTCCGTTGCAGCAGATCCATGTGATTTCGCCTGTACATTACTTGGATAAGGCCCGGGCATGCCGCTGGGCTCGGTGATCTCGACCTCGATCAAATCGCGCGGCTCGATAGGTGTGTCGGACAACGCCGTTATTTTCTCGGTGACACCATCAGCGTTCTTCCGAACGATCCTGAAGGTAATCAGACGAACCTCGTCGGGGCGCTCATCCAATGCCGTTTGGCCTTCCCGCCTTGCATCGTCGACCATCAGCTGCGAAATCCGCACCTGCAAATCGGCTTTGGCGATTTCTCGAACGATCGTGTTCAGTTCATTCTGGATACTGGAATTCCTTGCATTTACGAGACCGCTGGAGTCCCGTTTGTTCTCTTCCAGCGATTGGCGTGAGCGCATCAACTGGAATTCGAGATCGAGAAGCTTGCTTTCCGCATCCGACGCGTCCCTGTCGAGTTCAAACCGACGGGCACTTACGCTCAGGCCCTTGCGAACCAGCTCGTTCACCTTACCCAGTTCTTCCTCGAGCAGTCCCAGTTGGCGCTGTTGTTCGCGGATCTTGTTTTCCAGCGTCTCGATTTCGCGGGCGTGGAGATTGCCGAGATCCCGAGCAGACGCTTTTCTGCTTTCGAACTCGATCTTGCGAAACTTCATCAGGCGGAGTTCTTCGCTGCGAATTTCGTCAATGCCGGGCGAATTGATAAGGAGGGCGGGCACATCGATGCTGTCTTTGCCCTCCATTTCGGCCTTCAGGCGCGCTTGACGCATGAGCAATCCGTTATATTCAAGCTCGGCATCATTCAGTTTGCCGACTGCCTCTATGCGCTCGCGCTGAAGGCGCATGCGGATATTTTCCGGCTCACGATAAAGGCCACCTGCCAGACTGACCGCCTTCATGGTCGTGAGGCCGGGAGTGAAGGGGTATTGGCCGGGAGTGGCGACATCCCCGGCGAGATAGATGGGACCGTACTGCAACACCTCGATCGATACGAATGGTCGGTTCTGCAAGCCGGCGCGCATCTGCAGCGCATCCGCGACCGTGGCCGCGAGATCTTTGGTTGTCAGCCCCGCGGCCGCGATTTCTCCGACCAGCGGAATTGAAATGGAACCGGAATCGTTGATGACGAACGCGCCGCCAAGCGCCTTCCAATCCTTGTACTCGCCCTCCCCTGATCGCCATTCGATCACTCGCACGACGATCTTGTCATCGGCAACAAGTCGATAGGCGTCGGCACGCGCCGGGATGGCGGTGAACAGGCCAGTTGCCACTGCCACCGCGCAGAGAGTGAGAGGCCTGACACCGATTGCATTGAAGCGGCGGCGTGACCGCGACAACAGTGCGGCTATTCCCATGGCAAGTTTCGAGCCTAACATAGTCGTACCTCACACAGCATGTTTGCGGGGTTGCTGGTCTTCTGACTGGGGATCGACAAACGCGAGAAGAACATTGACCAGCCGAGCACAGGGCGCAGGCAACTCCGAGGTTAACCGCTTTATGTTCGAGATGTCTTCTGGCTGAACCGCACGAAATACGCGCAGGCAAACAATATATACAAAGCCGGAAATCAATATAGCAGCCAATATCCCGAAAATATCGCCAAGCATCAAAGCGATCAGGAATCCCGCCAACGCGGATACGAGCGCTGCAAGAAGAGTGCGAAACATCGGCCCGATCGGATATTCAAATCCCAGCCTCTTGGTCAGGAACCACATTCCCAGGCCGAGCACCAGGAACTGGGTCCCTGCCCGCGATATTGCCGCCCCGAGAATACCGAAATCGGGGATGAGCAAGTAGCCCAGGGTAATTGATACCGCCGCGCCTATAAGGGACGCCCAGAAAACGAAGTCGCTGCGCGAAAGTGCATTGACCAGATGGCTGCCGACGACGGTGCTGATCGAAAATGCGGCCACCATCACCATGATCATCGCAGCCGGGACTGCGTCACTGAAGGCCGGGCCATAAAGGAACCCCACCAATTGCGGAAGGATTGCTATCATTCCGAAGCAGGCCGGAAATGCGAGCATTGCCAGGAGGCGTGTGCCGCTGGAAAACGCCGTCTGCAGACCTGACCGATCCCCCTGGCCCTGCTTCTCCGCCAGCATCGGCAGGAAGGCGCCGGTGAGCAACAGTGGCCCCTGCGAGGCGAGAGCCGCGAGCGCCAGCGCCACGCTGAAAAGGCCTACCTCCTCGATATCCCGATAGGTCTGCAGGAACAGGAACTCGATCCGGGACCACACAAAGGCGCTGCAGATCGTAGCGGCCCACGCATAGCGACCGTATCGACGGGTTTCGCACTTGATTTCGGGAGAAACGGTGCCCCCCCGGCGGATGAAGCTGATTGCAAAAACGGCGAGAACGACCTGCCCGGCCACGTACCCGGCAATCGCTCCAGTGGTACCATAGAGCTTGGCACCGAGATAAACACCCGCGATCTGCCCGACCATCGACACCGACGTCAGCGCCGCGAGCGCACCGAAGTTCTGCGAGCCACGCAGGCATGCCGTGCCGTAAGCGGCCAGGGATTGCGTCAGAACAAGGCCCCCGAAGAGAAGCACGAACACCATCGGGGCACTGAGCTCGCCGGTCAGAACGCGGGTGGCGCTCATGACGACTTGCGCATCGAAAAGATAGAAGAGGATCAGCACCGCCGTCGTCAGGGCGTGGTTGATTAGGAGCCGCCGGACGAGCCAGCCGGAAAGGGCGTGAGCGGCAGCCGGATCCCGCACGTTGAGGTCAGGAAGGAACCGGCAGACGTTGAGGGACGTGCCGCCATCGATCACCTGAGCGACAATAAGCGCCATCCAGACGGCAAAAGCCAGGACACCTGCACCTTCAGCGCCGAGCAGGTTTGCGACGATCACGCCACTGACAAAGGTCGCAAAGACCGTTGCCAAGCCCGCCATTGCGGAATGGAAAGAGCTTGTTGCGAAACGACTCGACATGATACCGCCTCATGCTAGGTCTTGCCCCCTCTGTGTCGTGGCCGGCGGACGGGATCCAACCTGTCCTGCGAGCCTCAGGATTTAACGTGCACGGCTATCCTTCAATCCGGAGGGCGCATCACCCGGCAATCCCCTCGGCGATCGACATGAATCGGTCCAGCTGATAACCGATATCAAGCGCTGGCCGAGCAGCGTGCGCGAAGGCAGACTCACGCATAAACTGATATTTGGCAGGCTCGTTCCACAATGATCGAAGCTGTTCGGCCCATACCTCCGGGGGATCTTTGCGGCCGACGAGAATGCCGCCGGGGCCCACGGATTCGGGCAATCCGCCGCAATCGCTCGCCAGCACGGGGATGCCGCTGAACTGCGCTTCGCTTACGACCCTTCCCCACGTTTCGTCCCACTGGCTGGGTACAAGCAAAATGCGGGTTTCGGCATAGATCTTCGCCATATTCCTGCTGCGCGGGCAAAGCCTGACATTGTCCAGCCTGGCAAGACGCCTCGACAGCCTCATTTCAGCAATGGGTGACAGCGGCCATCCGCGAACGAACAGGAAGGGTATTTCCGGGCATAGCGCAGCAATTGCGAGTGCCAGGTCCACACCCTTTTCAGCGACCGGATTGATAAAGGTGACATGGCGTCCCTTTCCGGCCGTTCGGTATTCTTCTGGATAGAAGATCGGCGGAATTACCTCCGGGCGTATACCGAAACGGGCCTCAAATCGCCGCGCCGTATAGGTCGAGTTGGCGATATATCCGGAAAATGGAAGCTCTTTCCCCGTTCCCTTCCAGGCCTCGCCTTCAGTGTCAAATCCCGTTCCATGCAGATAAGCGATACTGGGAATGGATTTATTGCGAAACGCGTGACCCATCTGGACCATATGTCCGTTCTGAATGATTGCGATCTTGGGCATGATCACACCAGACAGATCCCGCCACGGCTTCATTGACCGATAAACCCTGTATCCAAGAAAGCGATCCATCGCGACATCTGTGAAATGCGCACCGATCGCCAGAAATCGCCGGGCGCCAAAGGAATCGCGCAATGACAACTTGCAAAGCACAGCCGTCTCGCAAGCACGCCTGTTCAGCTCCAACGCCAACAGATGCGTGTTGACTTCAATTCCACCTGTCAGCTGGGGCAGATAGGGCACAGCGCTGGCCAGCAAGTACTTCATGATTTTGTCGCCCAGTTGCGCTTGGCGGGTTTGCTGGTCCGCCGGGCGGTCATGAAGAGCCATTCCTGGATACCGGTGCGCCGCTCGTTCATTAGTTCAACCGTTGTATCGGGCAACCATTTGGGAAGCGCCGGGAGCAGTTCGGATGGAAAGTCCGACAAAGAACGAGGGCGGGCCACGATCGACCTTATGTCATGGGTCGTGCAAAAACGCTGGACCATAAGCTCGCGGCACCCTTGCATCAAGCCATCGTGGGTTTCGACAAGAATGTCCGCAGTATTCAGTTCCGGGATCTTATCGTTGTCGAGAAGCTCTTTCTCGCCACCTTCGATATCGCAGAGCACAAATGGACGGGAGCCACCCTCCAGCAACGCGCGCTGCAACTCCGGGCACGTGCAAAACCCGCGCAGGCTCACGCGGTCGGAAACCCCGTTTAACTTGGCTGTAAGCCGGATCAGGGCGTGGTGCGCCTCAAGACCTTCAAAACCGATAACATGGGCGGCTGGCATACGGCGGGCCATTCCAACCGTATAGTAGCCGTCGCCCGCACCAATATTGATCACTGTGCCGTATTGTCGGGCAATCGCTGCCTCGATGACGGGATGCAATTCAAGTTCCTGCGTGCCCAGCAGGTAACCAAGGAGGTACCGCTGTGATACCGGGCTGAGCTGGATCCTCATGTCGCAAAACGGTCCGGAAAACACGGTGCCCGCCGTCCGCCGCCGGACCAGCGAACAGGCGGCGTGCCAACGTGGTGCTACCAGCCATCGGGCGGGTACACGAACCTCCTCCGGCAGAAGGCCATAAAAACGGTAGAACCGCATGGCAATGGGGTTCGCTTCAATCGCAGTCCAAGTTGCGTGACGCATGATCCTTGTCTCCCAACGGCTGCAAGCAATCCAGTATTCTGCTCCTGTTGTGGGTGGCGACGGCCAGTTACACGGAACATCTTGGTCCGAACGCTATAGATGGAGGGCACGAGAGGGCGTTAGACGAAGCGTGATCAAATCGCTGATCGCTTTCAAGTTGCCGCGAAGCCTACCCGCGCGATCAACCGTCTTTTCGCGACGCAAGACCCCCCAAACATTCGCGGCAAAATTCTTGCTCATATTGAAAAGCCCTCGTCCCCACGAACAGGTGCCCTTCGCAATTAGATAGCAGGGATTGGCAATTTGCGAGTACCCCAGTCGGATGCCCGATTGACGTCCGGTCTTAATACCGAGATGCACGCCCCTGGCCGCCTCCAGGCGAACGATCTGGCCGAAAGGTGCAATGCTCCGGCTAAAATCGACATCCTCCAGCCAGGCGTAGAGCGGCAACTCCTCGTCGAACCGCAGGGCATGGATCCGCACGGTTGCCAATCGAACGGCCATGTTGCAGCCATACCCGTTATAGACCCGGATCACACCGGAAACCGCCTTGATGGAATTCAGTTCTTTCGAATTTGCAACCACTTCCCGGCCATCGTGAAAGGTAAGTCCCGGACCGACAATGCCATCGGCAACCACACAGCCGGTGGAGAGGACAACCTCAGGCCGATCAGCAAATACCGCCTCGGTTTCCGCCAGATATTCGGGGAACATGATGAAATCGTCATCGAGGAAAACCAGGACGTCAAAGCCTGCCGCTGCCTCGAGCAGCCGGTTGCGCTGATAGGTCAGACCGCGTGGACCGATGAAGCACTGGACCGAAGGATAGTCACGCAGCCTGTCGATGTCGCCCGGGCTTGGCGCACAGACAAGCACCCCGTCCGGTTCGCGGGTCTGCATGCGGAGCAGGCCAACCGCTTCGTGCACGACATCGGGCCGGCCGGATGTGGCGATGGCGATAGCGATACGCAATCGACTTTGCAGTAAGGGCGCCTGAAGAGTTGCGGCAATCTCCGACATTCGTCATTGCTCCGCACTATGGAGCGATTTCTGCGCAAAAGCCCAGACCATCACCGGAAAGTCGGGTTCATTCTTCAGCGAACCGAGGAAGCCTGCCTTTTTCCATCGCCTGAAGTTCGCTTGAACACACGCCCGGTTGCCCCAGGAGTTGGTGGTGATGGCGTTTTCGGCAAAACCCGCCTCCTGCAGCAGGTAGGAAAGACCTGTTTCGGTCCAACGACTGCAATCGATGGGTGAGGCGTGGACCCTGAGGAGAAACGGCGTTGCAATGATAAAGTGTCCGCCAGGACGCAGCGCCGCATGGACATTGCGGGCCGCACGGAGCGGCCATTTCAGATGCTCGAAGATCTGATCCGCTATGATGAGATCAAAGTGCCCGGGCGGTGTCTCGCTGCAGATATCGAAGCCGGGATACTCGGTCGTGCGATAGGATCTGAACGAAAACTCCCGTCGCCACTGAACCCCACCGGAAATTTCAAGCGTGTCCAGTTTTTCCGGACCCAGTCGGCGAATGAAATCGAAGGCATCCCGGTACAGCGCAACGCGTACCCAGTCGTCTGTTTCATAGCCGATCGACTGCAAGATCTTTCGCACTCGCTCTTTCATACTGGTTTTTTTGCGAAACAGTATCTGGTCCATGGCGCCCTCAACTCCCGCGGGTTGGCGTCGCATTCAAAACGATTCCGAGTATTTCGACATTCACGTCCGTCAGGGTATCCAGCATCTCGCCAAGCATCTTCAAGGAGGTTTCACCGTACCGGGCGACGACAATCGTGCCGTCTAGCAGTGGTGCGATGACCTTCGCATCCGCAGAATCGGGAATGGCGGGCAGATCAATCAAGGTCAGGTCGAACCGCTCCTTCAAGTCAGCAAAGCTGAAGGCGATGCGCTCGGAACCAATGCGTTCGCCGGGCGTCACGGCGCCAAACGCACCAATCGGCAACAAGGTGAAGCGCTTGTCGATTTTGCTGACAAAATCGAAATAGGCATGGGCGCTATTCAGTATCTCCATCAGGCCGGTGGTCTTGTCGCGAGCGAACGACTTGCTCAACGTGGGATTGGTGGAAGAGGCATCGATCAGCAGGACGCGTGATCCCGAGGTCGAGGCAAGCACAGCCAGGTTGTAGGCGATCGTTGTGGCTCCAGCTTGCGAGCCCGCCCCGACTATACCGATCAACTTGGCCTTGCGAACACGACAAAGCCCCGTAACGACGGCCTTGAGTTCCCTGAGATCCTGATTGAAGCACTGATCTTGATAGTCGGACACGCGCCCCAGGCCGGCCACCCGCGGCACGCGCTCGACCCGATCCGGCTTGTCGCAATTCGCACGCGCTACCGTGCCGAGACAACGCGTCGCGGTTTCGCGGGTTATCTGATCCGCGTCAGTCACGGTGCCGTTCAAGAAATCTCGAACTATTGCCGTGACAATACCGACACCGGTTCCAAGGACCAGCGCAAACACAATGATGATTGTGTTCTTCGGTTGGCTCTTTGATACCGGCGTCTCTGCCCGAGAGACCACGGTTGCATCGGAGACCGGATAGGAAATCTTCTGCTTGGCATCCGTCCAGTTCAGGAGGTAGGTTTCATACAGTTTCCTTGACGTCTCGGCGACGCTCTTCAATTCCGCCAATTTATATTGATCGCCGGGATCGCCAGAGGCCCGGAATTGTGAAACTGCACTGTTCGCCGCGATCACGTCTTTCTTGAGTTCGTCCACGCGCTCCTGCAACCATTGGCTCGATGCGCGAGCCACCAGTGACTTCAGCGTGACGTTGTGCTCGACATATTGCTCTGCAATCGCATTGACGATTGCAGCGGCAGCCTTGGGGTCTTCCGCCGCTACCGCAATCTCGACGATGGTTGACTGCCCGATTCTTCGAACCCACAAACGGCTACGGAGTTTCGAAACAATGTTGTTCACCCGCGCGGCTCGCAATTCCTCATCCGAAGGGGGCTCATCCCGCCGGATAAACGACACCAGCGAGTGAAGAGTACCGGAAATTGAAAACGATTCCGGCCTCGCTTCGTCGGAAGCCAAACCAAGCTTTTCGACCACATGCTGAAGAAAATTGCTGGACTTGATGATCCCGATGTGACCTTCCACAAGGGCCCCCACGTCGGGACTGCTAGCAACATCTGCCTGCTCCTTTTTCGGTTCAAGCATCAGCTGTGCGGTGGCCAGGTAGGTTGGTGAAGCGATGAGGACATAGAGCACAGCCGCAAGCAGAAAAAGGCCGGCGGAAATGGCAATCGTAAGCCGCTCTTTCAGGAGGAAGCGAAAGATCTTCCCGATCTCGAGCGGTCGCTCGCGGTCGGCCGCGTTTAACGATGTCGAATAGCTGAGTGCCGCCCGCGGGATCCGATTATGCATGGCTCACCAGCCCCTTTCGCGGCGGAGCTGCAAATCTGCCCTCGCCGAACGCGCTCCTGCGCCACATCAATGCGGTGGTGGCCAAGAATTGCGAGAACCGGGACGCAGGCAGGGCCGAAAGCGGCAAGGCACCTTCGTTGTGCGCCCTGCCCGCTTCTGGCAGTTCCCCGGCTCCATAGGCACAGGCAAGACCCGCGGAAATGCAGAAAACCAGTCCAAGATCGATCGCCCCTGCAGAAATGACTGCCGCGAGCAGTTGGGCGACGCACGACAGAAGCGCGGCATATCCGACGGCCATATCGACCCTCGGCCGGTTCGGCCGGCGCAACACCGCAAAGGTCAGGCTGCCGAAGAATATGCAGAAAAGAGCAGTTCCCAGGACCCCGACGCTGGCCAGCAAGGCGATAACAAAGCTCGACGCCCGGACACTTCCAAGCCCTGCGCCCATGCCATCGGTGGCGAGGAACACCTCGAACGCCTGGGCATTCCAGCGCATGCGTTCCAATCCGGAATCCGACTCCAGCTTGGTCATCACAGTTGCCTGCATCAGTTCGGTGAAGCTTTCCCGCAGCGCCGAATTCATCATGGTCAACATGACCAGCAGCGGGAGAACGATCAGGCACGTGGCGATGAACTTGAAATGCTGCCCGGTAGCCTGGCGTTGCCATATGCGGACAAAGCAATAGGCCAGGACGATCATCACCGTGGCCGCGCCCGCAACATAGGCTGTCGTTGACGTGCACAGCACAAGGGATATCGCGAGGGCAGCCGCGACCAGCCCGGTGTGGCGGGCAGGGAAACCCTCCAGATTGAGAATGAGAATAAACGCGAAGAGGGCCAGCGCGGTGTAGCCATAGGCGCTGGCCTCGGGAAACGAGCCGACGATCCGCTTGAAGTCCCCGACTTCTCCCTCATTGAGCATCCGATAGTTTGCATTGCGTATGATGGCGAGCAGTTCACCTGAATCGGTGAGATAGGTGACCACATCCGCGATCGCGAAGAACACGCAAAGCGCGCCGGTAAAGACAAGTGCCCGCGCGAATATGGGCGATCCGCCAAGACGGCCAAACCCGGCGACGATAGCAAAGCACACCAGCCCGCCGAGCATATAGACCGCCTGGGTCACATTGCCCGTTTGGGGTGATATCGGCACGGCGATGATGCTTTGCATCTCCGTATCGCGAGCAAACGCATACACCAGCGTCGCCCCCTCAAAAATCCGCGGCAAAAATACCGCTGTCAGGACACTGTAGAGGGTGAACAGAAGGAACCAAAACCCGGGTCCCGGGAAAGCCAGGCAGGATAAGGCTGCGCTCAAGGTCTTCGGGCGAAGGAGGACACCAAGCGACAAGAACAAAAGCGAGAAATGCGCCGGCTGAACGCTCGCACCGCCAAGGGCGGTAATAATAATCGCAGCTGCTGCCCCCAGCAGGGCACTGAAGCAAAGGACATATGCCCCCACTTTCAACCCCGCAAACATCGCATAAATACCAACTATCGCCACGAGGATGCCAATCGGTTCAACGTTCATTTGCAGGCCTATTGGTTACATGGGCAACGCTCAAAGCATTCGGGATGTCAGTAGGATCCGTGCCTCGAAATCAGGGCTGGCAACGTCCGGAACAAGATCGCGAGGTCCGTCACCAGTGACCAGTACCTGCAGTAGTTGACATCCATTGCCACGCGTTCTGCGTAGGAAACATCGCTTCTCCCGCTGATCTGCCACGCTCCCGTCATGCCTGGTCGCGCCGACAAATAGAACTGCATGTAGTCCTGGTATCTGGCCAGTTCCTCGGCCACGACAGGCCGTGGGCCGACGAGGCTCATCTCGCCCCGCAACACGTTCACAAGCTGGGGTAACTCGTCCAAACTGGACCGCCGCAGAACCGCACCTATCCGGGTCAGACGGGGATCGTATTTCAGTTTCTGCGACATTTGCCACTCGGTAGCCGCTGCCGGGCACTTCAGCAGATATTCATTCAGCTGTGGCTCGGCGTCTACACACATGGTCCGGAACTTCAGGCAACCAAATGAACGACCGGCATACCCAATGCGTTGATGCTTAAACAAAATGGGGCCGCCATCGCAAATCTTGACCGCCAGACCAATAATCACAAAGGCTGGAAACAGGATGATCAATCCAAACCCCGAAAGAAGTACATCAACTGTTCTTTTCAAGCTCCCGCCCAACACGCCAAAACTGGCAAAATTCACCGATCCGGACCTAACCAAAACGTTGGATTGCGCTTTGGTTACCGAGGCTTGCGAAAATGTTGGGTTCATTTCTACGCCTCTCCTGTTCCGTGCAGGTTCATGCAGGATGCAGGAGAATTGACCGGCTTGTCTGTGACCGGAGTCATAGTCAGGCGGTAGTTTTGTTCGTATTATCAGAAACGATTGGCCGACCTATTTAGGTTCCGCCGTATTTCGCAGAAACAACGAATTCGTCACATACAACTTCCAACCGAGGGGGTCAGTATGGCTTTGAGCGAAGAGACATTCGATGAGTTGAAGCCGCCATTTTGTTGCGAGTACTTCACGATCATCGGCCGGGACACAACCAGTAAAATCCTGAAAACAAAAGTACTTCGCAAGTATGAAAAGGGCGCCATCATCTCGCATGGCAATGCCTCGCCAAACGTCTTCATGGTGCGAAAAGGCATCGTGAAGGTGCTGACATACTTTGTCGACGGCCGTGAATTTGTCGTCGACACCTCCAACGCTGGCAAGCTGATCGGAGAGATTGATGTCTTGCGGCGAACGAAACCGCCATTTGAAGCGCATGCGCTAACCGACTGCGAGCTCTGGATTCTGGATGGACGGATAATAAGAGACTCCGTCGCCTCATGCCCGGAAATTGGCGCGAATCTGCTCGAATACGCTGTAAAAAGAATCGCGGAATTAGAAGAAAAGCTGATTTTCCTGGCAAAAATGAGCATTTCCGCCCGTCTTGCGGACACGCTCCTCAAATTGTCCTCGACGGAAACCAGGCAGAAGAAGAATGCCAACCCAACTATAGTCAACGTATCCCAGTACGAAATTGCATCGATGCTACCGGCATCCCGAGAAAAGGTGAATAGATGTCTGCGAACCTGGGAACGAAGCAGGATCGTACACCTGTCACCGGGGACAATTACCATCACAAATCCGCGCGCGTTACATGAATACGCGCTGAACAAGAGGCAAGGCCTGCCTGACGCACCAGGCAGACACACGGCCGGAGCGGAACGCAAACTTAGGTGAATTGTCCATGTCGGAAATCTTTTCGCGTGCGTTCCGGAACAAGCAGTCCGGTGAAAGTGCGATAGATGCGGTCATGCCGGCTTACAGTCCTCCGGGCTCTCCTGATTCGATAGCCCATGGACGGACATGCCTCGGAACCGGAGCCACCGGCATTGACCGCGTCGTTGTCATCAACGATTTTTCTGCACTAAATGGTGGTTGCGCCAGTCTGGCTCTGCTATCGGCCCGGCTGTTTCGACAACTGGGGATTCCCGTCACCTTCTTGTGTGGTGACGCGGGTGCGACAGCAGAACTCGACGCGCTCGGCATCGAAACAGTTTCGCTTGGCAGCGAGGATATTTTCACGGCCGCACGCAGACGCGCGGTCGCGAGCGGGCTGCACAACTCGGCTGCGAAAGAATTGATCGCGAACTGGATCGAGAAAAACGACAGCTCTTTTACAATTTATCATGTTCACGGCTGGGCTAAAATCATGTCGCCCGCGATCTTCCTCGCCCTGGCGCCTGTTGCCGGAAGAACCGTGCTTCATGCACATGATTTCTTCCTCCTTTGCCCGAATGGTAGCCTATACGACTATTCTTCGCAGTCCCTCTGCAACCGGCAACCACTCAGCCTTGCCTGCATCGCCAGCAACTGTGACAAACGCAACTATGCGCACAAGCTGTGGCGTGTCGCGCGGTCGACACGATTGCAATCGATCCTGCTGCACAAAAAGAAGCCGCCCCCTTTTTCCCACATTTTCCTGCCCCATGAAAAAATGGCGCCAGCCTTCAAGCGGTCGGGCTATCCGTCGGAATTGCTCCATACCTTGCGCAATCCGGTAAGCCCGTACACGAAAGAGCGGGTACGCGTCGAAGACCAATCGGAATTTTTCTTCATCGGCCAACTGGACTCCGGCAAGGGCGTGGAGGACGCGATCGAGGCCGCCATCCTCGCCGGGGTGCGGCTGACGATTATCGGTGACGGGCCGTTGAAGGAACAACTTCGCGGACGTCACCCGAACATCAGCGTTGTTGGCTGGCAAACCCATTCCGAAATTGCCGGACGGATCCGAGCGGCTCGTGGTCTGTTGATGCCGTCACGCTTTGCCGAACCCTTCGGCCTGGTTGCGGTCGAAGCCTCGCAAAGCGGCATACCTGTAATTCTCTCCAATAGAGCCTACCTCGCGAACGAAATGGATGCCGGGGGCATCGGCATCGCCTGCGACACTTCCGATGTCGTCGAATTCGCCGCGGCGCTGCGCCGGCTCGCCGAAATGCCCCGCAACAAGATCCGCATGATGAGCGAACGCGCCTATAGCAGGAATGTGTCGCTTGCGACCGCCCCCGAAGAATGGCGGGACGCCCTTATCGAGCACTACCGAAGTCTCGTGACGCGTTGAGCTCAACTGAAGCGCTCCGCTACAATCTCAGAGGTACAGGATGCGCGTAGCAATCATTCACTACTGGCTGGTCGCATCGCGCGGCGGCGAGAAGGTCGTCGAGGCACTCTGCGACCTGTATCCCGAAGCCGATATTTTTACTCTTGTCTACGATCGGGAGCGCGTTTCCGAAAAGATCAGGAGTCACAAGGTGACACCTTCTTTCCTGCAGCGCATTCCGGGTGCTGTTGGCCATTATCAGTCACTGCTGCCGCTGATGCCCTTTGCCCTCGAGAGCTTCGATCTCAGCGGCTATGATCTCATCCTGTCCAGTGAATCCGGTCCGGCCAAAGGCATTATTCCGCCTCCTCATACCCCCCATATTTGCTATTGCCATTCGCCGATGCGCTATATCTGGGATCACTATCACTCGTATCGCGCGAGTGCAGGGTATTTGCAGAAGTTCATGATGCCGATACTGGCGCCGGCCCTGCGTTCATGGGACGTCGGAACCAGCATGCGCGTCGACCGGTTCGTGGCGAATTCGAACCACGTGGCGGCGCGCATCAAGAAATATTATCGCCGTTCGGCAACCGTGGTCTATCCGCCGGTCGCCATCGACGACTTCTCGATTTCAGACGAACTTGAGGATTTCTACCTCTGTGCCGGGCAGATCGTGCCTTACAAGCGCATTGATCTTGCCGTGGCTGCATTCACCCAGACCGGACGCAATCTTGTGGTCATCGGCGAGGGCAAAGGTCTCGATCACCTGAAACGTATCGCCGGCCCTACCGTGCATTTCCTTGGCCGCGTGCCATTTCCCGTTTTGAAAGAAAAACTCGCGCGATGCAGAGCCCTGATTTTTCCGGGAGAAGAGGATTTTGGCATGGTGCCGGTGGAAGTGATGGCCAGCGGTAGGCCGGTCATCGCATTTGCCCGCGGGGGCGCGGTCGAGACCGTGCAGGACGGAACCGGCGTGCTTTTCCATGAGCAGTCGGTCAGTGCCCTGATAGACGCCATCCGATGGTTTGAAGACCGGGAAGCACATTTCCGACCGGCCCGTATCCGGGCTCATGCGGCGCAGTTCAGTACAGAACGCTTCCTGTCGGGGTTCAAGGCGGTCATTGAAGAGGAACTCGGTTCAGCATCCGCGGTCGCGAAGTCCGAGCGCGGAGATTTGCTTTCCGAAGGACAAGCCCATGGGTTCTGAATGCGGCGCTCCCATCAACGTGTTTGTTCATCTCGCCGCCGGCCTTGATGCGAAGCTCTGGCAGGCCAGGAGGGAAAACAAGACTCTCATCGGAATAAATCATGACCCTTCACCCTATGGCTACGCCCGCGCCGAGGAGATGGGATGCCTGGTGAAATTTGCATCCTGTCCACGCGAAACACCCTTGGCCAAGGTCCACAGGCTTGCGCTTCGGGTGATGTTGGGTTTCGACTATGTTCATGCCGTCAGGAACATTGATGCGATCCTGGCTTCCGATGTCGTATGGACGCATACGGAATCGCAGTTCCTGGCGATCGCCGTGCTTCTGAAGCGAAGAAGACAAAGCCGAGGGCACCCCAAGCTGATCGGACAAGCGGTCTGGCTACTGGACCGCTGGCCACATCTCTCTCCTTTGCACCGGAAACTCTATTCCTCGCTTGTCGCTGAGCTGGACGCGCTCATCGTCCATTCTCCGAAGAACTATAGCCTGGCCAGGTCCTATTTCCCGGGTACCCGGGTCGAACTGGTTCTTTTCGGAATTCCGAATGAAGAATACGTGCCCGTTACCGACCGCGACACACAGCCGATCAATGTTCTGAGTGTCGGGAACGATCGCGATCGAGACTGGAAAACGGCGATCGCCGCCCTCGGGAATCAGGATGACATCAGGCTGAAAATCGTATCCACGACCGCCAAACAAAGCCTGGCCATGGGCAACCGGAATGTGGAAATCGTCCGCCTACGCAACAACGAGCAGTTACGGCAACTATACAACGATGCTTCTGTCGCCCTCATCCCTCTCAAGGACAACTATCACGCAAGCGGCATCACTGTGATGCAGGAGGCCGCTCTTTTGGGCGTACCGATGATTGCCACCGATACCGGTGGCTTGCGGGCGTACTTCGACGATACGGCTATCAAATACGTACCGCTATCGGATCCGGCCGCGGTTTTACACGCCGTAAGAGAGGTCTGCAGCCACCCCGCCGAAATGCGCAAACTCGCCGAAAATGCGCAATGCCGGGCCACGTCTCCGGCACTTGGTTGCAACTCCTACATCGGTCGTCACGTGGACCTGAGTCGCGAGTTGCTGTCACGGGATATCCGGGCATGAGGACCGCGCTGGCAACTGCCCTGGCATTCTTCGTAACCATGTTGCCGATGGTGGCAACGGCTGAAAACGTGCTGGAAGACGCTCTCGATTTTTGCCGCCTCGAACCGGTATTCGTTGACGATTTCGACGATCTCAGCGTTGCTCCGCGCGAGATCCAAGATCGCCGATGGATTGCCCATACGCCCTGGAATGGCGACTTCGGCGATGCCATCTTTACAGATCCGGGCGACGGTTTCCCATTTGCGGTCAAGAACGGGATCGCGACCATAATCGCGAAAAAGGACTATGAGGGCGTGTGGCGCTCAGGCCTTCTTGCATCTGCGGACGGAAACACGAACGGCTTTGCCCTCCAGTACGGCTATTTTGAAGCACGCGTAAAAATGCCTGCCGGACCCGGGGTGTGGCCGGCATTCTGGCTCGGCACGAACGAGCCTCGCAACCGGACGGAACCGTCCCTGGAGATCGATATAATCGAATACTACGGACACGCCCCGGACGGCTTCGAATCGGCATTGCACATTTGGCACAAGAACCCGGTGAGGGCCGAATCGCAGGGCAAAAGCACAAAGGTGGACGTGAACAGCCTGACGGACAGGTTCAACACGTTCGGCGTAAAGGTCGATCCAAGCTTTATCGTTTACTACTTCAACCGGCAGCCAATCTGGAAACTCGAGACGCCGGCCATTCACAAGATGCCGCTTCTGCTGATGGCAAACCTGGCGCTCGGTTCCGGATACTCGATCGAGAAGACGCCCAATCCCTCTGTAATGGAAATCGACTACATACATGCCTATCGTTTCCGGGACACGCCCGATCAGACACTGTGCGCAAGTTCGGCCCGACAGGACCGGTAAATTGCACGTCCCGGACGTTGCGCACCCCGTTCCCTTGAGGCCGAATACCCGGCATAAGCCGACAAAAGCGCCGCCGGGGGTTTGCAACGGGTGCTCCCAGCTGATATGTTCATTTTTTGTTCCGATCGCTTGCGACGCGACGATCGGCCTTTGAACCGGAAATGCCGTGCGAGTGCCGCCCGCGCCTGGGCGAGATTGCTATTCCATCTGCTGCATCAAGGAGATGCCCGGTCTACGAAGGATCAGGACACGTTTCTTTGGGTGCAGGGGACATATGACGGCAGCCTATTTGGAAAAACTCAACGATCGCCAGCGCCAGGCGGTCGAGCATGGAATCGGCCTGCCGGACGGCGAGATCGGCCGGCCGTTGCTGATCATCGCCGGCGCCGGTTCCGGCAAGACCAACACGCTCGCCCATCGCGTGGCTCACCTGATCGTCAACGGCGCCGACCCCCGACGCATCCTGCTGATGAGCTTTTCCCGGCGCGCCGCCTCCGAACTCGGCAGGCGGGTGCAGCGCATCTGCCGCCAGGTGCTCGGCGACAATGCCGCCATCATGACCGATGCCCTCGCCTGGGCCGGCACCTTCCATGGCATCGGCGCGCGGCTGCTCAGGATCTATGCCGAGCAGATCGGCCTCGACGTCGACTTCACCATCCATGATCGCGAAGACAGCGCCGACCTGATGAACCTGGTGCGCCACGAACTCGGCTTCTCCAAGACCGAAAGCCGCTTTCCCACCAAGGGCACCTGCCTCGCGATCTATTCGCGCGTGGTGAACTCGGAAACGACCATCGCAGAGGTGCTCAAGACATCCTATCCTTGGGTTATCGGCTGGGAGGAACAGCTCAAGGAACTGTTCGCCGGCTATGTGGAGGCCAAGCAGGCGCAGAACGTCCTCGATTACGACGACCTGCTGCTCTATTGGGCGCAGATGGTCTCCGATCCGGAACTGGCCGCCGATATCGGCGGCCGCTTCGACCACGTGCTGGTCGACGAATACCAGGACACCAACCGCCTGCAGGCCTCGATCCTGATGGCGATGAAGCCGGGCGGCCGCGGCCTGACCGTGGTCGGCGACGACGCCCAGTCGATCTATTCCTTCCGCGCCGCGACGGTGCGCAACATTCTCGATTTTCCGAAGGAATTTTCGCCCGAACCGGCTGACGTCATCACCCTCGACCGCAACTACCGCTCGACCCAGCCGATCCTGGCCGCTGCCAACGCCGTCATCGACCTTGCCCGGGAACGCTTCACAAAAAACCTGTGGACCGACAGAGAATCGGATCAGCGGCCGTTTCTCGTGACCGTGAAGGACGAGGCCGATCAGGCCGGCTATATCGTCGAGCGGGTCCTGGCGAACCGCGAGATCGGCATTCCCCTGAAGCAGCAGGCGGTGCTGTTCAGGTCATCGAACCACAGCGGCGCGCTGGAAGTGGAACTGACGCGCCGCAACGTCCCCTTCGTCAAGTTCGGCGGCCTGAAATTCCTCGACAGCGCCCATGTCAAGGACCTGCTGGCCGTGCTGCGCTTCGCGCAGAACCCGCGCGACCACGTCGCCGGTTTCCGGCTGCTGCAGATGCTGCCGGGCATCGGGCCGCAGACCGCCGGCAAGATCCTCGACACCATCGCCACCGATCCGGAGCCGCTGGTCTCGCTGGCGGAAATCCCGCCGCCGCCCAAGACCGGCGAGGACTGGACCAGCTTCGTCGCGCTGATGACCGGCTTGCGCAAATCGCTCTCCGGCTGGCCATCCGAAATCGCCGCGGCGCGGGAATGGTACGAGCCGCATCTCGATCGCATCCACGAGGATCCCGATACCCGCAAGGCCGATCTGCTGCAGCTCGAGCAGATCGCCGGCGGCTATGCCAACCGCGAACGGTTCCTGACCGAGCTGACCCTCGATCCGCCGGATGCCACCAGCGACCAGGCCGGCGTGCCGCTGCTCGACGAGGACTACCTGATCCTCTCCACCATCCATTCGGCCAAGGGCCAGGAGTGGCGCTCGGTGTTCATGCTCAACGTCGTCGACGGCTGCATCCCGTCAGACCTCGGCGTCGGCACAACGGCCGAACTCGAAGAAGAGCGCCGCTTGCTCTATGTCGGCATGACCCGCGCGCGCGACAGCCTGACCCTTTTGACGCCGCAGCGCTTCTTCACCCACGGCCAGAACAGCCAGGGCGACCGCCACGTTTATGCCTCGCGGACCCGCTTCATCCCGGCAACGCTCTTGCAGTTCTTCGAGACCGCAAGCTGGCCGGTGACGAGCCCGGCCGCAGGCGAGCGCAGCGCGCGGCAGATCCGCATCGACGTCGGTGCGCGCATGCGATCCATGTGGAAATAGGCGGTCGGGCTTGCGCCCCGCCGCACGAGAAAAGAGGCGGGCCATTGCCAGCCCGCCTCCTCGCATAGTTCGCTCTCTTGAAACCGGATCGGGCGCTGCCCCGTCAGGCGGCCTCGACCGCCGCGGCGTCGAGCGGGATCTCGACGTCGATCTCGAGGATCGACATGTGCTCGTCGCGATCCATCTTCACCCGCACGCGATCATTGTCGACCTGCACATGCTTGGCGATCGCCGCGAGGATCTCCTCGCGCAGCAGCGACACGAGGTCGGAGCCCGTCGACAGCCGTTCATGCGCCAGCAGAACCTGCAAGCGTTCGCGCGCCGCCGGCGCGGTGCGCTGCCTGGAAAACATGCGGAAGATGCTCATGCCGCAGCCCTCCGACCGAAGATCTTGCCGAGGATGCCGCGCTTTTCGCCCGGGATGGTCATAGCCACGTCCTCGCCCGCAAGCCTGCGGGCCGCATCGAAATACGCCATGGCCGGTGCACTGCGGCTGTCGGCGAGGGTGACGGGCGCCCCGATGTTGGAGGCGCGCAGCACGTCCGTGCTTTCGGGAATGATGCCGAGCAGCGGGATGGACAGGATCTCGAGGACATCGTCGACCTTGAGCATGTCGCCGCGTTCGGCGCGGGCCGCGTCGTAACGCGTCAGCAGGAGATGCTTTTCCATCCGCTCGCCGCGCTCGGCCTTCAGCGTCTTGGCGTCGAGCAGGCCGATGATGCGGTCGGAGTCGCGCACGGACGAGACCTCGGGATTGGTCACGACCACGGCAACATCGGCGTGGCGCATCGCAAGGGTCGCGCCGCGCTCGATACCGGCCGGGCTGTCACAGATAACCCAGTCGAAATGGCGCTTCAGATCGGTGATGACGCGTTCGACCCCCTCGGCCGTCAGATTGTCCTTGTCGCGCGTCTGCGAAGCCGGCAGCAGGAACAGCGTATCCAGGCGCTTGTCACGGATCAGCGCCTGCGGCAGCTTGGCATCGCCCTGAATGACGTTGACCAGATCGTAGACGACCCGGCGCTCGGCACCCATGACGAGATCGAGATTGCGCAGCCCGACATCGAAATCGACGACGACCACCTTCTCGTTGCGCTGTGCTAGAGCCGCTCCAAGTGCAGCGCTGGAGGTGGTCTTGCCCACTCCGCCCTTGCCCGAGGTGACTACGATGACTTTCCCCATCTTACTCTCCTGTGTCCTTGCCGCTTACCCGCTCAGTTGAGCTTCTCTGCCTTGATCGATTCGCCCTCGAGCCAGAGCTGTACCGCCTGGCCGCGAAGGTCCTGGGCGAGGTCCTCCGCCATCTTGTAGATGCCGTCTATCGCAACCAGTTCGGCCTCGAGCTTGCGGCAGAAAATCCGAGCCGATGCATTTCCAAGCGAACCCGCCATGGCGCGGCCCCGCAATGTTCCGTAGATGTGCACCGAACCTCCGGCGATGATCTCCGCACCCGAAGCGACCGAACCGATAACGGTGACGTCACCTTCGGGGAAGATCACCGACTGGCCGGAGCGCACCGGTTCATGGAGAACGAGGGACTGCAACACCGAGCGAGGCTCAGGCACTGCCGGCTTCGCATCCACCTCGAGTACGGGCTCCTGCTGCGGCACCTCGAAGTCCGCCACCGGGCGACCGCCCTTGAGCGCCGGCGGCATGCCCGGACCAAGGATCGACGGCCGTCCGCCCTCTATGCCCATGATCGTGACGTTGCGCCCGGCAAGCTCGGCGATCAGGTCCTTGAGCTGCTGCCGGTCGATCGGCAGGTCCGTGACATCGAGAACCACCGGTCGCCCGAGGAAGAAGCCAGCCGAACGGGCCGCGAGATCGTCGAGCCTTACCAGCCAGTCATCGAAGGGAAGATCGGGGGAGAGCATGACCGCGAGGAAGGAGCGGCCCTTGATCCGTATTGAACGAGCGTCGGTTAGCACTTTGGTCATCTAGGTTAAGAAATCGTTGACCAGATGTAGATCCGGAATGGTTAACAAATGGTTAATTCCCGTCCCCGCCGACCCCGTCGAAAGCGGCAAAACCTGCCCCTACACCGCCTCCACGGCACTTTGCGACGCATGTCGACGTGGCCGCAATCCACTGAAATCACGCGGCTTTTCCGGCTATTTCAGCGTATTCGGAATTTTTTTCGAACGCATGCAGGCGGGGCCCGCCAAAAGTTAATTTTCGCACTCGGGAAACACCCCGCCACCGTCTGCCGGAAAACGAGAAACACGCACCCAGAAGTCCCCGTTCCCGTCCCTTGTGCAGGGAGTTTCAGTGTTTTTACCCGCCATCGCTGGGAGTGCGAGGGGCGAAATCAGCACCTAGACCTCTAGCGGATAGGTCGACGCCACACGAATCGCTCCTCGCGTCATCGACGCTCGGCGGCGATGTCAGCCGCTCTGCTTCGCTTGCGCGGTATCGCTGGGATTTCCATCGCCGTCCGGCACCGCAATGCGGGCGATGACGGCACCGGCGCTCTGGCTGGAGCCGGCTTCGGCCAATATCGAGAGGATGCCGGAGGCCGGCGCCGCAACCGCGGTTTCCATCTTCATCGCATCCATGACCGCCAGTACGTCGCCCTTTTCGACAGCCGCGCCGGTGGCGAATTTCCATTGCACCAGTATTCCGGGCACCGGCGCCCGAACCGCGCCTTCGTCCTCGGCGACGGCATCTGCCGCGTCAGTCGCCGCGGACCGAGCCGGCCCCGGGCCGAGAAGCCGCAGGAAGGCATCCGGGATGCCGACTTCGACGAGCTTGCCGTCGATTTCGATGCGGCCGCGCAACAGGCTCGTTTCCGCCGGGGATGCCGGCCGGGCAGCCGCCTTCAGCGTTTCAGCGAAATCGGTCTCGATCCAGCGGGTGTGAACGCGGAAATCGCTGCCGGCAAAGTCGGAATGTTCGAGCACGGCACGGTGGAACGGCAGCACCGAGGGCACGCCCTCGATCTCGAATTCGCCGAGAGCGCGGCGTGCGCGTGCGATCGCTGCCTCGCGCGTCGCGCCCCAGACGATCAGCTTGGCGACGAGGGAATCGAACATCGGCGGCACGGTGGAACCGCTGGTGACGCCGGCATCGACCCGCACGCCCGGACCGGACGGCGGCGCAAAAAGAGTGATGTCGCCGGCCGATGGCAGGAAACCGCGCCCCGCATCCTCGATATTGATTCGAAACTCGATCGCATGGCCGCGCGACTCAGGCATCTCGGTGAAGCTCAGCGGCAGGCCTTCGGCAATGCGGAACTGTTCGATGACCAGATCGATGCCTGTGGTCTCTTCGGTGACCGGGTGCTCGACCTGCAGGCGGGTGTTGACCTCGAGGAAGGAAATGACGCCATCGGCGCTCAGCAGGAATTCCACCGTGCCTGCGCCGCTATAGCCGGCCTCGGCGCAGATATCGCGCGCCGCACCGTGGAGCGTTTCCCGCTGCGCGGCAGACAGGAAAGGCGCCGGCGCTTCCTCGACCAGCTTCTGGTTACGCCGCTGCAGCGAGCAGTCGCGCGTTCCGACGACGACGACATTGCCGTGCCGATCGGCCAGCACCTGCGCCTCGACGTGGCGCGGACGATCGAGAAACTGCTCGACGAAGCATTCGCCGCGACCGAAGGCAGCGACCGCCTCGCGGCTAGCCGAGGAGAACAGCTCCTCGACCTCGTCGAGGTAGCGGGCGATCTTCAGACCGCGCCCGCCGCCGCCATGGGCAGCCTTGATCGCGATGGGCAGGCCGAACTGTCGGGCGAAGGCCAGCGCCTCCGCAGGGCCCGACAGCGCGCCATCGCTGCCCGCAACGAGCGGCGCCCCGACCTTCTGGGCAATGCGCCGCGCCTCGAGCTTGTCGCCAAGCGCCTCGATCACCTTCGGGTCCGGCCCGATCCAGACG
>JAEWPB010000050.1 GCA_023399465.1 Pseudomonadota bacterium
TGCGGATCGACGATCTCAAAACAGCGCTTCGCATCCTGGAGGCGTGTCCCGTTTTTGACATGGGAGATGCCCCGAACGGATGCGGCACCGAATGTCCATCTTGTCATCCGGCAAAGGCCCATCCATCAGGAGCCGTGGGGTTGGTAAGGGGCACTTGCTCGCCTGGATTGGACCGAGAAACCGATCCAAGGGAGTTCGAGAGCCACTGGAAGAACTCTTTGAATTGGAGGCCTTTCAGCTTAAGGGGTTGGCGGACGGAGATTTTGGCCAACGTCTCCATGTTCGCACCTTCTACCCCGATGGCGTAGAACATGAAGGCCTTGCTGTCTTCGCCCTTCCTGACCTCATCAGCAGCCCGCTGCCAGCTATCGGTCGGCGCGCCATCGGTTATGAGAAAGACCCAGGGCCGGTAAAAATTGATGCCGTTCTCCCTGTAGCGATCCTTGCGTTCACGGAGCATAGCGAGGCCGGTTTCGATGGCCTCTCCCATGGGAGTGTTGCCTTGAGAGGTGAGCGTCGGCGGATAAAAGTTTTCCGCTCCGATGAAGTCCATTTCCACGTTCACCGGCCCGAACGTCACCATTGCGAATTCGACCCGTTTTGCCGCGAGACTATCGCTCTGAATCTCTTCCTGCAGCGCCCGTAGACCTTCATTCAGTTCGTCAATTGGTCTGCCGCCCATCGAACCTGAAACGTCCAGGATCAGGACGCATGGGCAGCGCGGTTGCGGGTTCGATTTCAGATCGGCATCGGCAAAAGGTTGTTGATCAAACTCGGACATTACAGGGCTCCCCTCAGATTCCATGGCGGCCATACAACCTCAAAACGAATTTTCAATCAATTGGATGTGCAAAAATACACAGATGGGTTGAGGTTGCACCGTGAAACGCAGAGATTATGTTGCAAGTAGTCGTCAATTTTCACGCGGAATAGGCTCAATAGGAATGGAATGAAGGAAGAAACCCGTTCTCAGCTGAGGCTCGTATGGTTGATGAAGGCGTTTTTGTTGTCTTGTTCTTTGGCGTCGGCTTCGGAAACGCTGCACTTGGTGGACGGAGATACCATAGACGTTGCCGGGGTGCGGTACCGTTTGCACGGCATCGATGCACCTGAAGCCGGTCAAAAATGTAAAAATGCTCGCGGTGGAAACTGGCCCTGTGGGCAGGCAGCGATTGCCGCCTTGGAAGAACTTGTTGAGGGGCGGCAGGTGCATTGCGACGACAGAGGCTCTGATGACTATGGTCGGACAATAGCCGTCTGCTTTTCTGATGGAAAAGATATCAATCAAGAAATGGTGGTAGCCGGATTAGCCTGGGCATTCCGCAAGTATTCTGAGGATTACGTCGATGCCGAGGAACAGGCTCGCCAACTGAAAACGGGAATCTGGCAGGCACCGACGCAACCCGCCTGGGAATATCGATCAGAGAAATGGGCTATTGCGCAGCAGACTGCGCCCAATGGATGTCCCATCAAGGGCAACATCTCAAAGAACGGCAAAATCTATCACGCACCTTGGTCACCGTGGTACTCAAAAACGAAGGTCAGCATTGCGCAGGGCGAACGATGGTTCTGTGACGAAGCAGAGGCCGTCACGGCAGGATGGCGAGCGCCGTATTGGGGACGAGGCGTTGTCGGGCTGAAGAACTAACCCGCAAAAGCAGTCGTCAGAGGGGGACGTTGAAATGAAATCGCCACGCTGCGCAATCCATGGCCTGTTGATGTCGTTTGTTTGCGCATCGTCATTTCTAGCGTACGGCGCAAGCGGAGCTGTCGCATCGGACAACTTGACCCCAGTTGTCTGCAAGTTTGAACACTTGCCATTGATGTTGCTGATTTTCCGGTCCGGCATGGGTGGCAGTGACAACACTGTGCAGATCGGTCAACACGAACCGGTTCCATTGAGTGTCGGATCAAGCTTGATGACGGCGACGTTCCAAGGTCAGGAGTTTGTGTTCTCGCTGCGGATGCCAGCCAATGTATCGGTCAGTGGGCAGGGTTCTGATACGATGACCTACCATGGTGATTGCATCAGCAGTCCACCAAGGTAGGTTATTCTCCCCCGGATGCTGCAAAATAAAAGACAGGCAGTCCAGAAGATGTTCGCAGGCAATCGCACCGTCATCTGGGTCGGAATACAGCAGGTCCAGGTGACGCCTAAAAACCGGCCACTGCCCTTGTGCGGGCTGAAGGGGTGAAGGCGTCCACAGGTTCAGAACAGGGATGCCATCACTTGTTTTGGTGAGACGGGCATCATTCCCGGGGAGGTATTGGGCAAGGCGGACGCGCTGAGCCTCGGGAGACGCCATGAAAGCGGCATGCGCCTTTCCGTCAAAAAGGTAGCCAATTTCCGAATCGAGTGAATCGGGCAGAAGTTCTGTCGCCCGGCTCAAATGATCCAGATCGTAATAGCGGACATTGGGCGTGGAGACGCGAACGAAACGGCGAAAGGCATCCGCCCTTTCAATGTCAGAAGGGAGACCGAAACCAAAGGTAATGGGCGAGCGGTCCTGATCCATCAATGGGCAGCCTGCACAATCCTCAGTGCCGCAGGTCGACTGGATGGTAGCGCATTTGTGCGGTGGCGAGCGGTGCGCCATGTAGGACGTAAACTCGGCTTCATTGAAACGGTCATCGCGAGCGGACAAGTCGCGGGCGATGGCTTCACCATCCTCGCAAGCGCCGGCAATGCTCAAAAAGTGGTGCCAGTCAGGTTCAGACAGATGCAGGCCATCCGTCATCCGGCCAACCCAAACAGCGACGACAGGACAGTTTTTTTTGATGGCATCGAAATCAGCGGCGTTACGGCGGTCGTTATGGTCAGCCGTATTCACCTTGTTGGTGACGATGGCAGCGTCGAGAGCAGCGGCACGCGGATGAGCCTTGGTAACCCACTCATCCAGATCGGCGGCGCTGTAGCGGAGGTTTTCGTCGGCGCTGACAAGCAGCACAGGCGTTACGACGTTCCTCTTCCGGTTCCAAGTGCCGGGATACCGCAATACACGTGCAAGGTCGGAGGTGTTGTCGAGCTTCCACCGCTTCTTCTCTCGAGCAAGCTCTATGATAGCCCGGTGAAAGCGGCGATGGGCGATCTGGGCTTGAGCCGCAGGCATAGGGGCATCCAGAAACCAATACGGATGCAAACCATTGCCGGAATGCACGAGAGCGCTTGGCGGAGGAAGGCCAATATCATCCATAAAGGCCTGAAGTTCATCAAAGCTCTGCGGAATTGCAGCTTCGGCATGGGCGTTGAGGTTGCTGGGGTTCAGGACGTCGAAATCAAAGATAAATGCCGACATATGGCCGATATAGCTACCGTCACCGCGTTTGCCGTCAGGGGGGCGCCTGTCCAGCGTGGCTACTGTGTAATAGACCTCGTGGCTCAAAGCCGCTTGTCGCATGAAAGCGTCGGCCTCAGCCAACTGCTCCATTGTATAAAAGCCAAGCGGCATAAACGCATTGCCAACCTTACGACTAATGGAAATCAGGCTATCCGCCGGGCTATGCCGGTGAAGTATTTCAAGGAAGGTCAATGGCGCGTCTCCCGGCCGCTCTCAAGAAGAGCCTCAATGTCTGAGACTTTCAGGAGGGTGCGCTTGCCGACCTTGATGTAGGGAAGCTGTTTGGCCTTCATCAGGTTGTAAAGCGTGGAGCGGGAAAGCCCAGTTGCCTCGATGGCGTGGGCGACTGTATAAGTGATCGGAGTGACATTCATGGAAATTGGTCCTCTGTGCTGAACGACAGCAGACAGATAGGGGTAAGACTAAATTCCTACAACCAAAATGAATGATGCAAAATGATCCTTAAAGCGTCAGTTGCACCTCTTGACTTCGTGTCAGCCATCCCCGTGCTATGCTATCAGTCCGATTTTCTGAAAATTGCCCAGAGTTTGTCTGGGCCTATTAGAGCGGTATCGCTTAGGGATCTCAGGATAATCGTGGTACCCTTCGATTGGAATTTATCTCAGCCCTGTTGTATCAAGGTCTGTTGGATTCGAGGCCGCGCCAAGCGACAATCAATCGAAAGGTGTTCGGCCTCCTGATTGCAGCCCGCAAGAGCGGCAGCACATACAGAAGCGTGATTTGGGGGTATTATTGGGGGCACACATCAGGATTGGAAAAAATATTTGCCTGACATTACAGTAACTTGCCGATTTCATTCGGTTTCGGCACGGGCACCACCGAATTTTTCAGCCGTTGTTTTTATTGGTCTTTTTGGCGGTTTTGTCACGGCGTTGACCACGCCGAATGCCGATAAGTGGTGGAAGAAGCGAGTTCAGTCCATCGCATCCGCGTTGCGGGCTGCCGGCGTTCCGGATTGGCGTTTCAGGCTGCGGTGCAAGCCGCACTTTGGTATCTGGCGATACAGGGAGGAGTGAGCATGAGCGCACAAGCCTCACCGGACATCCTTAGAGGCCACAAGTCTATTGCACGTTTCCTCGGTCTGTCACCGCGGCAAAGCGTCGATCAGCCGGTGCACTTTCTCCGTCGCGTAAACGATGTCCTCGCGAGGCAGATGCACGGTGATTTCAATTTCCTTCCATCGACCGCCATGGTCCTTGGCATGCCTTACGGCAGCTTCCAGTGAACGAAATTCCACCGCTGGCGTGCCAGGGATCCAGAACTGGACGGAACAGTCCGCCTCCGCATAATCCGCAAACACCTTGACCGGGTCTAATGCCATGCCGTCCTCATTGAAGCGGTCCGCATGATTGCGTCCAACGAGCGCTTCGAATGCCTCTGTAGCATAGGCGGTGGGGATTGGCACGGCTGAACCGGCCGGCGCAAAAAGAAACCCGCCTCTGCAGGAAGCGGGCCAGTCCAGTGCTGGGAGTTTTTGCGGGCTGGGTTGGGCATGGCCTTGTCCCGCAGAGCTCTGATTGCGTGATTAGACTAAAGTCGCAAGGCCGGTTGGGGCCGATCCGGTACGGCAGGCAAAAGAAACCCGTCTCAGCAGGTGGGGATTGGGGCGCAGAAGCCCGGTAGTCAGTCATTTACAAAGGCTTGTATCTCCTCGACAGTAACCTTGCCGTCCTTGTTGGCGTCGATTTTGTCGAAGATCCGTTTATGGACTGCCGTGACTTCCTCAAACGAGAGTGCGCCATCGCCATCGGTATCGGCGATCGCGAAGATGATTTTCATCATCTGACCTCGTCCCGGCCCCATGCCGCCCCTCATCATATCCGGATGCATCCTCCCCATCTTCCAGCCAGGCATCATCTCTGATTGGTCGGGCTGGGTTTCTTGTTTTGGGGTGTTGCCATCCGTCTGGGCGAGCGCAGTGGTTGCAACGAAGGAGGCTAAGGTGACTGCACTGGCCATGCATGCGAATTTCGCCGACATCATCTGTCTTCTCCTCTTGGGATCCTGGAAGAACACGGCACTCTTTAACGCTGCAGCACTGGCCGATGATTGACCAGGAAGATGGCTCTATTGTGCCTGGTGCTGCTGGCTACGCAGTGAGCGAGAACCCACTTGGCCGCCCATCTTCCACCAACCCAATTTGGAAGCGTTCCACGGCCGGAGAACGTCATCGGCCTGTCGCTCAGGCCGATCGTAGTACTCACTGGCGTCGAAGGCCTTTAGCATGGGCGGTTCATCGGGTATTGCGGGCTCCTTCCGAGCAGCGCGACAATCAGCACCAGAACTGCGATGGCGAGAACGGCCATCGCGGCGCAGAACAGGCTGACTGCCATCGGCATGCCCCATGTATCGGCGATCCAGCCCATCAGCAGCAGGGGGAAGATGGCGCCGGAATAGCCGATGGCCCAGTAGGTCGAGGTGAGTGCCCCGCGGTTGTCGGGACGCGAGACACCGTAAAGCACGGTGGAGCTCGCAAGCAGGCCGAGCCCATGGGCGACGGCCACGAAGAAGCCGCCGAGAAGAAACAGCCACAGCGATCCGAGCGTCATGTTTGCCAGCAGGCAGAGATTGCCTGCGGCAATCAGCGCCAGTGCGATCAGTGCCGAACGGCGGGGAGGGGCGTGCCGCGAGCGGACCTGGACGATGACCGATATGACCAGGATGGCGCCGATCGTGCCGCCGCTGACCATCGGGCCTTCCAGCCCGGTAAAATCGCGGATCATCATCGGCGCCATCGATGCATAAAGCCCGAATACGCCGAAGACGATGAACGGCAGGCAGCAGGCGAGGCCGAAGCGCAGCGAATCTTCCGGGGCTGCCCAGCTCAGTCGCGGCAACAGGTCGCGCAGCGTCAGGCGGCCGTCCGCTGCCTGTCTGGGCAGCAGAAAGATGAAGACCACGAAACAGCCGATCAGAAGGATCAGGCTGGGGATGTGCGCCGTGACAAGCGGTTCCGGAGCCCATTGGCCTGCCGCGCCGCCGACCAGCGGTCCAAGGCCGAAACCCGCGGCGATGAACAGGCTGATCATCATGGTGAGCGCCGAGCGATTTCGCTCCGGCGTCAGCGCCACGAGGGCAACGGTGCCGGCGGTGGTGGTGAGGCTTGCCGCTATGCCCACCAGAAAGCGGGCGAAGCTGAAGAGGTAGAAGCCCCGCGACAGCATCGAGAGGCAGGTCCCGACGAGGCAGAGACAAAGCGCTGCCGCTATGACCTTGCGGTATCCCCACCGGTCCGCCAGCCGTCCGAAGACGAGGAGCGAGAGCAGCGCACCGAGCATGTAGATGACGTAGACCTGTGTGACTTCGCCCGGGGTCAGATGCCAGGCCTCGCGATAAAGCGGATAGAGCGGGCTGACGAGCGCAGTGCCCATCAGCGTCACGATCATGATCGCGCCGATCCAGTAGTGCGGGTGGGCCGTTTCGCTAGGTTTCATGTCATTCCAGCAATTTGCGAGAAATCAGATCGGCTCGTCACTTCGGGAGGGGCGGGGATCGCGAAATCTTCAGGGTTCAAGACGAATCGGTTCCATGGGCAAGCTCGGATATGTCAGGCCGCGATCAGCGCTGTTCCGGCGACGGCGATGGTCGCGCCGATCCATGCAGGAAGCGGCGGCGGCCGCCTGGTTCGCACCCAGATCATCGGCAGGATCGCCACCGGCGTCAGCGACGACAGCGTCGAGACGATCCCGACATTGCCGTAGGCAAGTGCGGCCATCAGCAGCGACATTCCGAAGCCGACGCCGATCACGGCGCTTGCGACCCCGATCGCGAACGGCTTCCAGGCGAAAGCGTAGGGCTTGCGAAACATCCTGAAGGGCAGGAAGGCGACGGCGATGTAGAAAACCGAGGCGATGCCGGCGCGGATCGCCATGGCGGCGAACGGATCGACGCCCGAGGCCATGGCCGGCCGGGCGCAAAGGCTGCCGAGCGCCTGGCCGAGTGCTGCGAGCAATCCGCAGATGAGGCCCTTGCGAAGCAGGGTTCGGCCGGGGGTGCCGGCAGAAGCGCCTTCGCTGTCGCGTGTTTCGCCGAAGACGATCGCAAGCAGGATGCCGCCGAGCACGAGGACGATGCCGGCCGACTGCTGCAGGTTCACGGTTTCGCCGAGCACGGCAAAGCCGAAAAACAGGGCGAACGGCGAGGTCAGGGAAAACATCACGGCGGTGTTTCGCGCGCCGCTGAGGAAGATTGCGGCGAAGTAGAACGAACTCGCGAAGATGATGCCGAAGAAGCTGGAGGCGAAAAGATAGCCGAACTGCCAGGCCGCGACGGATTGCCAGCCGTCGGTTGCGAGCGCCACGGCTCCCGTCAATGCCGCCGCCGTCGTCATCTGCCAGCGGCCGAGCCGGAAGACATCTACCTGCCCTCGCAGTTCGCCAATGAGGAGCCCGCTCAGGGCAATGCAGATTGCGGCGGATATTGCGAGTATTTCAGCGATGTACATGGAGCTTCCGGAGGGGGCATGAGGCGCTCGAAGCACTAGCGTCCGGCGGGGCGCTCCGCAAGCGCCAAGGTGATGAACTTTGGACCGGTGCGAGAATCGGTTTGGCTCCGAGTGCGCAGCAAGGGGTGCCCGGCCCCGGTTGCGGGCGATGGCGATGGCATTGAAATGCCGTGGCAATCGGTGTTAGCTGCGCCGCATCGAAATGCCGGATACCGCCAATGAATTTGCCGCCTTGCGCAACCTACGACGCCCTCTATCGTGATTTTTCATGGCAGGTTCCCGAAAAGTTCAACATCGGGAAGGCGGTCAGCGACGACTGGGCGGCTCGCGAGCCGGAGCGGATCTGTCTCCAGCACTTCGATCCGGGCGGCTATCACCGGTCGCTGACCTATCGAGGGCTCTCGGCGCAGTCGGCGTCGCTTGCCAATGGGTTCGCGGCGCTCGGCATCAGGCCCGGTGATCGCGTCGCGCTGCTTTTGCCGCAGGGTTTCGAGACTGTCATCGCCCATGTCGCAACCTACAAGATGGGGGCGATCGCGCTGCCGCTGGCGCTGCTGTTCGGCGCCGAGGCGCTTGAATACCGGTTGCGCATCGCCGGCGCGACGGCAATCGTCACCAATGCATTCGGGCTTTCGCGACTGGCCGAGGTTCGAAGCCGGCTTCCGGCGCTGAAGCAGGTGATCCTTGTCGGCGACGAAACGCCTGAAGGAACGGTCGGCTTCTCGCAACTGGTCGAAGCCCATCCGCCGGTCTTCACGGTCGCGGATACCGGTTGCGACGATCCCGCGCTGATGATCTTCACGTCCGGAACGACCGGGCCGCCGAAGGGCGCGCTGCACGGCCACCGGGTGCTGATCGGGCATATCCCGGGCATCCAGATGGCGCATGAATTCCTGCCCCAGCCGGGCGATCGCCTCTGGACGCCGGCGGACTGGGCCTGGGCCGGAGGATTGCTGAATGCCCTGCTGCCGGGGCTGCTGCTCGGAGTTCCCGTCGTCTCGTCTCCGGCGCAGAAGTTCGATCCTGACATGGCCTACCGCATCATGGCCGAGATGAAGGTGCGCAACGCCTTCATTCCGCCGACCGCACTGCGGCTGCTGAAAGCCGTGGAGCGGCCGCGCGAGACCTATGATCTCGATCTGCGCACCATCGGTTGCGCCGGCGAAGCGCTCGGCCGGCAAACCTACGAGTGGGCGAAGGAGGCGCTCGGCCTTACCGTCAACGAGTTCTACGGCCAGACCGAGTGCAATTTCGTGCTGTCGTCGATGGCCGCAAGCGGCGTCACCAAAGCGGGCGCAATCGGCAAGCCGGTGCCGGGACATCGCGTGGCGATCGTCACCGCGGAAGGCGAGCCGCTGCCACCCGGTGCCATCGGCCAGATTGCAATCGCCAGGCCGGATCCGGTGATGTTCCTTGGCTATTGGCAGGATGAGGCCGCAACCGAGGCGAAGTTTGGCGGCGAGTGGCTGCTGACAGGCGATCAGGGACGAATGGACGAGGCCGGATATATCGAGTTTCTTGGCCGTGACGACGACGTCATCACCTCGTCGGGTTATCGCATCGGACCGGCGGAAATCGAGGATTGCCTGCTCGGGCATCCGGCGGTGCAACTGGCGGCGGTGGTCGGCAAGCCCGACCCGGTGCGCACCGAAATCGTCAAGGCCTTCGTCGTTCTGGTGCCGGGACATGCGCCGGCAAATGGGCTATCGGAGGCCTTGCGCGACTGGGTGAAGCAGCGGCTGTCGATGCATGAATATCCGCGCGAGATCGAGTTCGTCGATCAACTGCCGATGACGACAAGCGGAAAGGTGATCCGCCGGGAACTCCGGCAGCGCGCCACCCTCGAAGTCGTGGACAACTGACGGCAAGCTGGCCGGGTTGCTATCCGCGACCGGCGAGCGCCAGGATCTTGTTGCGCAGCAGGCGGGCCATGTTGCGGGTGCTGCGATAGAGATGCAGCTGCTTGGCGGCCTGACGCACGTCGCGGTCGGCATTGCGCCTCAGGCCGATCATCAGCGTGCCCATCTCCTCCCGCTCCGCCCAGAGGCGGCCGACGATCGGGTGATCGGGAACGGCGCAGGAATCCGTCCGCGTGATGTTGGCGTCGTCGAGGTTCCATTCGGTCAGCCGGGCGATCAGCAGCTTTCCCGGCGAGAAGCGGGCGAATGTCTCGTCATAGGCAGTTTTCCAGGTAAAGGCCTCGCCCGCCATCATGAACACGACGATCGATGCGATTGCCTTGCCGTTAAGATCGAGGGTGTGGATACGCACCGCATCCGCTTCGGCGAGGTTGGTGATCGCCTCACGGGCGAAGGCGGCGCGGTAGCGATCGACGACCAGCGCCGTGCGTTTCCTTCCCTTCCAGCCGCTTGCTTCCAGCGCCAGAAACTCCTCCATGCGGAAGCGGATCTCGGCCGGCTGTCGCGCGACGGTGAATTCGAGCGTGCCCATATCTTCCAGCTGGCGCCATTGGCGGCGCATTTCCTTGCGGTGAAGGCGGGAAACGGTGAGGGCAAGGTAGTCCGGCCCTTCGAGCGTGCTCTGCAGCATGGGCCTATCGTAGGAATTGGTCACGGTCACAGGCAGGTCGCGGGCAAGCGCCACGGCCTTGGCAAGGTGCACGAAGCGTCCATTCAGCCGCACATCCGGCAGCACCAGGATCTGCGGCAGATGCGCCTGGTCCGAAGCCAGTCCATCGAGGAGGTTGTCGACGGTTTCGGCCGCACCCTCGGCATCGACCAGGGGCGTGCCGAGCGGGCCGAACGGGTTCGCCCAGACGCGGACGATCGAGGGGCCGACCGAAAATCCCGGCTTCTCGATCGAAAACGGCATGAGCAGACGCAGGCGGCTGCGCCCCGCGGTCTCGTCGCGAATGAGGGCCAGACGTACCTGGCGATCTTCGAGGCGAGGCATGGCCGGGGCCAGGAAGCGTCCGGTGAAGAAGACGTTCGCCTCCATCGCCCGATTGGACAGGAAGTCCAGTTCCTGCTGCAGGTCATAACCCATCCGTGCCGGATAGAAGCAGAGCTCGCGCCCGGGTCTGCCGACGCCAATGCGGATCTCCGCTTCGGGCCGGTCGAAATCGACGGATGCGAGGCCACCCACCATGTGGCTGGCGGAGCTGCTCATGCTTTCCTGCGGGGAAAATGGGGGATGCGCCATGTCAGTAGGTCTTTTTCGAATGAAGCGGGGGCAATGGATTGGCAAAGGCGAAAAGGACGATGCCGAGCGTCTGGCGAACCGCGACGTGCAGCAGAAGGGCTTCGACCAGCATGGCCGCGGCGGTGGCAACGGCAGCCCCGGCCAGTCCGAAGTGCGGAATGAGCGTCACGTTGAGGCCGATGTTCGTGCCGAGCGCGCCGACGTAGAGGAGCACGCAGAGCTTCTGCCGGCCGGCCATCGTCAGCAGCACCTCGCCCGGCCCGACCATCGCCTTGCCGAGGATGCCGGCGAAGAGGATCGCCATTAGCACGTAGCCTGCGCCGAAGGCGGGCCCGAACAGGGACAGCAGGAATTCCCCGGCCGCGAGCACCGACAGGCCGACGAGCAGTGAAGGCCAGAAGCTCCAGCGCGCGGTCTCGCCGGCAAAGCGGGCGAGCGCCGGCCGGTCGCCTTCGGCCATGATCGCCGAGAAACGCGGGGCTGCGGCAGCCTTTACCGAGAAGAACACGAACTGCACCAGGGTGATGGTCTTTGCCGCGGCGAAATAGACGGCCACGTCCTGCGGTTCGAGGAACAGGCCTACCACCACCACATCGGAATTGGTCAGGAGAAAGCTGAAGCCCTCGATCAGGAAGATCGGAAACGCAACCGCCATCCAGGCGCGAAAGTCGATCTTGCGCGGTCCGGGGACGACGTGCTTGCGCAGGCGCCAGGTGACTGCCAGGAACTGGCCCAGGGTGGTGGCATAGGTGGCGACCAGCGCGGCCTGCATCGCCGTCGTTGCGGTCTTCGGCGCACCAAGGCCGACGGCGGCGAGCATGAATGCCAGGATCAGTAGCGGTCGCACGATATAGGTCGGGCTCAGGGCGACGACCGGCCAGCTGTTCGCCCGTGCGGTGCCGTCGAGGACATCGCCGAGCGCGATCATCGGCAGCGCGAAGAGGCCAAGGAAAACCGGGATCAGATAGTAGCTTTCGATGCTGTCGCCGAAGATGCGCAGTGCGCCAAAGCCGATGAGCGCAAGCATGCTGGCGGAAAGCATGGCGAACAGGCGGGCGGTGAAGGTCAGGCCGCGAATCTCGTCATGGGCGGCAAGCGCGCGATACTGCGGCAGGAAGCGGATGACCGTGGAGTGAAAGCCGAGGCAGGAGAGATTGCCGAACAGCACCACGAGGACCCATACGAATACGAAAATCCCGTATTCGAATTCGCCCATCAGGCGGGCCTGGATGATCTGCGACAGGAAGGCGATGCCGGCACTGACGACGCGAATGACGAAGGCGATCAGTGCCATGCGCTGCGCGGCAGAGGTCGCATCTCCGGCCTTCAGCACGGCCGAACAGCGCCGCAAGGCCGGCAGCAGGATAGCCCGCAGCCCGGACGGCAGCACTCTTTCCGCTGTCTCGATGACCGCCATCATGAACACGCAATACCTAGAATAGCAAAAACGGCACCGCTTATTGTGCGACACCTCGGTTAAGAAAGGGTTCTGGCAGTCACCGGAGAGGAGCCCGCCGCGACCACGAGGGCGGACGCGCAATCACGTCGGTGAGCGTGCAAACGTCATCGATCTTGGGAGGCAGGATAAGAAAATGCCGCCCGGAGGCGGCATTTTCCGTGAAGCCAGTCGTCAGGCTCAGGCCTGTTCGAATGCCCCGTGGCAATGCTTGTATTTCTTGCCGGAACCGCAGGGGCAGAACTCGTTGCGTCCGATCTTGCCCCAGGTGTTGGGGTTCTTCGGATCACGGTTCTCCGGCGAGACATAGTCCTCGTCGGCTAGAACCGGCTGCGCGGCAAACTCGTCCTCGCCGGTGGTCGGATCGAGGTGATGGGCGGCCATCTGCGGCAGCGCCGGCTGCGGAGCTTCCGCGGCCTCGCGAACCAGTTCGACCCGCATCAGCTGCGAGGTGACCGCCTCGCGCAGGTTGGCGAGCAGCGCCTGGAAGAGTTCGAAAGCCTCGGACTTGTATTCCTGCAGCGGATCGCGCTGGGCGTAACCGCGGAAGCCGATGACCGAGCGCAGGTGGTCGAGGTTGACGATATGCTCGCGCCAGAGGTGATCGAGCGTCTGCAGGAGCACCGAGCGCTCGACATAGGTCATGATCTCGGGGCCGAAACGCTCGGCGCGATCGGCGGCGGCCTGTTCGGCAGCGGCGGTCAGGCGTTCGCGGATATCGTCCTCGGCAATGCCTTCTTCCTTGGCCCACTCTTCGATCGGCAGGTCGAGATTGAGCAAGCGCGCGACATTTTCCTGCAGGCCCTTGGTATCCCACTGCTCGGCATAGGCACGCTCGGGAATGTGGGTGGCGACGAGCCCCTCGATCACCTCGGTGCGCATGTCGGCGACGGTTTCGGAGATGTTCGCCGATTCCATCAGCTCGAGACGCTGTTCGAAGATCACCTTGCGCTGGTCGTTCAGCACGTCGTCATACTTGAGCAGGTTCTTGCGGATGTCGAAGTTGCGCGCCTCGACCTTCTTCTGGGCCCGCTCCAGAGCCTTGTTGATCCAGGGATGGACGATGGCCTCGCCTTCCTTCAGCCCCAGCTTCTGCAGCATGCTGTCCATGCGGTCCGAGCCGAAGATGCGCATCAGGTCGTCCTGAAGCGACAGGTAGAACTTCGAGCGGCCCGGGTCGCCCTGGCGACCGGAACGGCCGCGCAGCTGATTGTCGATGCGCCGGCTTTCGTGACGTTCGGAGGCGATGACATAGAGGCCGCCGGCAGCGAGCGCCTTCTGCTTCAGCTCCTTGATCTCCGCGATGATCGCCTGTTCCTTCGCATCGCGCTCCGGACCCGGCTCCATGTCGCCGAGTTCGCGCTCGAGGCGCATCTCGACGTTGCCGCCGAGCTGGATGTCGGTACCGCGGCCAGCCATGTTGGTGGCGATGGTAACGGCGCCGGGAACGCCTGCCTGGGCGACGATGTAGGCTTCCTGCTCATGGTAGCGGGCATTCAGGACCTGAAAGTCGTGGAAACCGGTATATTTCAGCCGCTCGGCGAGAATTTCCGACTTCTCGATCGAAGTGGTGCCGACCAGGACCGGCTGGCCGCGTTCGTGCGCCGACTTGATCTCTTCGATGATCGCCTTGTACTTCTCCTCGGTCGTCCGGTAGACCTCGTCGTCCTCGTCGATACGCTGGATCGGCAGGTTGGTCGGGACTTCGACGACTTCGAGACGATAGATGTTGGCGAATTCTTCCGCTTCGGTCGCCGCCGTACCGGTCATGCCGGCAAGCTTGTCGTACATGCGGAAGTAGTTCTGGAACGTAACCGACGCCAGCGTCTGGTTTTCCGGCTGAATCGTCACCTTTTCCTTGGCTTCGAGCGCCTGATGCTGGCCTTCGGAATAGCGCCGTCCCGGCATCATGCGGCCGGTGAATTCGTCGATGATGACGATTTCGTCGTTGCGGACGATGTAGTCCTTGTCGCGCTGGAACAGCTTGTGAGCCTTCAGCGCGTTGTTGATGTGGTGGACGATCGCGACGTTCTCGACGTCGTAGAGCGAATGGCCCTTCAGCAGGCCGGCCTGCTTCAGCAGGTTCTCGAGCTTCTCGGTGCCCTCTTCGGAGAAGTTGGCCGAACGCTGCTTCTCGTCGATTTCGTAATCGCCCTCCGACAGCATCGGAATGAAGGCGTCGATGGTGTTGTAGAGATCGGAGCGGTCGTCGAGCGGGCCGGAGATGATCAGCGGCGTACGGGCTTCGTCGACCAGAATCGAGTCGACCTCGTCGACGATCGCGAAATTGTGGCCGCGCTGAACCATCTGCGCGCGGTCGTACTTCATGTTGTCGCGAAGATAGTCGAAGCCGAGTTCGTTGTTCGTCGCGTAGGTGATGTCGCAGTTGTAGGCGTCGCGCCGCTGCTCGTCGGTGAGGCCATGCACGATCACGCCGGTCTTCATGCCGAGGAAGCCATAAAGCTTGCCCATGGTCGCCGAGTCGCGGGTCGCGAGGTAATCGTTGACGGTAACGACATGAACGCCCTTGGAAGCGAGCGCGTTGAGGTAGACCGGAAGGGTCGCGACAAGCGTCTTGCCTTCACCGGTCTTCATTTCGGCGATCGAATTCTCGTGCAGGATCATGCCGCCGATGAGCTGGACGTCGAAGGGACGCATGCCGAGCACGCGCCGCGATGCTTCCCGCACCACGGCAAAGGCGGGAACGAGCAGGTCGTCGAGCGTCTTGCCGTTCGCCAGCTGTTCACGGAACTCTACGGTTTTCGCAGCCAGGGCTTCGTCGGAGAGCGCCTTCATGCTCTCTTCCAGAGCATTGATCGCATCAACCCTGCTACGGTAGGAGCGGACACGGCGATCATTGGCCGAGCCGAATATTTTGCGGGCTAGTCCGCCAAGACTGACCATATCGATGGCCCTTTCTGAATTTGTCCCAGACATTTCATCCCGCCGAATATGAACAAAATTCGGCGCACAGGCGTGAAACGCCCGGAAACTTTTCTGGACGCGAGGTTGCGTGACAGATAAGAGGGGGGTCGAATGATGTCAACGGGACAGGCTGGCGGGCAGCAGCCACATTTTGGTGCTGAGGACGATTTTTAACCGGATTCATTTGTTCTGATACCGGTTCCCCATCCGAAAGGAATTTACATGCTGAACTACAACAAGCTCGCTGCGGCCACCTTCGCAGCACTGATCAGCTTCCAGGCGCCGCTCCTTGCCGAAGACCAGAAGGATGCCGTCGTCGCAAAGGTGGGCGATGTCGAGATTCACCAGTCCGACCTCGATGCAGCCATCGGCTCGCTTGATCCGCAGCTCGGGCAACTCTCCGACGAGCAGAAGCGTGTCGCCGCGCTTTCCGGCACGATCGACATGAAGCTGCTCTCCAAGTCCGCGACGGAAGAAAAGCTCGACCAGACCCCCGAGTTCAAGGCCCGCATGGCCCAGATTGCCGAGCGCGAGCTGCACAATGCCTATTTCAAGAAGCACGTCGTCGACGTTGTCACCGCCGACGAAGTGAAGGCGCGCTATGACAAGGAAATCGCCAACCTGCCGCAGGAAGAGGAAGTCCGCGCCCGCCATATCCTGGTGAAGACCGAGGATGAGGCGAAGGCCGTGATCGCCGAACTCGACGCAGGCAAGGACTTTGTCGAACTGGCGAAGGAAAAGTCGACCGACCCGAACAAGTCGGAAGGCGGCGACCTCGGCTATTTCGGCAAGGGCCGCATGGTTCCGGAATTCGAGGCGGCCGCGTTTGCCCTCGACAAGGGCGCCTACACGAAGGAGCCGGTGAAGAGCCAGTTCGGGTATCACGTCATCCTGCTGGAAGACAAGCGTATCGCTCCGCCCCCGCCGTTCGAGCAGGTCGAGCCGCAGGTTCGCCAGCTGGTAATGCGCGACAAGTATATCGCGCTGCTGAACAAGGCCAAGGACGAGTCCAAGGTCGAAATCGTCGATGAGGCCCTGAAGAAGGCCTATGACGAGGCCAATGCGCAGCAGCAAGAGCAGCCGCAGCAGTAATTCCATCCGGGCCCGCCTTTCGGCGGGTCCTTCTATTTCCAGGTAGTCTCGATGTCCGCTTCCGTTTCTCCTCTTGCTCCCAGCTCCTTTGCAACTTTGCCTGGTTTGCGTGGCGTGCGTATGGCCACCGCCGCTGCCGGCATCAAGTACAAGAACCGCACCGACGTGCTGCTGATGGTTTTCGACCGTCCCGCTTCGGTGGCCGGTGTGTTCACCCGCTCGAAATGTCCTTCTGCTCCGGTCGACTTCTGCCGCGCCAATCTCGCGCACGGGGTGGCGCGTGCGGTGGTGGTCAATTCGGGCAATGCCAATGCATTCACCGGCAAGAAGGGCAAGGCGGCGACCGAACTGACGGCGAGGTCGGCGGCGGCTGCCGTCGGCTGCAGCGAGCAGGAGATCTACCTGGCCTCGACCGGCGTTATCGGCGAGCCGCTGGACGCCACCAAGTTCGCCGGCGTGCTCGACGAGATGAATGCGACGGCCAAGGCAGATTTCTGGTTCGAAGCCGCCAAGGCGATCATGACCACGGACACCTACCCCAAGGTCGCCACGCGCAGCGCCGAGATCGGCGGCGTCACGGTCACGATCAACGGTATCGCCAAGGGCGCCGGCATGATCGCGCCCGATATGGCGACGATGCTGTCCTTCGTGGTGACTGATGCCGACATTGCTCCGGCCGCCCTGCAGGCGCTTCTTTCCGAAGGCGTCGGTCCGACCTTCAATTCGGTGACCGTCGACAGTGACACCTCGACTTCCGACACGCTACTGCTGTTTGCGACCGGCGCGGCCGCAGCCGACGGGCAGGTGCGGGTCGAAAGCGGTTCCGACGAGCGTCTTGCTTCGTTCCGCGCGGCTCTCAACGATCTGCTCAAGGATCTGGCGCTGCAGGTGGTGCGGGACGGCGAGGGTGCCCGCAAGATGGTGGAAGTCACCGTCACCGGTGCCGAAAGCGATGCCGCGGCAAAGCGGATCGCCCTTTCGATCGCCAACTCGCCGCTGGTCAAGACGGCGGTTGCCGGTGAGGACGCCAACTGGGGCCGCGTCGTCATGGCGGTGGGCAAGTCCGGCGAAATGGCCGACCGCGACCGCCTCGCCATCTGGTTCGGCGATGTCCGCGTGGCGGTTGAGGGCGAGCGCGATCCGGCCTATTCGGAAGAGGCCACGACTGCGGTGATGCAGAAGCAGGATATTCCGATCAAGGTCGACATCGGCCTCGGCAGTGGCAGCGCGACCGTCTGGACCTGCGACCTCACCAAGGAATATGTCGCTATCAATGGCGACTACCGGAGCTGAGTTGTTGATACACGAGAAGTTGCATACCCCCAGCCTGCCGGCCGTCCGCCGTCTGGAAGCCGTCGGCTTTCGGGCGTGGCCGGCCGCCGACGTCCAGTACGACGGCAGCTGGCTGATCCGGCTGACGGCCGGTTATCCGTCAAAGCGCCTGAATTCGATCAATCCGCTCGATCCCTTCGACTGCCGCGACATTGCGGCCCGGCTGGAAAAGGCGGCAAAGCGGTTTTCCGATTTCGGTCGTCCGCTGACCATTCGCCAGACGCCGCTGACGCCGCCTGAACTTATCACCCACATCAAGGCCGATGGCTGGCATTCCTTCGGCGAGACGATCGTGATGATGGCCGATATCCCGGCCAACGACATGGAGTCCGTCGATCATCTGCCAATCCGGGATGTCGGGCGGTTCGTCGATGCGCTGATCGGCATTTCCGGGGGTGCCGCGGAGGAGAAGGCGGGACTGACCGAGGTTATCGCTTCGATCAAGCCGGAACACGGGCTGTTCCTGTTCGAGAAGCCTGAAGCCGGACCGGTAGCTGTCGGGCTGGCGGGTCACGACAACGATCTGGTCGGCCTGCTGCAGATTGCCGTATCCGCGGACTACCGCCGGCAGGGGCTCGGATCGGCGATCGTCAATTCATCGCTGCGCTGGGCGCGACTGCGCGGCGCGCGCAAGGCATGGCTCGCGGTGGAGGCCGACAACCTCGGCGCCATCGGCCTTTACCGGAAATTCGGCTTCCGCGAAGTCTATCGCTATGCCTACTGGCGCAAGGGAACCGCCCGATGAGCGATGCTCCGAAGAAAATGCTCCTTGTTGCCGCTTGCGCCCTGATCGATGGCGATGGCCGCATTCTTCTGGCGCAGCGGCCGGAAGGCAAGAACCTCGCCGGCCTCTGGGAGTTTCCCGGCGGCAAGGTCGAGGCGGGCGAAACGCCCGAGGAGACGGTGGTGCGCGAGCTGCAGGAAGAGCTCGGGATCGTCACCCGCATCCCCTGCCTGGCGCCGCTGACCTTTGCGAGCCACAGCTATGACGGCTTCCACCTGCTGATGCCGCTTTTCGTCTGCCGCCGCTACGAGGGCATTGCCCATGGGCGCGAAGGTCAGGCGATCAAGTGGGTACGACCGCAGGCCCTGCGGGATTATCCGATGCCGCCTGCAGACGAGCCGCTGATCCCTTTCCTGCAGGATTTGCTTTAGCCATCCCTGATTTTAGGGCTGGCGTTAACAGATCGTTTAACTCCCTCTGGCATTGATCACAGACAATCAAGCATGATGTTTGTTGCGTGAAGAGGCTTGACATGGTCGACGACGAATTCTGGAAAGCGGTGCAGCGCAAGGAGCGCGCTTCGGGCCGGTCTCGCAAGACCGGGCTTCTCAATATCGTCCTTCTGTTCGGTACGGCCGCGATTGCGTTGTCGTTGATCCTGACACCAATGCTCTCCGACAGTACCGGCAACCGCCGGCTTGCAAGCGCCCCCGACGACGTCGACATGATCAGCACGGGTTCGATCCGCAAGCAGGAGAGCGGCAAGCGCTATACAATCCGGCGCAGCATTCTCCAGGAAACGCCGGGTTCCGTCTGCATCGTCGACGGCTACGGCCCCGACAAGTGCTGAGGCCGTTCCGGCCTTTCGAAATTCGCGCCGATGGGCGCAGGAATGACAGCCGCGTTCCGAAGGGTCGGTTAGCGCAAACAGGAGGTGGCCGTCGCGTCCCTACAAGTGGACCGCAGGCGGCAAGCTATATCAGGAGGCCGGCATACCGATGCGAATGATAATGGCTTTTGTCAAGGAAGAGCGCGGCGCGACGGCGGTCGAGTATGGTCTCATCGTGGCGCTCATAGCGGTCGCCATCGTTGGCAGTTTCGGCAACTTTTCCAACGCCTTTCTCAACACCTATACGCTGCTGGCAGACGAAATCACTGTTTCCGAGTGAGAAATGCGGCGCCTGCGGGCGCCGTTGTCATTTGCCCAGTTTGATTTCGTCGACCTTGAGCGCATCGGCAAGACGCGCCTTCGCGGAACCCGGCTTCAAAGGCTTCTGCTGGCTTTCGTGCGGAGCCCAGCCGGAAACATAGATGATCGAGAAGGTAGCGCGCACCCGGCCATCGGGATCGGAATAGCGCTCGGCGTACAATTCCGCGGCGCGCAGGAAGAAGGTGCGGCTCAAGGGCCGCCGGCTGCGATCCACTAATGGATTGCCCATGCCCATGGCGCGCAGGTCGCGCATCAGCGGAAAGATCGAATCGTAACGCACCGTATAGGTCTCGGCATCGACCACAGGCAGGGAAAAGCCGGCGCGCTGCAGGAGCCCCCCGACATCGCGCACATCGGCGAATGGAATGACGCGCGGGCTGGCGCCGCCGGTCATCTCGATTTCGGTGGCAAGCAGGACGTCGCGCAGTTCCTGCAGGGTGCCGGCACCGGGAATCGCCGCGAGAAACAATCCGTCGGGCCGCAGCGCGCGGCGGATCTGGATGAAGGCGCCGGGCGTGTCGTTGGTCAGGTGCAGCGCGAGCGGCGACAGCACCAGATTGACCGATTCCGGCGCCAGCGGCAGTTTCTCCAGCGGCGCCTCGACGATATCCTCGGTACCGGGTAGATAGGCGCCGGGCAGTTCGACGCGCGAGATCTCGCCGATCTTGCCGGTTGCCGTACCCTTTTCGCTCGCGATCCCGATGCCGCCATGCAGTTCCACGGCATCATCGAACCGGCGCTCGACCACGCCGAGGCGATCGGCGAGTTCCTGCGCGGCAATCTCCATGAGGAAGGCGGCGTTGCGATCTCCGGCGGCAAGAGCGCGGCGACGATTGGCGGCGATCAGCTCTTGGTCGAACAGGATTTCCATGGCACGCTCCCGGCATTTACAGGTTATATCCGCAAAGGCTCCAGCAAACGGCTAATGTCAACCTCATGCCGCCATTCGATGCTGAAAATGGGATGCGCCCGTGGCAGTCCGCCTTGCGGGCAGTGCTGGGCGGGATAGGCGCTCTCGTCTTTCCGCCGGTCTGTGCCGGTTGCGGCGCCATGAGCGCCGGCCACCGGGGGATGTGCGCGGCCTGCTGGTCGTCGATCCGCTTCATCGAACGCCCCTTTTGCGAAGTGCTGGGGCTGCCTTTCTCGGTCGATCTAGGAGAGGGTATGCTCTGCGCCGACGCGATCGCCAAACCGCCGCCCTTCGACCGGCTGCGTTCCGTGGCGATCCATGACGGCATTGCCCGCAATCTCGTGCATGGCCTCAAATACCGCGACAGGACCGACCTTGCGATCATGATGGCGGAATGGATGCTGAGGGCGAGCGAGAACTGGGTTGCGTCCTGTGACGGCATCATTCCGGTGCCGTTGCACCGCTCGCGGCTGGTCTCGCGCAAGTTCAACCAGGCGGCGGAACTGTCGCGCCAGCTCGCCGGCATATCAGGCAAGCCCTTGCTTGCGGCAACGCTCGTCCGCAGCAAGCGCACATCGCAGCAGGTGGGGCTCGGGGTGAGGGCGCGCGAGGAAAACGTACGGGGTGCATTTTCCATCCCCGCCGCGCGCCTTGGCGACGTGTTCGGCAAGCGCATCGTGCTCGTCGACGACGTCTACACCACGGGTGCGACGGTGGCTTCCGCCACGCGCGCGCTGAAGAAGGCAGGGGCCACCGACGTCACCGTTTTAACCTTTGCAAGGGCGGCGGCCGGGCTTATATGACAAGAAACGTCGCGGTGGTCCGGGGCCCCCGGAATGCGCCGCGCTCCACCGGAGACAAGAATGACATCGGTAATTATCTATACCCGCGAGTATTGCGGATATTGTGCCAGGGCCAAGGCGCTTCTTTCGTCAAAGGGCGTCGATTTCGTCGAGAATGATGCGACTTTTTCTCCTGAACTGCGCCAGGAGATGATCAACAGGTCCGGACGGACGACCTTCCCGCAGATCTTCATCGGTGACACGCATGTGGGTGGCTGTGACGATCTTCATGCGCTCGATCGTGACGGCAAACTAGACGCCATGCTGGCAAGCTGAGGGACGATGCCCATGACATTCAGAGCTGCCGCGATCCAGATGTGCTCGGGCGTCGATCCCGAAAAGAATGCCGCCGACATGATCAGGCTCGTTCGCGATGCCGCTGCTCGCGGCGCGATCTATGTCCAGACTCCCGAGATGACCGGTGCCGTGCAGAAGAACCGCGCGGGATTGCAGGCTATCCTGCGCGACGAGGCCAATGACCTGATCGTCAAGACCGCGGCCGGACTTGCCGCGGAGCTCGGCATTCACGTGCACATCGGCTCGACAGCGATTGCCGTCGAGGACGGCAAGGTCGCCAATCGCGGTTTCCTGTTCGCACCCGATGGCAAAAAAATCTGCCATTACGACAAGATCCACATGTTCGACGTCGATCTCGAAAACGGCGAGAGCTGGCGCGAGAGCGCGGTCTATCGTCCGGGCAGCGAAGCGCGCATGGCATCCCTGCCGTTCGCCGAACTCGGCTTTGCAATCTGCTACGACGTGCGTTTCCCGGCGCTGTTCCGCGCTCAGGCGACCGCCGGCGCTGAGGTCATGACCGTTCCGGCGGCGTTCACCCGGCAGACGGGCGAGGCGCACTGGGAAATCCTGCTGCGCGCCCGTGCCATCGAGAACGGTGTCTTCGTCATCGGGGCCGCCCAGGCAGGCGTGCATGAGGATGGTCGCGAGACCTTCGGCCATTCGATGATCATCGATCCCTGGGGTAAGGTGCTGGCGAGTGCCGGTGGCTCGGGCGAGGCCGTGGTGGTCGCGGATATCGACGTCCAGGCGGTAAAGGCTGCCCATGACCGCATCCCCAACCTCAAGAACGGCCGCGAGTTTTCGATCGAGAAGATAGCGGCCACGGCGGGAGGTGTTGCTGCTTGATTCGCTACGAATTGACCTGCGACAAGGCCCATGAGTTCGAGGGCTGGTTTTCGTCGAGCGCGGATTTCGATCGGCAGGTCGAAAGCGGCTTCCTGACCTGTCCGAGTTGCGGATCGGCGAAGGTGTCGAAGCTTCTGATGGCGCCGGCGGTATCCACCGCGCGCAAGAAGGAAGCCAGACAGACGCTCGCCATGGACGCAGCGCAGAAGGAAGCGATCCGCAAGGTCCGCGAAGCCGTTGCCGCGATCAAGGCGAATGCCGACGACGTCGGCGAACGGTTTCCGGAGGAAGCGCGGAAGATCCATTACGGCGAGGCCGACGCCCGGGGCATCATCGGTCAGGCGACGCCCGACGAGGCTCAGGCGCTGATCGAGGAGGGCATCGAGATTGCCGCCCTGCCGAACCTTCCTGACGATACCAACTAGGGACCGACGAAACGGGAGGCAACCGGGGAGGGGCCGATTGGGAAAGTGCCTGGCAATCTACAATTTCGGCATTCACGTCGCTGATTACGAGGATCCCCGGGTCGAAGGGTTCCGTCGCCGCGAGCCGATCAATTTCGAGGCGGCGAACCGGGCGTCCGGCTTCGTCGGTCGCTCGGGCTATGACGGCGAACCGGGGCCGGCAAGTTGGGGCAAGCAGGTCTTTCCAAGGTTCCTCGCCGAGAGCGGCCGTGAAAGCGGCCCCTCGTCCCTTTCGCTCTGGGAAGACATCGAATCGCTGATGGCGTTTTCCTATAGCGGCGTGCATGCAGAGGCGCTGAAGGGCGCCCGCAACTGGAATGTGCCGCAGCGCTGGCCGCCCCTCGTGCTCTGGTGGGTCGATGCCGGCTGCCGACCGGAATGGACGGAAGCGGTCGGACGTTTCGAGCATCTGCACGACAACGGACCGAGTGCTCATGCCTTCACCTTCAAGCAGCCTTTCGGAGCCAATGGCGAAGTTGCCGTGATCGATCGCGCGCTGGTGCGCGAGAAGGTACGGCTCAACGAGGAAGGCCAGCGTGAATTGCTGGCGCAGTTGCAGACGCTCGGTGTGTGAGGTGTGGCGCCCTCACGCCGGGCGCTTCGCCACCATCATGTAGTTCACGTCCATGTCCTTCGACAGGTTCCACTGGTTCTGGATCGGGTTGAAGAACACGCCGGTCCGGTCGCAAATGCTCATGCCGCTGGCGTTGATCGGCGCCTCCAGTTCTTCCGGGCGCACCAGCTTTTCGTACTGGTGGGTACCACGCGGCAACCAGCGCAGGACATATTCCGCGCCGATGATCGCCAGCGCCATCGCCTTCATCGTGCGGTTGATGGTGGCGACGAACATCATGCCGCCCGGACGCACCATGCCGGCGCAGGTCGTCATGAAGAAATTGACGTCGGCAACGTGCTCGACCACTTCCATGTTCAGTACGACGTCGAAGGTCTCTCCGGCTTCGGCAAGCTGTTCGGCGGTTACCGCGCGATAGTCGACCTCGACGCCGCTCTGGCGGGCGTGGGTGGACGCGATGCCGATGTTCTTCTCCGAGGGATCGGCGCCGATGACGGTTGCACCCATGCGGGCGACCGGTTCGGACAGCAGGCCGCCGCCGCAGCCGATATCGAGGATACGCAGGCCTGCCAGCGGACGGGCGGTGCGCGGGTCGCGCCCGTAGTTCTCGCAGATCCGGTCCCTGAGATAGGCAAGGCGAACGGGGTTGAACTTATGCAAGGGGCGAAACTTGCCCGTCGGGCTCCACCACTCGGCCGCCATGGCGGAAAAGCGATCGACTTCGATCTGGTCGATGGTGGTACGCGCCGGTTCGCTCATGGATCAGCTCCTCTTGTCTTCGAGTTTTGAAGTCGGACGATTGCGGCCGGAAGTCAAGGGGGCTGCCAAAGCCTTGACGGCGCATGGCACGTGAGATCTTTGGGAATATTGACATGGATGCGGGACGGGGGCCATGCCAGTAAAGATGAATGATCTGCGTCCTCCGGCGCGGGAAATGTGCAGGAAGGTGCTCCGATGACGGCAGGTATTCACCACATCACGCTGATCACCCGCAAGGTCCAGGCGAATGTCGACTTCTATGCCGGCTTTCTCGGCCTTCGTCTGGTAAAGCGTACCGCCGGCTTCGAGGACGCGATGCAGCTGCATCTGTTCTACGGTGACGCCGCTGCGACTCCCGGCTCTCTGGTGACCTTTCTGGTGTGGGAGGATGGTTCTCCCGGCCGCCTCGGTCATGGCCAGACCGGAGAGCTTTCCTTTGCCATCGACCCGGCCAGCATCGGCTACTGGCTGACGCGGGCGCTGTCCTTCGGCATCCGGGCCGAGGGGCCGATGGATGAATTCGGAGAGCCGACGCTCCGCCTCAAGGATCCTGACGGCGTGATCGTCAAGCTCTGTGGCGCAAGGGACATGCGACCTGGCGCATTCTGGGCGGCAGGCGGAGTGCCGGAGGAGCACGCCATCGGTCGGATCCGGGGGGCGACGGTGTTTACCGAGGTGCCCGAACTGACCGAGGCCTTCCTGCAGGAGCATTTCGGCTACCGGAGATCGGCCGAGTCAGGCACCATCCGGCGGCTGAGTTCCGCCTCCGGCGACATTGTCGACGTTCGCGATGCGACCGGGTTCTGGTCGAGCGCGCCCGGCACCGGAACCTTCGATCACATCGCCTTTCGCGCCAGGGATCGCGAGGATCTGGCAAGGGTCCATGCGGGGCTCAATGCCCTCAATTCCTCGGTCACCAATGTGCATGACCGCAAGTATTTCGAATCGCTCTATGTCCGCGAGCCGGGCGGCGTGCTGATCGAACTGGCGACCGATCAGCCGGGGATGACTGTCGATGAGCCGCAGGAGACACTTGGCACGGCTCTCTTTGTGCCCGAAACGAGCGAAATCCCGGCGGATGACGTGCCGATCGTCCTGCCGCAGTTTTCCATGCCCGGCGAAGAGAGGGTGATCTATCGCGACCTGCCGTTCGTGCACCGGTTCTTTACGCCCGATGGCGCTGACGGCAGCACGCTGATCCTGCTTCATGGCTCCGGTGGCAGCGAGGCAAGCCTGATGCCGCTTGCCCATCGGGCTTCGCCGCAATCGACGCTGCTCGGCGTTCGCGGGCGCAGTACCGAGGAAGGGATTGCCCGCTGGTTCCGGCGCTTCGAGGGGCTGGCCTTCGATCAGGACGATATCCGCAGCGAAGCCGAGGCTTTTGCCGCATTCCTCGAAGGCGCGATCGCCGCTTACCACCTCGATCGCAGCCGTATCACGCTCGTCGGTCATTCCAACGGGGCGAACTTCCTGGCCGCATTCCTGCTTCTTCACCCCGGACTGGCCGGGCGTGCGGTACTGCTGCGGCCGATGCCGGTGCTCTCCAACCCGCCGGAGGGCGACCTCTCCGCCGTGCGCGTCCTCGTGGCCAGTGGCCGCGACGATCCGTTCGCCGAGCATGCGCCGCGGCTGGCAGCCCTGCTCGAAGCACGCGGCGCCAAGGTGTCGCTGCGGGAAGTCGATGCCGGCCACGACCTCGCGGCTGCGGATTCTGATCTCATGCGCGCATGGTTGGGCGAGGAGGGCTGATTTCCAGCCTTAATTGTCCAGGGGGAGAAACTGCAATAGCGGCGGGTGGGCGGTCGGGACTAGGCTTGCGTTTGCAGCGGGCCTCGCTGGCCGTTGCATTTCAAGCGAATTCGGCATGGAAATCGGCCAGCCATGCCCTAAACTTAAGTCGTATCCATAGCCGAATGCCGACGACGGGAGAAAATCCGTGCGAAAGCTCATTCTATTTGCTTCACTTGTCTTCGGGATACTTGCCGTGCCGGTGCTTGCACTTGCGGCGCAGGGATTTGCGATCACAACAGTCAACCTCAGGGCAGGCCCGAGTACCGGTTATCCTGTCGTGACGGTTATCCCGGCCGGTGCGCCGGTCACGATATACGGTTGCATGCGAAGCCCGGCCTGGTGCGATACCTCCTACAGGGGTATTCGCGGATGGGTTTCGGGACGATATCTGCAGGCACTCTATCAGCAGCGGCGGGTCTATGTCGGTCCGGAATATTACGCGCCGCTCGGCATTCCCCTAATCGGGTTCAGCTTTGACACCTACTGGGATCGCTATTACCGCGACCGTCCGTTCTATCGCGACCGCGACCGCTGGCATGACTATTATGAAGGCCGGCCCTATCGTCCGCCGGGATACAGGCCTCGTCCGGAACGCCCGCCCGCTTACCGGCCGCCAGCTCGCCCCGAACGGCCTCCGGAATATCGTCCGCCGGGACAGCGTCCGCCTTACGCCCGTCCGCCACATCGCCCCGAGGCCGGCCGTCCGCCCCAGCGCCCACCGAATTTCCGACCGCCAGGCGATCGGGAGCCCGGCATGAACCGGCCGCCGCCCTTGCGGCAGCCTGGAGGCTGCCCTCCGGGACGCAACTGCGCATAGCGGCAACCCTTGCGAAAGGCTTTAAGCTAGGGGCGGGTTTGACCCGCCCCTTCCGCATTTCAGGCATCTTCACCATGGCGAGTTACCGCCCGAAACCTGTCTGCTGGCGCCCTGATCCCCGCCGTTCGCCATGTCGCACAGGCGCTGCGTTTCCTTCGCGGGCCCCATGTCACCCATTGCACCTTTCCCGCAATTTCGTTAAGAGACCGCAACCTAACGTCCGGCTCGCCGGCGGCCTTGTCAGTCAGGCGTGACGCGCCTTTTTGTATTTGGAATGTTCTATGGCACGCATCGTGATGAAATTCGGCGGTACTTCGGTCGCCAATCTTGAGCGCATCCACAATGTCGCCCGTCATGTGAAACGCGAAGTCGATGCCGGCCATGAAGTCGCGGTCGTCGTGTCGGCAATGTCCGGCAAGACCAACGAACTGGTCGACTGGGTGCAGAACACGCCGAAAGTAGCGGGCTCCGAGGTTTCGTTCTACGATGCGCGCGAATATGACGCCGTCGTTGCTTCCGGCGAACAGGTCACATCAGGTCTGTTGGCGCTGGCGCTGCAGGCGATGGACATCAATGCCCGCTCCTGGCAGGGCTGGCAGATTCCGATCCGCACTGACAACGCTCATGGCGCCGCCCGCATTCTCGATATCGACGGTTCCGAGATCGTGCGCCGCATGGGCGAAGGCCAGGTCGCTGTTGTCGCCGGCTTCCAGGGCATCGGCCCGGACAATCGTATCGCCACGCTCGGCCGCGGCGGCTCCGACACCTCGGCGGTTGCCATCGCCGCTGCCGTCAAGGCCGATCGCTGCGACATCTATACGGATGTCGATGGCGTCTACACGACGGATCCGCGCATCGAACCCAAGGCTCGCCGTCTGAAGCAGATCGCCTTCGAGGAAATGCTGGAAATGGCGTCCCTCGGTGCCAAGGTTCTGCAGGTGCGCTCCGTCGAATTGGCGATGGTCCACAAGGTCCGCACGTTCGTGCGCTCCAGTTTTGAAGACCCCAATGCGCCGGGCATGGGTGATCTGCTCAATCCGCCCGGAACGCTGATTTGTGACGAGGAAGAGATCGTGGAACAGGAAGTCGTAACCGGCATTGCCTATGCCAAGGATGAAGCCCAGATTTCGCTGCGCCGGCTTGCCGATCGCCCGGGCGTTTCGGCCGCTATCTTCGGTCCGCTCGCCGAGGCGCACATCAATGTCGACATGATCGTCCAGAACATTTCCGAGGACGGTTCGCGCACCGACATGACCTTCACGGTTCCTTCGGGTGATCTTGCGAAGTCGCTGAAAGCTCTTGAGCAAAACAAGGAAAAGATCGGCTATGATGTCGCCCAGAGCGAATCCGGGCTGGTCAAGGTTTCGGTCATCGGCATCGGCATGCGCAGCCACGCCGGCGTTGCGGCGACCGCGTTCCGCGCGCTGGCCGAAAAGGGCATCAACATCAAGGCAATTACCACGTCGGAAATCAAGATTTCCATCCTGATCGACGGCCCGTATGCCGAACTTGCCGTTCGGACTTTGCATTCTTGCTACGGTCTCGATAAGAGTTGATCGTAGATCCGGTGGCGCCTGATTCCGGCAGTTGAAGTCCGGGCAGGCGCACATCGGAAGGGCGTCTATAATTCGGGAGCACATACGCGATGAGAGACCTGTCTGCGGGTCCGCGCGTTCTCCTCAAGCGGCTGCGCGAACTAATGGCGGAGCCGCTCGAGCCGCAGGAGCGCTTGGACCAGATTGTGCGCCAGATTGCGCAGAACATGGTTGCAGAGGTATGCTCCGTCTATGTCCTCAGGGCAGACGGTGTTCTTGAGCTATATGCCACCGAAGGTCTCAACAAGGGCGCCGTCCATCTCGCCCAGCTGAAGATGGGCCAGGGCCTGGTCGGCACCATCGCGGCATCCGCCCAGCCGCTCAATCTCTCCGACGCACAGGCGCATCCGGCCTTCCGCTACCTGCCCGAGACGGGCGAAGAGATCTATCACTCCTTCCTCGGCGCACCGATCCTGCGTGCCGGCCGTACGCTCGGCGTTCTGGTCGTGCAGAACAAGGCGCAGCGCAACTACCGCGAAGACGAGGTCGAGGCGCTTGAAACCACGGCGATGATTCTCGCCGAGATGATTGCCACCGGCGAACTGCGGAAGATCACCCGCCCGGGGCTCGAGCTCGATCTCACGCGCGCCGTGACCATCGACGGCGACGGCTACAACGAAGGTATCGGTCTCGGTTACGTCGTGCTGCATGAGCCCCGCGTGGTCGTCACCAACCTCCTGAACGAAGATACCGACAAGGAAATCCACCGGCTCGCCGAAGCACTCGGATCGCTGCGCATTTCCATCGACGACATGCTGTCGCGACGCGAGATCTCGATGGAGGGCGAGCATCGCGACGTGCTCGAAACCTACCGGATGTTCGCTCACGACCAGGGCTGGGTGCGCAAGCTCGAGGAAGCGATCCGCAACGGCCTGACAGCCGAGGCGGCCGTCGAGAAGGTGCAGAGCGATACCAAGGCGCGGATGATGCGCCTGACCGATCCCTATCTGCGTGAGCGCATGCACGACTTCGAGGACCTCGCCAATCGCCTGCTGCGGCAGTTGACCGGGTACAGTCCCCGCACCGTCGCCGAAGGCTTTCCCCAGGACGCTGTCCTGTTCGTGCGCGCCATGGGCGCTGCCGAGCTCCTCGACTATCCCCGGGCCTGCATCCGCGGGCTGGTGATGGAGGAGGGCGCGGTGACCAGCCACGTGGTGATCGTCGCGCGGGCCATGGGAATTCCAGTCGTCGGCCAGGCTGCCGGTGCCGTGGCGCTCGCCGAAAATGGCGATGCCGTCATCATCGACGGCGACGACGGCAAGGTGCATCTGCGGCCGGTGGCCGACCTGCTGAAGGCCTTCGAGGAGAAGGTCAAGCTGCGTGCCCGTCGCCAGGAACAGTTCCGCGCGCTGCGTGCGGTGGAGCCGGTGACCCGTGACGGCAAGCGCATCAACCTGATGATGAATGCCGGCCTGCTGGTCGATCTGCCGCAACTGACCGAATCGGGGGCCGACGGGATCGGCCTCTTCCGCACCGAGTTGCAGTTCATGATCGCCTCGACCATGCCGAAGGCGCAGGAACAGGAAGATTTCTACCGCAACGTGCTGCGCCAGGCTGCCGGTCGTCCTGTAACCTTCCGTGCGCTCGATATTGGCGGCGACAAGGTCGTTTCCTATTTCCGTGCCCATGAGGAAGAAAACCCGGCGCTCGGATGGCGGGCGATCCGCCTGTCGCTCGATCGTCCCGGTCTTCTTCGGACACAGCTCCGGGCGCTGTTGCGCGCGGCCGGCGGGGCCGAACTCAAGCTGATGCTGCCGATGGTGACCGAGGTCGACGAGATCCGCGCCGTTCGGGAACTGCTGCAGAAGGAAGTGCAGCACACCTCGAAATTCGGCTACGAATTGCCACGCAAGCTGCAGTTCGGCGCCATGCTGGAAGTGCCGGCGCTGTTGTGGCAGCTCGATGAGCTGATGGCTGAAGTGGATTTCGTGTCGGTCGGGTCGAACGACCTCTTCCAGTTCTCGATGGCGGTAGATCGCGGCAACGCCCGGGTTTCCGATCGCTTCGATGTGCTCGGGCGGCCGTTCCTGCGCATCCTGCGCGACATTGCGCGGGCCGGCGAGCGCAACAAGACGCCGGTGACGCTGTGTGGCGAGATGGCGAGCAAGCCGTTGTCGGCAATGGCGCTTCTCGGTCTCGGCTACCGCTCGATCTCTATGGCCCCGACCTCGATCGGTCCGGTCAAGGCGATGCTGCTTGGTCTCGACATCGACCAGCTCTCCGGGATGCTGAACGCGACGCTGGACGACCACGAAAATCGCACGCCGGTGCGTGCGATGCTGGCAAGCTTTGCCGAAGCGCACAATATTCCTCTTTAAAACTACTGAAAATCGGAGTGAAGGTTGGCCAAGCTACCTGTCGAGAAGATGCGCGAGTTGGAGCGCCGTTTTGGCGAGATCGAGGCGCGCATGTCTGCCGGTCCGGCTGCCGACGTCTATGTGAAGCTGGCCTCGGAATATTCCGAGCTGCAGCCGGTGGTCACCAAGATCCGCGAGTATGAGAAGGCGCTGGCCGAGATTTCCGGGCTGAAGGCGCTGCTTGCGGACAAGGCGACGGATCGCGATATGCGCGATCTCGCGGAAATGGAACTTCCTGACGTCGAAACCCGGCTAGAAGGGCTCGAGCAGGATATCCAGATCCTGCTGCTGCCCAAGGATGCGGCGGACGAGAAAAGCGCAATCCTCGAAATCCGCGCCGGAACAGGCGGATCGGAAGCCGCGCTCTTCGCCGGTGATCTCTTCCGCATGTATGAGCGCTTTGCTGCCGCCAACGGCTGGAAGGTCGAGGTACTCTCGGAAAGCGAAGGCGATGCGGGCGGCTTCAAGGAAATCATCGCCACCATCAGCGGCAAGGGCGTGTTCTCGCGGCTGAAGTTCGAATCGGGCGTGCACCGGGTGCAGCGCGTGCCGGAAACGGAAGCGAGCGGCCGTATCCACACCTCGGCGGCGACCGTCGCGGTTCTGCCCGAGGCCGAGGAAATCGACATCGAGATCCGTCCCGAGGACATCCGCATCGATACCATGCGCTCGTCGGGCGCTGGTGGCCAGCACGTCAACACCACCGATTCTGCCGTGCGCGTGACCCACCTGCCGACCGGCATCATCGTGACCAGTTCGGAAAAATCGCAGCACCAGAACCGCGCAAAGGCGATGCAGGTGCTGCGCTCGCGGCTGTATGACATCGAACGCCAGAAGGCCGAGAGCGAGCGTTCCGCCGACCGCAAGAGCCAGGTTGGTTCCGGCGATCGTTCCGAGCGTATCCGCACCTACAATTTCCCGCAGGGGCGGGTTACCGATCACCGCATCAACCTGACGCTCTACAAGCTCGACCGGATGATGATGGGGGAAATCGACGAGATCGTCGACGCGCTGCTGGCGGACTATCAGGCCGGCCAGCTCGCGCAACTCGGCGAGCAGCAGGGATGACGGCGAGTTCTGCCGCCTGGATCGCCGAAGCCCGCCGGCGGTTCACCGAAGCCGGGCTTGCCGATCCGGCAGTCGATGCACGGGTGCTGATTGCCGGATTGCTTGATCTGACGGCCACCGATCTCCTGGTCAGCAGGGACCGGCCGGTCACCGAGGTTCAGGAAGAGCGGATCCGCGAGGCAATCGAGCGGCGGATTGCCCGCGAGCCGGTGCACCGCATTCTCGGGCACCGCGGCTTCTACGGCATCGAGCTCGACCTGTCGGCGGAAACGCTTGAGCCACGGCCGGATACCGAGCTGCTGGTCGATCGCACCCTGCCGCATCTCAAGCGGATCATCGCCGAGAAAGGGTCGGCGAGGGTACTCGATCTTGGCACCGGCACCGGGGCAATCTGCCTGGCGCTGCTCCACGAGTGTCCCGAGGCGCGCGGAGTCGGGTGCGACATTTCGGCCGATGCGCTCGCGACTGCACGGAAAAACGCAAGGAAAAACGGGCTTTCCGACCGTTTCGAAGCGATTTCGAGCTCGTGGTTCGAAAATGTCGAAGAGCGGTATGATGTAATCGTCTCAAATCCGCCCTATATCAGGACTAGCATAATTTCGACGCTGGACCCGGAAGTAAGGGATTTCGATCCGCCGGCAGCGTTGGATGGCGGCGCCGACGGGCTTGATGCCTATCGGGCCATTGCCGCAGGCGCGAAGCAGTTTCTGCAGGCGCGGGGTGTGGTCGGTGTTGAAATCGGCTACGACCAGAAGGATCCTGTAACGGCTATTTTCTTTTCGCACGGCTTTGACCTGCTTGAGGCGGCAAAGGACTTCGGTCACAACGATCGGGTCCTGATGTTTGCTTCCGGCGGTTGTGCAATGAATTGAGTGCGACGCGCTCAAGATATTTTGCCGACGCAAAGAAAAGGCTTGGATTTCCGCAGGAAGCGGGATAGGTTGCGCTTACGTGCCGGGCAGCTGGGAAGAACGGAGATTCGTTCGGGTCTGGGTCGGCCTCGGGGTTAGTTCTTCAAAAGAGAACTTCGACGATTGAACATCTCCCGGTGCGCGAATCAGTCAACTTGACTTTAACCAGCGGCGGCGTGGCGCGATGGCGCTTCCTGCTTTGCGGCACGCGGTACCTTGGTTCGGTTTCAGGCCGGCCTGGCGGTGTTGCCATGTTATCAGCACAACAGAGAATTCAGGTGAGCGATCGATGAGATCAGGACAGCAAAACAAGCGCAGCCGGGGACGCGGAAACAACAACAATAACAACAACAACAATAACAACTACAATCGCAAGGGATCCAATCCCTTGACCCGGACCTATGACAGTTCCGGTCCTGATGTGAAGATTCGCGGTACTGCTCAGTACATCGCAGAAAAGTATGCCGGTCTTGCCCGTGATGCGCAGAGCTCCGGTGACCGCGTCATGGCTGAAAACTACCTCCAGCACGCCGAACACTACAACCGTATCGTCGCATCCGCGCAGTCGCAGATGCAGGAGCGCTTCCAGCGCGACGAGCGGCAGGATCTCGAGCGCGACATGGACGACGTCGACGTCGGCAACGAGAGCGACGACCAGGTCGTCGCCGCTGCTCCGGTCCACGCTCCGGCTCCGGCCGTGATCGACGGTTCCGGTCCGCAACCGGTGATCGAAGGCACGCCGGTCGAAGTCAGCATCGAGGAAGAATCCGGCGCCGCCGCACAGCCTGCAGGTGGCCGCGAAAAGGCACCGGCCCGTCGTCGCAGCGCCGGCAACCGTCCCCGTCGCGAGCCGCGCACCAGCAATGCCGAAAAGGCAGAAGGTGGCGAGAAGGCTGCTGGCGGCGAGGCACCGCCTGCACCGACGCTCGAGGCTGCCTCCGAGTAACCGTCTGAGAGTTATCGCGCATTCGGCGTGACGATTGTCAAAACTCCGGTCATCGACCGGAGTTTTTTCGTTTAAGGGGCTCTTTAAATTGATAAATCCCGCTCCCATATCTCATCCGACGCGAGAAGTTCGGACCCAATTTTGCCGACTTCCAGCGCGAGGGTTCGCCTACTGAGGGAGCCCTGTCCTGGATCATCGTTTCGTGCCGCATGGGCGAAGCGAGTTATGGAGGTAGCTTATGAATATCGAAAAGTATTCCGAACGCGTCCGCGGTTTCCTGCAATCGGCGCAGACTTATGCCCTTGCCGAGGGCAATCAGCAATTCACTCCGGAACATGTGCTGAAGGTACTGCTCGACGACGACCAGGGCATGGCCGCGTCGCTCATCGAACGCGCCGGCGGCGATCCCAAGGAAGCGCGCCTCGCCAACGATGCTGCGCTCGCCAAGCTGCCTAAGGTCAGCGGCGGCAGTGGTCAGGTCTACCTGTCGCAGCCCCTGGCGCGCGTGTTCGCGACGGCGGAAGAGTCCGCCAAGAAGGCCGGTGACAGTTTCGTCACCGTCGAGCGCTTGCTGGTCGCGCTGGCAATCGAAACATCGGCATCCACTTCGGCGACCCTGAAGAAGGCTGGCGTCACCGCCGCCAAGCTGAACGAGGTCATCAACGACATCCGCAAGGGTCGGACAGCCGATACCGCAAATGCCGAACAGGGCTTCGACAGCCTGAAGAAATATGCCCGCGATCTGACGGCCGAAGCGCGCGAGGGAAAGCTCGATCCGGTGATCGGCCGTGACGACGAGATTCGCCGCACGATCCAGGTGCTGTCACGGCGCACCAAGAACAATCCCGTGCTGATTGGCGAGCCGGGCGTCGGCAAGACCGCGATCGCGGAAGGTCTGGCGCTGCGTATCGTCAACGGTGACGTACCGGAATCGCTCAAGGACAAGCAGTTGATGGCGCTCGACATGGGCGCACTGATTGCCGGTGCGAAATATCGCGGCGAATTCGAGGAACGGCTGAAAGCTGTTCTCAACGAGGTGCAGGCGGCCAATGGCGAGATCATCCTGTTCATCGACGAGATGCACACTCTTGTCGGCGCCGGCAAGGCCGATGGCGCGATGGATGCCTCGAACCTGCTGAAGCCGGCACTGGCGCGCGGCGAACTGCATTGCGTCGGCGCGACCACGCTCGACGAGTACCGCAAGCACGTGGAAAAGGATGCCGCACTTGCCCGCCGCTTCCAGCCGGTCATGGTCGAGGAGCCGACGGTCGAGGATACGATCTCGATCCTGCGCGGCCTGAAGGAAAAATACGAGCAGCATCACAAGGTCCGCATCGCCGATTCGGCGCTTGTCGCGGCCGCGACGCTTTCCAACCGCTACATCACCGACCGCTTCCTGCCGGACAAGGCGATCGACCTGATGGACGAGGCCGCCTCGCGCCTCAGGATGCAGGTCGATTCCAAGCCCGAAGAGCTCGATGAACTCGATCGCCGCATCATTCAGCTGAAGATCGAACGCGAAGCGCTGAAGAAGGAGACCGATCAGGCCTCCGTCGACCGGCTGGAGCGTCTCGACGCCGACCTTGCAGCACTCGAAGAGCAGGCAAATGCGCTGACTGCCCGCTGGCAGGCGGAAAAGCAGAAGCTCGGCCTTGCCGCCGATCTCAAGAAGCAGCTCGACGATGCCCGCAACGAACTGGCGATCGCCCAGCGCAAGGGCGAGTTCCAGCGTGCCGGCGAGCTCGCCTACGGCGTCATCCCGGATCTGGAGAAGCAGCTGAAGGACGCCGAGGCGCAGGACCAGTCGGGCGCCAATTCGATGGTGCAGGAGATCGTTACCCCTGACAACATCGCCCAGGTGGTGTCGCGCTGGACCGGCATTCCGGTCGACAAGATGCTCGAAGGCGAACGCGAGAAGCTGTTGCGCATGGAAGACGAGCTGGCAAAGTCGGTCGTAGGCCAGGGCGATGCCGTGCAGGCGGTTTCCCGCGCGGTCCGGCGTGCCCGCGCCGGCCTGCAGGATCCGAACCGGCCGATCGGCTCGTTCATCTTCCTCGGGCCGACGGGTGTCGGCAAGACCGAGCTTACCAAGGCGCTTGCGCGCTTCCTCTTCGATGACGAAACGGCGATGGTGCGCCTCGACATGTCCGAGTACATGGAGAAGCATTCCGTGGCCCGCCTGATCGGTGCCCCTCCCGGCTATGTCGGTTACGAGGAAGGCGGTGCATTGACCGAGGCGGTTCGCCGCCGGCCCTATCAGGTCGTGCTGTTCGACGAAATCGAGAAGGCCCACCCTGACGTCTTCAACGTGCTGCTGCAGGTTCTGGATGACGGGCGCTTGACCGACGGTCAGGGACGGACCGTCGACTTCCGCAACACGATGATCATCATGACCTCGAACCTTGGTGCCGAGTATCTGACGGCACTCGGCGAGGACGAGGACAGCGAAGCTGCGCGCGATCAGGTGATGGAGGTGGTGAAGGCCGCGTTCCGGCCGGAATTCCTCAACCGTGTCGACGAGATCATCCTGTTCCATCGCCTGCATCGCCAGGAGATGGGCGCGATCGTCGACATCCAGCTGAAGCGTCTGGTCGCATTGCTGGCCGAGCGCAAGATCACCATCGAGCTCGACGAGGAAGCCCACAACTGGCTCGGCGACAAGGGGTACGATCCGGTCTACGGAGCGCGGCCGCTGAAGCGGGTGATCCAGAAATACGTTCAGGATCCGCTTGCCGAAAAGATCCTGAGCGGAGAAGTGCCGGACGGATCTCTGGTCAAGGTGACCGCCGGTTCCGACCGGTTGCTCTTCACCATCAGGCCTTCGGCCAGCAAAGCCGCCTGATACTATCCGGCGGATGACGAAATGAAAATGGCGGCTCCCGGGCCGCCATTTTTTTTGGTCCTTGCCGCCTGCGACAGGTGCGCTGGTCGGCCGATCGCGGCCCGGCTTCCCGGGGTTATCTGGTTGCCACCTGCTTTGCCTTCTCGCCGGTGCCGAGAAGCGCGTCGATCCGCTTGCGCTCGCTTTCGAACTGCGCCAGCGCCTGGCCCTCGAGCGACTTTCCACCGGGCAGGCGGATCTTCATCGCGTCGACTTTGGTGCCGTTGACGATCAGCTCGTAGTGCAGATGCGCGCCGGTCGAAAGACCGGTCGAACCGACATAGCCGATGACCTGGCCCTGGGTGACCCTGGCACCGGGGGTGATGCCCTTGGCGATGGCGCTCTGGTGGTTGTAGGACGAGACATAGCCGTTGGCATGCCGGATCAGGGTCTGCTTGCCGTAGCCCGAGGCCCAGCCGGATTTCTCGACGACGCCGTTGCCGGCGGCGATGATCGGCGTTCCGCGGGGCGCCGCCCAGTCGGTGCCTGTATGCATGCGCGAGAAGCCGAGAACCGGGTGGCGCCGCATGCCGAAGCCGGAGGAGAAGCGGCCGTTCGGGACCGGGTTGCGCAGCAGGAACTGACGCACGCTCTTGCCGTCCTGATCGAAATAGTCGATCGCTCCTTCGGCATCCTGGAAACGGTAGAAACGCGTGGCCGTATCGCCGAACTGGGCGTTGACGAACAGCAGTTCGGAATCGCTGCTGGCCTTGCCGCTGTCGTCGGCGACGGAGAAGAAGGCTTCGAGCTTGTCGGTCGGCTTCAGCTGCGCCTGAAAATCGACGTTGCTGGCCAGGAGCTTGATGATCAGCGCCGTCATGTCGGCGGTCATGCCATAGGAGAGTGCCGCCCGGTAGATGCCGTCATAGATGCGCGGCAGTTCGCGGCCGGTCGGCACCGGTGCTGCCGTGCCCTCGAATGCTGTGGCCACCGCGTCCAGTTGCGCCGGCTCCGCGCCGGGCACAAACACGCCCTTGTCGTTCACGGCGACGGTCAGCAGATGTTTGCTACGGCGATAGACGCTGGCGCGTACGACCCGCGCTTCCTCGCTCTGCTGGATGATGCCCATGCGCAGAACGTCGCCCTGGGACAGTTCCGAAGCGCGCAGTTGCGCGGTGAGGTAGGCGGCGATGTCCGAAGCCTGCGCCTTGGAGTAACCCGCATTGACCAGCACCGAAGCGATCGGGGTCGCGCGCCTGACCGGAATGATGTCGTCGGCGTATTCGGGCGTCTGTGCCGACATGGCATCCGGCGCCGAAACCGTCATGTTCTGCTCGACGATGCGCGCGGTCAGGCCCTCGGCGATGTCGAGGTCGCCGGAATCGGCGGCAAAACGGCGGGGGTCGACATAGTAGAGCGCCGATACCTGGCTGTCGCCGTCGGTCAGCACCGAACCGTTCGAGCGCACGTTCTCCTCGACCTCGTCGAGCGTCATCGACGATGCGTAGGCAAAGGGCAGGTCCCTGACCGGGAAGGGGATGGTCTTCAGGCTGACTTCGGATTCGACATCAGAGCCGTAGATCGCTCCGGTGCGATTGGCGCCTGCGGCGATTTTCTCGTCCGTGGAAAAGATCGCCAGCGGATCGAATGCCGGATAGTCCTGGTCCTGGATCGAATGGCTGGCGGCGAGCGCCATGGTCACATGCGCGAACGGTTTGCGCCGCACGACTTCCTTCTCGCCGTCATGGACGACCGTCGAGACCTCGAGAATGGTGCGGTCGGTGGGCTTGGCGGCGATATTGGCGGCAAGCAGTCGCGAGCCGCGCTTGACGTCATCATCGAGGTCGTCGTCGCCGGCGTCGGCATTGATCGCGGCATAGGCTTCGGCCGGAATGGCGAGCTGCTGGCGTCCGTCGAGCGCGGCAAACAGCGCCACGCCCATCAGAATGCTCGAGGTGATCCCGGTCAGGCAGGTGCCGGAAAGCCAGCGCAACGAAATCTCGCGACGATCCGGGGCCCTGCGGCCGTCCGCCAGTATCGGCGCCTCGTTTCCGAGCGATTGCAGCGTGGTCCTGTCGATCGTCATGCCTGCCGTATCCGGTCCTCTATGCCTGGTTTGAAACGCTGGGGTGGCGCAAGAAGTGCATGTTTCCCCCTTTGAAGTCAAACGCGTGGCCGCCGCGTCGGGCGTTTGCGCACAACTGTCGGGCGATCGCGCAAATCACTTGCGGCATGTTTCATCCAAGCCATTTGCACCGGAATGTGAAATTGTCGGGGCAGGCGGGCGCGGATGTACAGGAGCTTGCGGCTTTGTCCCCAACATACAGGCGAGAAGCTCCTGGCGGGCTCGAAGGCACCAGCCTGATCCGCGTCGCGCCTGCTATTTTGTACCGCCGCGCCAGGCAGTCCTCAGCAAGGCGCATAAGGTCGGCCGTCCCCTGATGGATCAACCGCATCCTTGTCTTCCCCCGGTCGCCGCCCTATTTCTATCCTTGCTAGTCCCACTCACAACCCTGGATCATCTGACTAAAGCCCCTCCGCACGCTTCCGGTGCGCCGGCATCGGCGGGCCGATCCGCCGGCGAGGGACCGTCGGGGTGTGGAGAAAGAAAGCGGCGTGATTTCAGTGCCTTGTCGAATATTGCAGATTTTTGACGATTGGTTGTTGACTTCATGGGGCGGTGGATCTAGAACCCGCTTCACCAACGAGGGCGGCGGCGCTGCAAGCGACCGACAAACTCGTGACAGAGTTTCTGGACCGGCCGCAAGGTTGGTCACTCGACCGGGATCCGGTCGATGGAAATGATGACGAACTTCGGTTCGTCGGTTTTTTGACAATCGAATAGAGATGAAGAAAGAGAAACGTGGGCGGCGGCGCTCGCGGA
>JAEWPB010000113.1 GCA_023399465.1 Pseudomonadota bacterium
TGCCGGGGCCGTGCATGTCGAAGCCGCGTCGGCAGGCGAGGCACGTGCCGCCGGAGATCTTCGGATGGACGATCACCGGATCGCCGACCTTGATGCCCTCGACCTCCTTGCCGACCGCCTCGACCCAGCCGGCATTCTCGTGGCCCATGATCAGCGGCAGCAGGTTGTCGCCGGAAGGATCCATGTGCGGCCGCCAGATGCCCTCGATGATGTGCAGGTCGGTGCGGCAGACGCCGGCGCCGCCGATGCGGACGATGACGTCGGTCGATTTCTCGATCTTCGGGTCGGCGACCTCCTGCAGCGTCACCCACCGGTCCGCCGTCAGCGCGTCGTCATATTGCGTCAGTACCTGTGCCTTCATGTCGTCGTCTCCTCCTTGGCGGGAAGTGCCCGCAGTCGACGACCGAAACCGCAAGCGCCGTGCCAGATACAAACACTGTGCGAATTCAGAATGATAAGCGTAATCCTGGTGAAATCTTCCGTTCACCAAGTGAACGTTCGCCGCGTTACACTGTTCAGTTTCTGTATATTGCCGGGGATACACGCATGACGTTATTGTCATTGGAAAATGATGCATGAGGAGGAGACATGCAGCATCTTTCCGGGATGGACCGCGCTCGAAGTGCACTCGAGCGCGGCGATCGCTTTCCCATGGGCACGTTGCCGCCGGTCGTGGCCGACAGCTGGCAGCGCTGCCGGGAGCTGGGGCTCGACCCGCGGTCAGAACCGCGTCAGAACGTCATCGCGTTTTCGCAGGTCAATGACCGACGCGAGCAGAACGCTGCGCTTCGACGGCTGGCGCTGGCGGAAATGCAGCTGCTCTATTCGCAGATCGCCGGGTCGAACTTCATGATCGCGCTCGGCGATGCCGACGGCATCGTCCTCGACACGATCAGCGACCAGCATTTCGCCGACAGCGCGCCCGGTCGCTCGATCATTCCCGGCAGTGTCTGGGACGAAAACCAGCGGGGGACCAATGCGCTGGGGCTGGCCGCGATGTATCACAAGCCGGTCGCCATCTACGGGCGCGAGCACTATTTCAGCTGCCACGGGCACCTCAGCTGCATGGCGGCCCCCATCCTGAATTCCCGGGGCGAGACGCTCGGATTGCTGGATGCCTCGTGCGCCCACGAAGCGCGCCAGGAGCATACCCATGCCCTCGTGCGCATGGCCGCGGCGCAGATCGAGAACGGACTGATCTTCCAGGAGTGCTCGAAAAGCTTCATCTTCGCCTTCCATCCGCGGATGGAATATCTCGACACGATCTCCGCCGGCCTGATCTCGGTTTCGCGCGATGGCGCCATCATTTCGCTGAACCGCCCGGGCATCAAGCTACTCGCCGGATTGCCGGCGATGATCGGCGGTCATTTCGATGAACTGTTCGAGGCAGGGTTCGGATCGGCGATGGACGGGCTTTTGAACGGCGGCGTCATCCGCATTCGCGACCGCGCCGGCAGCGGCCTCTTCATGGTCTGCCGCCAGATCGGCCTGCGGCAGGCGATTGCCCCTCAGGCGCCAGCCAGGCGTCGCCCGGCGATGCCGCCGATGGTACAGGCGCGGCACGAGCCGTCCTTCGTTTGCGACGATCCCGCGATCAGGCACTCGATGACCGACATCGAGGAAGCGGCGGCACTTCGCATGCCGGTTCATGTCACCGGCGAAACCGGCACCGGCAAGGACCTGATGGCCCGGCATGTCCACAATTTGAGCGGCCGCAAGGGCGAATTCGTAGCCCTCAACTGCGGCGCCATTCCCGAGAACCTGTTCATCGCGGAAATCTTCGGCCATGAGCGCGGCGCCTTTACCAATGCCCGGGCAGAGGGGGCCCTCGGCCTGGCGCGCACGGCCGACCGCGGAACCCTGTTCTTCGACGAGGTCGCGGATATCCCTCCCGCCGCCCAGACCTCGCTGCTGCGCTTTCTCGACAGCATGGAGGTGAGGGCCGTCGGCGGGAACAAGACCCACAAGGTCGACGTCCAGATCGTCTCGGCGACCAACCGCGACCTGAAGGAAATGGTGGCAAACCGCACCTTCCGCGCCGATCTCTTTTATCGCCTGAATGCCTTCACCATACGCCTGCCGCCGCTTCGCGCGCGTTCGGATTTCGGCAGTGTCGTGCGACACCTCATGGAAGAGCTCGCACCCGGCACGCCGATCACCGATGCCGCGATTGCCGCTCTCTCCAGGCATTCCTGGCCGGGCAATATCAGGGAACTGAGAACGGCGCTGCAGCGCGCGCTGGTTCGCCGGCATATGGAGTTTGTCGATGAGGATTGCTTCGGCGCGATGGAGGCAGCGGTCGAGGGCGATCAGGACAGCTGCGAGCTTTGCCGCGACCACCCGCTGAGCCGCACGAAGTGCCGCGAGATCCGGTCCGTTTTCAGGACTACGGAATGCAACATTTCGCACACCGCGCGGCAACTGGGCCTGTCACGGACAACCGTCTACAAGCACGTGCGATAACGGCCCACAGCAGCACTCGCGGCGGGCCCGATGCTCAATGCCCGGCCGATGCGCGGATCGGTCCGGCGGCGGCATACACCCTCTGCGCGATCCCGGCGAGGACGATGAGGGAGACTGTCGCAAGGAGGCAGGCGGCCACGAAGCCGAGCGAAAAGCCGTCACGCGCGATCGCCAGCCAGTCGGCATTCTCCATGCCGAGCGCCACGGCGTTCTCGACGGCGCTTGCCAGCGTCGACCGGCTGGCATCTGCGGCATGCTCGGGCAGCGCCGACAGATCCGCCTGCTGCATGGAAATGCGGTAAAGCACAGTGCTGAGGCTGCCGAGCAAAGCAACGCCCATCGCCCCGCCGAATTCTCCGCTGGTCTCCGAAATGGCGGATGCGGCACCGGCGCGCTCCGGCGGCGCCGCGCCGACGATCAGCCCCGTCGTGGTCAGCACCACCGGCACGAAGCCGATGCCGATCAGGCCGCTTCCCACGAGGACTGCGCCAAGGCTCTGGGCGTATGCCGCATAAGCCATGACCAGCGCGCCGGCGGCATTGACGATCAGTCCGCCGATGACCGTCTTCGTGGCTCCGAAGCGGTTGGTGACCCGGTACGCCTGCAGCGACATGATCGTGAAAACAACACCGGGAACGGTAGACCAGGCGGCGGCCTCCAGCGGCGTATAGCCCAATACCAGTTGCAGGAACTGGTTCTGGAACAGGAAGATGCCGAAGGCGAAGAACACGCCGCACAGATTGACGAGCAGCGATGCGGTGAAGGCAGGAATGCGAAACAGGGTGAGGTCGATCAGTGGATCCGCGAGTTTTGCCTGCCTCGACAGGAAGGCCGCCCCCAATGCCACGCCGATCGCGATCGGCAGGAGATGGACGGCCTGGAACCCGTCCATGGCGATATGCTTGAGACCATAGATGATCGGGAGCACGGCTCCGAGCGACAATGCGACGCTCGGCAGGTCCAAACGGGCGCTCTGTTCGCTGCGGTATTCGGGAAGAAGGAACGGCGCTGCCCCGAGGAGCAGTATCATGATCGGCACGTTGATCAGGAACACCGCGCCCCAATGGAAGAACTCGAGCAGCACGCCGCCGATCAGCGGGCCGACGAGGCCGCCGAGCGCGAAAGCCGTGCCCCATACGCCGATCGCGCGATTGCGCTCCGCTTCGACGGCGAACATGTTGACGACGAGCGACAGGGTGGAGGGCGCGATGGTCGCTCCGGCGATGCCGAGCAGGGCGCGCGCCAGAATGAGCTGGTTCGCGGTCTCCGCGAAAGCTGCGAATACCGACGCCAGTCCGAAGGCCGCGCAGCCGATGAGAAGGATGCGCCTGCGGCCGACCCGGTCGCCGAGCGATCCCATCGTCACCAGAAAGCCGGCGACCATGAAGCCGTAGATGTCGTTGATCCACAGCAGTTGCGCTGCCGTCGGATCGAGGTCGGCGACGATGGCTGGCATGGCCAGGAACAGGACCGAAAGGTCCATGGAATAGAGAAGGCAGGCGATGGAAAGGACGATCAGGCCCATCCATTCGCGGCGACCTGCGGCGGCGGCCGGCATTGCACTCATGCGGTTCTCCTGCGAAAGATGCGCGCTTCCGTAGTGATGTCCCAAATGCGCGGGCGAATAACAGTCGGTGGTTCTGCGTCCGGTCAGGCCCGGTGGCTTGCTGTTTCCTGAAGGAACGTCTCAAGCCGGTCGAAGTTCTGCTCGTTGGCAGCAGCGATGAATCTCTCGAGCTCGACGATTTCTTCGCTCGGCTCGAAATACATTGTCCAGGTCAGCCTTGTACCGGCTTCTTCCTGGGAAAACAGCATTTCCATCCGGAAGACGTGGATCGGCTCGTGGTGGACGAACACGATCCTGTTCGGCGCCTCCACGATTTCGAAGGTCGAGCGGTTGCGGAAATCCGTGCCGTTGGACGCGGTCATCGTGATGATCCAGCTGCCGCCGGGCACGAGATCGAAGCGCTCGATGAGGTTGGTGAAGCCGTTCGGGCCCCACCAGTGACGAAGCTGCTCAGGATCGGCGAAGGCGTCGAAAAGCGTTCGCTGATCGACGGCGAAGAGCCGCTCGTTCCGGATCTCGATCACATCGGTCATGGAGACTTCCCCGATTGCTGCCAAAACTGCCGCCCGGGTTGGCCGGGCGGCAATCTGATCCTATCAGAAGTAGCTCTGCAGCGGGCGCACTTCCAGATGGCCTTCCTTCAGCGCCTTGATGGCTTCGGCGGCGGCCTGCGCCCCGGCCATGGTGGTGAAGTAGGGCACCTTCTGCATCAGCGTTGCGCGGCGCAGCGATTTGGAGTCCGAGATCGCCTTGTTGCCGTTGGTGGTGTTGATCACCAGCTGGACCTGACGGTTGCGGATCGCGTCCTCGATATGCGGACGGCCTTCGAGCACCTTGTTGACCTTGGTCGCGTCGATGCCGTTTTCAGCGAGGAAGCGCTGGGTGCCGCCGGTGGCGAGCACCTTGAAGCCGATGCTCGCCAGCAGCCGGATCGCCGGCAGCACGCGAACCTTGTCGTCGTCACGGACCGAGACGAAGACGGTGCCTTCGCGCGGCAGTTCGACGCCGGCGCCGAGCTGCGCCTTGGCGAATGCCAGTGCGAAGTCGGTATCGAGGCCCATGACTTCACCGGTCGAGCGCATTTCCGGCCCGAGCAGCGTGTCGACGCCGGGGAAGCGGGCGAACGGGAACACGGCTTCCTTGACCGCGATATGGTTCAGGTGACGCGGATCCGGCTTGTTGCCATAGGCGGAGATTGCCGGGTCGAGCTTTTCACCGGCCATGACGCGGGCGGCGATCTTGGCGATCGGCGCGCCGATGGTCTTGGCGACGAAGGGAACCGTACGCGAAGCGCGCGGATTGACCTCGAGGACGTAGATGGTGCCGTCCTTGATGGCGTACTGGACGTTCATCAGGCCGCCGACGTTCAGCGCCTTGGCGAGCGCATGGGTCTGGCGCTCGAGTTCATCGAGCACATCGGGAGCAAGCGAACGCGCCGGCAGCGAGCAGGCCGAGTCGCCCGAGTGGATGCCGGCTTCCTCGATATGCTCCATGATACCGGCAACGAAGACGTCGTCGCCGTCGCAAAGCGCATCCACGTCGACTTCGATCGCGTTGGTCAGGTAGCTGTCGAAAAGCAGCGGGTTCTTGCCGAGCAGGGTGTTGATCTGGCCGGTCTTGTCGTTCGGGTAGCGCTGCTTGATATCCTCCGGCACCAGTTCCGGCACGGTGTCGAGCAGGTAGATCTGGAGCTGGCCTTCCGAGTGGATGATCTGCATGGCGCGGCCGCCGAGCACGTAGGACGGGCGGACGACCAGCGGGAAGCCGATCTCGCCGGCAACCAGGCGCGCCTGCTCGACCGAGTAGGCGATGCCGTTGTTCGGCTGGTTGAGGTCGAGCTTCATCAGCAGCTTCTGGAAGCGGTCGCGGTCCTCGGCAAGGTCGATCATGTCGGGTGCGGTGCCGAGGATCGGGATGCCGTTCTTCTCGAGCGCTTCGGCGAGCTTCAGCGGCGTCTGGCCGCCGAACTGGACGATCACGCCGACGAGCGTGCCGTTGGTCTGCTCGGCCTTGAGGATTTCGATCACGTCTTCCGCTGTCAGCGGTTCGAAGTAGAGGCGATCGGAGGTGTCGTAGTCGGTCGAGACGGTTTCCGGGTTGCAGTTGACCATGATCGCTTCATAGCCGGCATCCTTCAGGGCGAAGGCGGCATGGCAGCAGCAATAGTCGAACTCGATGCCCTGGCCGATACGGTTCGGGCCGCCTCCGAGGATGACGACCTTCTTGCGGTCGGAAATCCCGGCTTCCGAGCGGGCTTCGCCAATGAACGGCGTCTCGTAGGTGGAGTACATGTAGGCGGTCGGCGAGGCGAACTCGGCGGCGCAGGTGTCGATGCGCTTGAACACCGGACGGACGTTCAGGGCGTTGCGCAGTTCGGCCACTTCCTTCGGGCGCTTGCCGGTGAGCGTCGCAAGACGCGCGTCGGAGAAGCCCATGGCCTTCAGCATGCGGAGGTTCTGTGCGTCTTCCGGCAGGCCGTGCTCGCGGATGCGCGCTTCCATGTCGACGATCGCCTTGAACTGGGCGATGAACCACGGGTCGATCTTGCAGCCTTCGTGGACTTCCTCGGGGCTCATGCCGAGGCGCAGCGCCTGGGCGACCATGCGCAGGCGATCCGGGGTCGGCGTGCCGATGGCGGCGCGGATGGCGTTCTTGTCGTCGCTGTCGTCACCATTGGCGCCGAAGCCGGGGATTTCGATCTCGTCGAGACCGGTCAGGCCGGTTTCCAGGCCGCGCAGCGCCTTCTGCAGCGATTCGGCAAAGGTACGGCCGATCGCCATGACTTCGCCGACCGACTTCATCGCCGTGGTCAGGGTCGGCTCGGCGCCCGGGAACTTTTCGAAGGCAAAGCGCGGGATCTTGGTGACGACGTAGTCGATCGACGGTTCGAACGATGCCGGGGTCGCGCCGCCGGTGATGTCGTTTTCCAGTTCGTCGAGCGTGTAGCCGATGGCGAGCTTGGCGGCGATCTTGGCGATCGGGAAGCCGGTTGCCTTCGAGGCCAGCGCCGAGGAGCGCGAGACGCGCGGGTTCATTTCGATGACGACGAGGCGGCCGTCGGCCGGATTGACGGCGAACTGTACGTTCGAGCCGCCGGTCTCGACGCCGATCTCGCGCAGCACCGCGATCGAGGCGTTGCGCATGATCTGGTATTCCTTGTCGGTCAAGGTCAGCGCCGGGGCAACGGTGATCGAGTCGCCGGTGTGCACGCCCATCGGGTCGATGTTCTCGATCGAGCAGATGATAATGCAGTTGTCCGCCGTGTCGCGGACGACCTCCATTTCATATTCCTTCCAGCCGAGCACCGATTCTTCGATCAGCACTTCGGTGGTCGGCGAGGCGTCGAGGCCGCCGGAGACGATGTCGAAGAACTCGGAGCGGTTGTAGGCGATGCCGCCGCCGGTGCCGCCGAGCGTGAAGGAGGGGCGGATGATCGCCGGCAGGCCGACATGGTCGAGCGCCTGGGCGGCAACCGCTACTGCGTGGTTCATGTAGCGCTGCTTGCGGTCGGTCTCGCCGAGGTTCCAGCGGTTCTCGAGTTCGTCGAGGGCCTTGTCGAGCTCGGAGCCGGAAAGCTTGGCCTTGATCGCCGCGCGCTCGGCTTCATGCGCCTTGCGGTCCTGATCCTTGATCTCGGTGGCGTTCGCCAGCATCGAACGCGGGGTTTCAAGCCCGATCTTGGCCATGGCCTCGCGGAACAGCGCGCGGTCCTCGGCCTTGTCGATTGCCGCCGGCTTCGCGCCGATCATCTCGACGTTGTAACGGTCGAGGACGCCCATGCGCTTCAGCGAAAGCGCGGTGTTGAGCGCGGTCTGGCCGCCCATGGTCGGCAGCAGCGCATCGGGGCGCTCCTTGGCGATGATCTTGGCGACGACCTCGGGGGTGATCGGCTCGATATAGGTCGCATCCGCCAGGCCCGGATCGGTCATGATGGTTGCCGGGTTGGAGTTGACCAGGATGACCCGGTACCCTTCTTCCTTCAGCGCCTTGCAGGCCTGGGTGCCGGAATAGTCGAACTCGCATGCCTGACCAATAACAATCGGACCCGCGCCGATAATGAGGATCGATTTGATGTCTTGGCGCTTTGGCATGATCTCTATCCGTTTTTCCGCGTGCGCAAAAAGCCGGCCAGGGTGGGAGATCACCGGCCGGGCGCGCGCATTATTGGTCTTAAAAGGCTAGAAGGGGCTTATAGGCAAATGTTTGCATAAGCGGAACCCCGAAAATTCCGGAATCGACAGAAATCGACAGGCGATCGCGGCGCGATAAATGAGGGAAGAACAGGGCACTCCGTTGCGCGGGATCGGGTGAAGGCACGTGGCCCATTCCGCGAAGCGCGGATTGCAGGGGTGGTGCTTCCACGGAGTTTCCCGTTCTTTCGCCGCAGAGCACTTGAAGCAGGGAAAGGGTTGTTGCAACTCTCGGGGAATTTCAATCAGCTAGAGATTTGCATATGACATTTACGCCTATCCTTGCGGCTCCGCTGGCGATTCAGCTCCATCTGGCGACAGTCATTCCCGCAGCGCTTTTGGGTGCATTTCTTTTGATCCGGCCGAAAGGCACGCCCGTTCACCGGTTGCTCGGCAAGCTTTGGCTGTTTTTGATGGTGATGACGGCGGCATCGGCCTTCTTTATTCATGAGATACGCATGATCGGGAGCTTCAGTCCGATCCACTTGCTGTCCGCTTATGTCATTGTCGGCAGTTTTCGCGCAGTTGCTGCAGCGCGCCGCCACGATATCGCAGCTCATCGCGGGACTGTCGGCGGCATGTATCTCGGCGGCATCGTCGGCGCCGGACTTTTTTCTTTCCTTCCAGGCCGGATGATGAATACCGCTGTCTTTGCCGAGACGACCGCGGCAGGGACAATCCTTGTAGCCCTTGCCCTCGGGCTATGCTTCACGGCGATCGCTTTGCCCGCTCTCCGGGCGATCTTTGTTCGGCAGGTGGGCAAATCGCGGTAAGGTGCCTGCTGAAATCGGCAAAGGGTCTTACAACGATTGCCGCCCGGCTTTATAAGGGAGAAAGCAAGCGGATCTGGAGATCGCATGTTGAAGATCTGCCTGACGGAGGTGAGCGATCATGGATTGGAAGGGACGCCGGCAATCGGACAATATCGAGGACCGTCGCGGTGCCTCGCCCGGCCCGGGCGGGCTCGGTCGCGACCCGTTCGGACGAGGCGGCTTTCGCATTCCCGGCGGCGGCGGAATGCGCCGGGCGTCCGGCGGCGGCATCGGCACGATCATCCTGCTCGTGGTCATCTTCTTCATTCTCAAGGCCCTGGGCATCGACATGCTGCAGGTGCTGGAGCAGGGCGGCATCAGCGGTCCCGGCTATGAGCAGACCGATACCCAGCTGCAGCCGAGAACGCCCGCCAATGACGAGATGACGGCGTTCGTGCGCACGGTTCTCGCAGAGACGGAAGATACCTGGTCGGGGATATTCAAGGCGGCAGGCGCCACCTACCAGGAGCCGAAACTGGTGCTGTTTTCGGGGCGCGTCAGTTCCGCCTGCGGCCTCGCTTCGGCGGCATCGGGCCCGTTCTACTGCCCCAACGACAACAAGGTCTATCTCGATACCGACTTCTTCCGTGAGCTGAAGCAGCGATTCGGGGCCTCGGGCGATTTCGCCGAGGCCTATGTCATTGCCCACGAGGTCGGCCATCACGTGCAGAACCTGATCGGAGTCCTGCCGAAGTTCAACCAGCTGCGTCAGCAGTTGAGCCCGGTCGAGGCCAATCAGCTGTCGGTCAAGGTGGAGTTGCAGGCCGACTGCTTTGCCGGCGTCTGGGGCAGGTTTACCGAGCAGAAGGGCATCCTGGAGGCCGGCGATCTCGAGGAGGCGCTGAATGCCGCACAGCAGATCGGTGACGATACGCTGCAGAAGCGCACCCAGGGCTATGTCGTGCCGGAAAGCTTCAATCACGGTACTTCGGCGCAGCGCATGAAGTGGTTCAAGCGCGGCTTCGACAGCGGCGACATCAATGCCTGCGATACGTTCTCGAACCCGGTCTAGGACGCGCGGGCTGCCACCGGCTGCGCTTGCGCCGTCGTCCCTAGCGGAAGCGCGAATGGATTGCCGCTATTTCTCGCTGTCGAGATGTGCGAGCTGGGCGGCGGGATAGCGCGCGCCGGCGGCGGCATCCTTCGGTACGGCCTTCTCGATCTTCGCCAGATCCTCGGGGGACAACTGGACCTCGAGGGCGCCGAGCGCTTCCTCGAGGCGGTCCCTGCGGCGCGCGCCGACAAGAGGCACGACATCGCTGCCGCGTGACGCCACCCAGGCAATGGCGATCTGTGCCACCGTCACGCCCTTGGCGTCGGCGACCCCGCGCAAGGCGTCCACGAGTTCGAGGTTCTTCTCGAGGTTTCCCTTTTGAAAGCGCGGGCTGTAGCCGCGAATGTCACCCTTCGCCACAGGCCGGTCCTTCTGCCAGTGCCCGCTGATCAGTCCGTGCGCGAGAACACCATAGGCGGTGATCGCGATCCCGAGGTCCCGGCAGGCCGGAAGGATCTCTTTCTCGATGCCGCGGGAAATCAGCGAATACTCGATCTGCAGGTCCGAAATCGGATGAACCGCCGCCGCGCGCCGGATCGTGTCGGCGCCGACTTCGGAAAGGCCCACGTGGCGGACATAGCCCGCCTTTATCATCTCGGCGATCGCTCCGACCGTGTCCTCGATCGGTACGGCTGGATCCAGGCGGGAAGGGCGGTAGATGTCGATGTAGTCGACGTTGAGCCTCTTCAGCGAGTAGGCGAGAAAGTTCCTGACCGCGAGCGGACGTGTATCGTAGCCGTTCCAGTTGCCCGCGGGATCGCGCAACCCGCCGAACTTGACGCTGATGATCACCTGGTCGCGATTGCGGCCCCTCAAGGCCTCGCCGATCAGCATCTCATTATGGCCCATGCCGTAGAAATCGCCGGTATCGATGAGGTTGATGCCCGCGTCGAGCGCCGCGTGAATGGTCGCGATGCTTTCGGCACGGTCGGAAGGGCCGTATAAATCGGACATGCCCATGCAGCCAAGCCCGATCTTCGAAACCTCGGGGCCGGTTCTTCCCAAGCGTACGATCTTCATTTTGCTTCTCCCTCGATGTCAGCGGGAAAATCTCGAAGCACTCAGCATATTTCGAAGGTCGCGCAAATTTCGGGCAGAGGCGCGCGATTGCGGCCTGTCGGGAGAGGCGCCGCCCGCCCGGAAGCGCCACGGCGGAGAGGCGGCGCATTGCTGCTGCCTCGATAGTCATCAGTATTTGTGATGGTTTGATGAAACTTTAGGCATTTCGATTTTTAGACTGGTGCTTTGGCTGCACTTGAACTAAGCCTCGGTGCCTCCGCCGAGTGCCGACTTGGCCTTTTCTTGTTCGGACAGCTACGATGTTGACGCCTCCCCAGACGCTCGTGCCCGCGCGCGAAGATAATTCGTGGTCAGCGCATATCCGCGCCACGCTCGCGCTCGGCATTCCGTTGATCGGGGCGCAACTGGCGCAGCTCGGCATCCACACGACCGACGTGATGATCGTCGGCCGCCTCGGCACCGAGCAGCTGGCGGCGATCGTGCTGGCCGGCCAGTTCTATTTCACCCTCTTCATTTTCGGTTCCGGCTTTTCGATAGCCGTGGTGCCGATGGTGGCGCAGGCCCTCGGCCGTGGCGATGCCGTGACGATCCGCCGCTCGCTGCGCATGGGCATGTGGGTCGCAATCGCCTATTCGCTCTTGACCATACCGGTGTTCCTGAATGCCGAGCGCATCCTGGTTGCTGCCGGGCAGGCGCCCGCCGTCGCGGCACTTGCCGGGGATTACGTGGCTATCGCCCAGTTCAGCCTGTTGCCGGCGCTGCTGTTCGTCGTGCTCCGGGCGCTGGTCAGCGCCATCGGCAAGGCGAGCATCATCCTCTACGTCACGATCGCCACGCTGGTGCTCAATGCCATCTTTGCCTATGCCCTGGTTCTCGGCCACCTCGGCTTGCCGGCAATGGGATTGAACGGCGCGGCCATCGTTTCCGTCGTCGTGCAGACGGCGGGTTTCCTGTTCATCGTCGCCTTCATCCAGGCCCGCGAGGAAACCCGCAAGTACGAGCTTTTCGTGCGCTTTTGGCGACCCGACTGGAGAGCGCTGTGGGAGGTCCTCCAGCTCGGGGCCCCGATCAGCATCACCGTCCTTGCCGAAACCAGCCTGTTCACCGGCGCGGCGCTGCTGATGGGCAGCATCGGCACGGTGGAACTGGCCGCGCACGGGATTGCGATGCAATTGACCTCGATCGCATTCATGATCCCGCTCGGATTGTCGCAGGCGGCGACGGTCCGCGTCGGCATCGCCCATGGGCGCAACGATTTCAGCAATCTGGTGCGCGCTTCGATCACGGTGATCGTGATCTCCTCGATGATTTCGCTTGCCGGCGGCATTCTGTTCGCCCTGATGCCGCGCACGCTGAGCAGCCTGTTCATCGATGTCAACGCGCCGGGCGCTGCCGAGCTGCTGACGATTGCCGGGCATTTCGTCATCGTGGCGGGAGCGTTCCAGCTCGCCGACGGGCTGCAGGCGATCGTCGCCGGTCTGCTGCGCGGACTGAAGGACGCCCGGGTGCCGATGATCCTGGCGCTGATTTCCTACTGGCCGATCGGCTTCTTCTTTGCCTGGCTTCTGGCGTTCCCGCTGGGCCTCGGCGGCATCGGCATCTGGCTCGGCTTCCTGGTCGGGCTCGCCGCCGCTTCGCTGTTTCTCTCGATCCGCTTCTACACCTTGGTAAAGCGCGAGATGCGGCTTGCCCGCTACTACTGACGGTTCCTGCGGTGTCCGGTGGGGATGGCGTCACGCGGCCCCGAGTGCCCGTGCGCAGGCATCATATCAATTGTCTCTCAGGCATGGACATGAAAAAGCCCGGCGAACCGGGCTTTTAAACTCTTGTCTTTGATCGGTTCAGCGTTCCGCCAGCAGCGGCTCGCCCTTCTTCTCGCGCACCAGATTGACGAAGCGGCGGAAGAGGTAGTGGCTGTCCTGCGGACCCGGCGAGGCTTCCGGGTGATGCTGTACCGAGAACACCGGCTTGCCGGTAACGCGCAGGCCGCAATTGGTGCCGTCGAACAGCGAAACGTGAGTCTCCTCGACGCCATCGGGCAGCGACTTCGAGTCGACCGCGAAGCCATGGTTCATCGATACGATCTCGACCTTGCCGGTGGTGTAGTCCTTGACCGGGTGGTTGGCGCCGTGATGGCCCTGGTGCATCTTGGCGGTGGTGCCGCCGAGTGCAAGCGCGAGAATCTGGTGGCCGAGGCAGATGCCGAAGATCGGCAGGCCGGTCTCGATCAGCTTGCGGATAACCGGAACGGCATAGGTACCGGTCGCGGCCGGATCGCCGGGGCCGTTCGACAGGAAAATGCCGTCGGGGTTCTGGGCGAGGACTTCTTCGGCGCTTGCGGTCGCCGGCATGACGGTGACCTTGCAGCCGAGGCCGGCGAAGAGGCGCAGGATGTTGCGCTTGACGCCGAAGTCGAGGGCGACGATGTGGTACTTGACGTCGCCGTCGGCGAGGTCGTCATAGCCTTCGTTCCACACCCACGGCTTTTCGTCCCAGTGGCTCGACTGGCCGGAGGAAGCGACCTTGGCGAGGTCGAGGCCTTCGAGGCCGCTCCATGCCTTGGCTTCGGCCTTCAGCGTGTCGATGTCGAAGACGCCGTTCGGGTCATGGGCGATGACAGCGTTCGGCATGCCGTTGTCGCGGATCCAGGCGGTCAGCGCGCGGGTATCGATACCGCACATGCCGATGATGCCGCGGGCCTTCAGCCACTGGTCGAGGTGCTTGGCGGCGCGGAAGTTCGACGGGTCGGTGATGTCGGCCTTGAAGATGACGCCGACTGCGCCGTGGCGGGCGGCCGGCGTCAGGTCTTCGATATCTTCGTCATTGGCGCCGATATTGCCGATATGCGGGAAGGTGAAGGTAACGATCTGGTCGAGGTAGGAGGGATCGGTGAGGATCTCCTGGTAGCCGGTCAGGGCGGTATTGAAGCAGACTTCGGCCTGGACCTTGCCGGTCGCGCCGATGCCCTTGCCTTCAATCACGGTGCCATCGGCCAGAACGAGCATGGCGGTGGGCTTTTCGGTGGTCCATGGGAGCGTTGCGGTCATCTCTATCCCGTTTCCGGCTGCAGCGCCCTCCGCCCCTGTAAGCGGAAACGCCGGCCTTTTTCTTTCGCAGACGAGGGCGCGCGATGGCGGTCGCGGTCAAGGGCCCTGATGTCGATTTTCGTGCAGGTGACGGTAAATAGCCAATAGCGGTCGTGCGGTCAATTGCAGTCAGCGCAATGCAGGCGCGCAATTGCGGGATTTCCCGCCCTTTCTTCGCAGCGCGCGCCAAGCCGGGCGGGCGGAAATTCGATTTCGGTTTTCATGGGTTATGGGGTATGACAGCCACGAACGAAGACAGGGGGATGACCGCCGCGAACAAGGCGCATATGCATTCCCGAAGGAGAAGAAGATGCGTGACAAGCTTGCCAATGCCCTCAAGGAAGCGCTGAAGAGCAAGGACACCGTGCGGACCTCGACGATCCGTCTGGCCCAGGCGGCGATCAAGGACCGCGACATTGCCAATCGCGGCGCCGGCAAGGATCCGGTCAGCGACGACGATATCCTGCAGATCTTCGCCAAGATGATCAAGCAGCGCGAGGAATCCGCCAAGATCTACGACGATGCCGGCCGCGCCGAACTCGCCGATCAGGAGCGGCGGGAAATCGAGGTGCTCAAGTCCTTCATGCCCGAGCAGTTGTCCGACGAGAAGGTGCGCGAGATCTGCGCTGCGGTGATCCCCGAGATCGGCGCACAGGGGCTTCGCGACATGGGCAAGGTCATAGCAACGCTGAAGGAACGTTACGCCGGGCAGATGGATTTCGCCAAGGCTTCCGGCGTCGTCAAGGAATTGCTGAAGTAACGCGATTGAAAAGCAAAGAGAGGCAGGAGGATATGACTCCTGCCTCCAGGCCGATCTACCGTTGGGGGAGGGCTTCCGTTCGCGGTAGTACGCAGCAAATCAGGTAATCTGGTGCGGCATTGCTGTCTTGTTGTTTCGACAGCTCTTGCAGGTCCAGGCCGGCACTTGCGAAACTAGTGAAAATTGCCCGCCTGTTCAAATTACAAAAAAATAATATTCGCCTTGTCTTGCGGTGCGCGGATTCGTCATTAGAGCCCTCCGGGCAGGGGAAAAGCCCGGCTGGGTGCGGTCGATATTTGCGCATTGGCGCAGGACCGATTATGGATGGCCCGACGCCCTCCGCACTGTAGGACCATGGCGAAACGGGCCGAACCGGGATCTTGTATGCGTTTTTCACCTTCCTTCCTCGACGAGATACGCGACCGCGTGCCGATATCGGACGTGATCGGCCGACGCGTGACCTGGGACAGGAAGAAGACCAACGCCCCGCGCGGTGACTTCTGGGCCTGCTGCCCGTTCCACGGCGAAAAGTCGCCGAGCTTCCATTGCGAGGATCGCAAGGGCCGCTACCACTGCTTCGGCTGCGGGGTGACCGGCGATCACTTCCGCTTCCTCACCGACCTCGAGGGGCTGAGCTTCCCGGAAGCGGTGCAGCAGATCGCCGACATGGCGGGCGTTGCCCTGCCGCAACCCGATCCGCAGGCGCAGCGCCGCGAACGCGAGCGCACCTCGCTGCTCGACGTGATGGAGATGGCGACGCAGTTCTTCCAGGATCAGCTGCAGACGGCGAACGGCGCCAGGGCGCGCGCCTATCTGCGCGACCGTGGCCTGAGTGGCCGTACCATCGAGACGTTCCGGCTCGGCTATGCCCCGGAAAGTCGCAATGCCCTCAAGGAGCATCTGGCGGCCAAGGGCGTGCCCAGGGAGCAGATCGAGGCCTGCGGTCTGGTGCGCTTCGGTGAGGGCATCGCGGTGTCCTATGACTATTTCCGCGACCGCATCATGTTTCCGATCCTGTCGTCGCGGGAAAAGGTGATCGCCTTCGGCGGGCGGGCCATGGCGCCGGATGCTCCGGCGAAATACATGAACTCGCCCGAGACCGAGCTCTTCCACAAGGGCAACGTGCTCTACAACTTTGCTCGTGCCCGGCGTGCCATGTCGGGTGCCGACGGCGCCGGCACGATCATTGCCGTCGAAGGCTATATGGATGTGATCGCGCTCCATCAGGCCGGTGTCGAGAATGCCGTGGCACCGCTCGGGACGGCGCTGACCGAAAACCAGCTCGAACTTTTGTGGAAACTGACCACCATCCCGGTTCTCTGTTTCGATGGCGACGGTGCCGGCATCCGTGCGGCCAATCGCGCCGTCGATCTGGCGCTTCCGCATCTCAAGCCCGGCCGCTCGCTGCGCTTTGCACTGCTGCCCGACGGCAAGGACCCCGACGATCTGGTGCGCCACGAAGGGCGCGCGCCGTTCGATGCGGTGCTCGCGCAGGCGCGGCCGCTTTCGGACATGGTCTGGTCGCGCGAGGCAAATGCCGGGATCTTCGAAACGCCTGAAAGCCGCGCCGAGCTCGAAGCCAAGCTCAAGCAGGTGATCTCGGTGATTGCCGACGAGAATGTCCGCCGGCATTACCAACAGGACGTTCGCGACCGTCTGAATGCCTTTCTGCAGGGAAAGTCGCCGCAGCGCGATGGCGGCGGCGGGCGCGGACGGTTCGAGCACGGCGGCAAGGGCAGTGGCGGCCGGCCCGGTGCTTCCCAGGGGCCGCGGGCCGCCGGTACGGGGACGGTTTCCGATCGCCTGGTGCGCTCCGGCCTGGTCAAGGGCTATCAGGACCAGCCGGCGCTGCGCGAAAGCGTGCTGGCGCTGACCATCGTCAACCACCCGCAGTTGCTGCGCGAGGAGTATGACGAGATCGCCGCGATCGATTACGATCATCGTGACCTCCAGCGGCTGTGGTCGGCGCTGCTTGCCGCGACTGCCGCCGCCGGGCCCAATTTCTCCCGTGAATACCTGCTCGAGCAGCTCGAGGCGCAGGGTTTCGAGCCGCTGCTGAAAAGCCTCGACCAGCAGATCCGCAATGCGCGCCTCTGGCCGGCGACGGAAGATGCCGCACCCGAGGATGCCCGCGAGATGTATCGCCAGACGCTGTCGCTGCACAAGCGCACGAGGGCGCTGCGCTGGCAGAAGATCGAACTCGAGCGCGAAGTTGCCGAGGCGACCGAAGCCGAGGACGGCGAGCGCATCGGCCACGTGCTCCGGGTGCTGCAGGAAGTGCAGCTGGAAATCATCCGGATGGAGAACCAGGAAGCGATCGTCGAGGGCTTCGGCGTGCTTTCCGGCCGAGTCAAGGGACCGGCGTTCACCCGCAGCACCTGATCCGTGACCGGTATTGCCCGGCCGCCGGGCTCGTGCCAACATCGGCATTCTCGGGCGGCGTCGTGCGTCGGCCCCGCAGGATTTCGAAAGAAGGCGGTGTCATGGCTCCATCCCTTGTCGATCATCTGAGATCCGAACTCGCCGGGCTGAAATCGGCCGGGCTTTACAAGGCCGAGCGGGTCATCACCTCGAAACAGGCCGGGACGATCACCGTCGAGAGCGGCCGGCAGGTACTGAACTTCTGCGCCAACAATTATCTCGGGCTCGCCGACAACGAGGAACTGGCGGATGCGGCCAAGAAGGCGCTCGATCGCTATGGCTACGGCATGGCCTCGGTGCGCTTCATCTGTGGCACGCAGGAAGAGCACAAGCTGCTCGAAGCGCGCATTTCCGCCTTTCTCGGGATGGAGGACACGATCCTCTATTCCTCCTGTTTCGATGCCAATGGCGGGCTGTTCGAAACGCTGCTGTCGGAAGAGGACGCCATCATCTCCGATGCCCTCAACCACGCCTCGATCATCGATGGCGTGCGGCTTTCGAAGGCGAAGCGCTTTCGCTACGCCAACAACGACATGAAGGCACTCGAGGAGGAACTGAAGAAGGCCGCGGGCAGCCGCTTCAAGATGATCGCCACCGATGGCGTCTTCTCGATGGACGGCATCATCGCCAACCTGCAGGGCATCTGCGATCTGGCGGAAAAATATAGTGCTATGGTGATGGTCGACGACAGCCACGCGGTCGGATTCGTCGGCCGGCACGGCCGCGGCTCGGTGGAGCATTGCGGCGTCGATGGCCGCATCGATATCATCACCGGCACCCTCGGCAAGGCGCTCGGCGGCGCCTCCGGCGGATATACCGCAGCCAGGGCCGAGGTCGTCGACTGGCTGCGTCAGCGTTCGCGGCCCTATCTTTTCTCCAATACGCTCGCACCGGTGATCGCCGCCACGTCGCTGAAGGTCTTCGATCTCATCGATGATGGCGATGCACTGCGGCGGCGCCTCTATGCCAACGCCGATCTCTTCCGTCTCGAAATGGCGCGGCTCGGCTTCACGCTTGCAGGGAGCGGGCATCCGATCATCCCCGTCATGCTCGGCGATGCCAAACTGGCGCAGGAGATGGCGGCTCGGCTGCTCAGGAAGGGCGTCTACGTGATCGGGTTCTCCTTTCCCGTCGTGCCGAAGGGACAGGCGCGCATCCGCACCCAGATGTCGGCCGCCCACAGCGAGGACGATGTGCGCCGGGCGATCGCGGCGTTCGAGGAAGTCGGGCGTGAACTCGGCGTCATCTGATCAGTCGGGCCGGCGATTTGCGCCCGTCTTTTGAATCGGTTGCGGAGGCTTTTCGATGACGAACATGATGAAGGCGCTCGTCAAGGCAAAACCCGAGGTCGGCCTCTGGATGGAGCGCGTGCCGGTGCCCGAGCCGGGACCGAACGACGTGCTGATCAAGGTCCGGAAATCGGCGATCTGCGGCACCGACGTGCATATCTGGAACTGGGACCAGTGGGCGCAGAAGACCGTTCCGGTGCCGATGGTCGTCGGCCATGAATTCGTCGGCGAGGTCGCCGAGGTCGGTTCGGCGGTCACCGCGCATCGCGTCGGCGAGCGGGTCTCCGGCGAGGGTCACATCGTCTGCGGCAAGTGCCGCAACTGCCGGGCGGGGCGGGGGCATCTCTGCCGCAACACCCTCGGCGTCGGAGTTCACCGGCCGGGCTCGTTCGGGGAGTTCGTCTGCATTCCGGAATACAATGTCGTGCCGATCCCCGATGACGTGCCCGACGAGGTGGCGGCGATCTTCGATCCCTTCGGCAATGCCGTGCATACGGCGCTGTCCTTCGATCTCGTCGGCGAGGACGTGCTGGTGACCGGCGCCGGGCCGATCGGCATCATGGGGGCGATGGTGGCCAAGCGGGCCGGTGCGCGCAAGGTGGTGATCACCGACATCAATCCCGTCCGCCTCGAACTGGCGCGCAGGTGCGGCATCGATCATGTCGTCGACGCCTCGAGGGAGCGGCTCGAGGATGTGATGGCTGCAATCGGCATGACCGAAGGCTTCGATGTCGGGCTCGAGATGTCGGGGGCGGCCCCGGCCTTTCGCGACATGATCGACAAGATGAACAACGGCGGCAAGATTGCCATCCTCGGCATTGCGCCGACCGGCTTCGAGATCGACTGGAACAAGGTGATCTTCAAGATGCTGAACCTGAAGGGCATCTATGGGCGGGAGATGTTCGAGACCTGGTACAAGATGATCGCCTTCGTCCAAGGAGGCCTCGATGTGACGCCCGTCATTACCCACCGGATCGGCATCGACGAATTCCGGGACGGCTTCGAGGCGATGCGCTCGGGTAATTCCGGCAAGGTGGTGATGGACTGGTAGGTCACCGGCGCAGAGCCGCAGCCCTGCGGCATCAGCACGGTTGCCGCGAAAAATCATCGGCGATAAACTGTGGATAATTTAATCGCGCGGATTCCGTCAAAACGGCCTGGTTGCTATTGAGCAGGGCTGTACGTTTCTGCGGCCTTTGCATTGAAACCCTTGCATTTTGCCACCGGACGCCTACATGACGCTAGAAAATGGCGTATCGCCGCGGCTTTCCGCGGCAGATGGGATTGTCATTTTCTCTCCCGGCTTTTTCTCTTGCAGAGCTTGACGGGACGGAAAATTGTGGGAATCACCATCTTGGGCAGAAACGGTGGAATAGGTCAGGCGAATCCGGAAACCATGACCGGGCATGTGATAGCGCGAGGGCGCCAAACCATAGCGGCTGTCGTGGTTAAGCAGGAATTAAAGATCATTCCGTTAGGTGAAGACGATTGATTCGCGGCGGGTGCGGTCAGGCACCGGAGCCGGAAGGCTATTACCGCGACTAAGGGCAAGCGTCAGGGAAGGCGACGAAATACATGGCAACCAAGGTCAAAGAAAACGAAGAAGCTGAAGGCGAACGCGACGGCGCAACCGATGGCCCGCTTCTCGATCTTTCTGACGACGCGGTCAAGAAAATGATCAAAGCCGCCAAGAAGCGCGGCTATGTAACGATGGACGAACTGAATTCGGTCCTGCCATCGGAAGAAGTGACCTCGGAGCAGATCGAAGACACGATGGCGATGCTGTCCGACATG
>JAEWPB010000041.1 GCA_023399465.1 Pseudomonadota bacterium
GACGCACTTGCCAACCCGGGAATGTCCGTCGAGGAGATTGTCCGCGCGGATGGCGTGGCACGTGCCTATGCACGTCCGGTGGCGTCGAACGGGGAAACCTTCCTTGTCGTCGAAAGCGTGCTCGACAGCGAGCTTGCCGCCGGTTCGTTCGAAATCGCCGGGCTGTTGACACTGATCGGCATCGGCGTGCTCGTCGTCCAGGGCGTGGCAACCTGGTTCATCACCGGACGGCTGTTTGCACCGCTCACCCGGCTTTCGCGCATCACCAGCGATGTCGCCGACGGCAATCTCGACATCGAGATCGGCAACCAGCAGCGCAAGGACGAAATCGGCACCATGGCGCGGGCACTCGAGCGTTTCCGCACCTCGCTGGTCGAGCAGCAGCAACTGGAGGCCGCGAGCCGCGAAGCGCGCCAGCAGGCCGAAAGCGAACGTCAGGGCCGGATGGCCGAGCGTGAAGCCGAGGCACGGACACTGCAGGATGTCGTCAGCGCCCTCGACGAGGGTCTCGGACGGCTGGCCGGCGGCGATCTCGCCTATCAGATCGACCGGCGGTTCCCGCAGGACCTCGAAAGCCTGCGAGCGAACTTCAACTCGGCGCTTGCGACGCTCAGCGACACGATGTCTGCCATCGGCGGCAATTCGGCGGCGGTCCGCGAAGGCACCGCGGAAATGCGCGCCGGCGCCGACCAGTTGTCCGGGCGCACCGAGCGCCAGGCCGCGTCGCTGACCGAAACCGCCAGCGCCATCGGCGCCATCACCCAGTCGGTGCGGACCCAGATCACCCGCGCCGAGCAGGCCGCCAAGCTTGCCGGCGATGCCCGCGGCGAAACCGACCAGTCCGGCCGCATCATGCAGGAAACGATTGCGGCGATGGAGGCGATCCAGGCCTCGTCGCGCCAGATCAACCAGATCATCGGGGTAATCGACGAAATCGCCTTCCAGACAAACCTGCTGGCGCTGAATGCCGGCGTCGAGGCCGCCCGTGCCGGTGAATCCGGTCGTGGCTTTGCGGTCGTCGCGCAGGAAGTCCGCGAACTCGCCCAGCGCTCGGCAACCGCCGCCAAGGAGATCAGCGCACTGCTGAAGAAATCAACCGTGGAGGTCGAGCACGGCGTGTCGCTGGTCGAAAAGGCCGGCAGCGCACTTCAGGGCATCGGCGAACGTGTCGTGGCGATCAACGGGCAGATCGGGGAAATCATGGAATCCACCCGCGAGGAGGCCGAGACGCTGAAGGAGATCAACACCGCCGTCAGCGAACTCGATGCCATGACCCAGCAGAATGCCGCGATGGTCGAGGAAACCACCGCCGCGGTCCACAAGCTCGCCGCCGAAGCCGGCGAAATGGACGGCCGGATCGGGCAGTTCGTGCTGGCTGCGGCCTATGACGACGCAGGCACCGAAGAGCAGTGGCGCCGCGCAGGCTGAGCCGCGCACCATCTGCTTTGAGCACATAACGCGCCCGGATGATCCGGGCGCGTTTTTCGTTGGTACGATCGGGTTTGGCTTTTTGCTTCTGAGTACCTAGATGTGGATCTCTCTACCGACGCATTGTTCCCGCCATCAGCCCAGGTTTGTCCCATGATCCCCTTCTCGATCCTCGACCTCTCCCCGATCACCCGGGACGGCAGCGTGGCGCAATCGCTCGCCAATTCGCGCCGCCTGGCGCAGGAGGCCGAGGCGGCCGGCTACGAACGGTTCTGGGTGGCGGAACATCATGGCATGACCGGCATCGCAAGTGCCGCGACTTCTCTGGTGATCTCCCATGTCGCCGCCGGCACGAAGAGCATCAGGGTGGGCTCGGGCGGCATCATGCTGCCGAACCATTCGCCGCTGGTGATCGCCGAACAGTTCGGCACGCTCGAAGCCCTCTACCCCGGACGCATCGACCTCGGCCTCGGTCGCGCGCCCGGCACCGACATGAACACCGCCCGGGCACTGCGCCGCAACATCGACGCGGCCGCCGCCAATTTCCCGCAGGATGTCGTCGAACTGATCGCCCTGCTCGGCCCCGCAGCCGAGGGGCAGCAGATCATCGCCGTGCCGGGGGTTAACTCCAACGTCCCCGTCTGGCTGCTGGGCTCCAGCCACTACAGCGCCCATCTTGCCGGCATGCTGGGGCTGCCCTTTGCCTTCGCCTCGCATTTTGCACCCGACATGCTGATGAGCGCACTGGAAATCTACCGCGAGCGTTTTCAGCCGTCGGCATATCTGGAAAAGCCGCATGTCATGGTCGGAGTGATGGGCGTGGCGGCCGCCAGTGACGAGGAAGCGGCCCACCTCTTTACCTCGATGCAGCAATCCTTCGTTTCGCTCAGGCGCGGCGAACCGGTCCCCTTCCCGCCCCCAGTGAGTTCGATGGACGACTACTGGAGCCCGCAGGAAAAGATCATGGTCGACCATACCTTGATGTATGCCGTCGTCGGCGGGCCTTCGACCATCCGCACAAGGATCGCCGCCTTCCTCGACATGACCGGAGCCGACGAACTGATCATCTCGATGCCGATCTACGACATGGAGGCGCGGCTGAAATCGGTGAGGCTTTTCGGGCAGGCCTACGAGGCACTGGCGGCGGAGTAATCTCCCCGCGTCTTGACCAGCGTCCGGGTGATTTCCGCGACCTCGGAGAAAAACAGGTCGGGGCCGAGACTCTTGAGAAAATCGGGATCGGCCAGCCCCCAGCCGACAGAAGCGGCGCGAACGCCTGCACTCCGGGCGGCTTCGATGTCGCGGGCCTCATCGCCGACCGCGAGCACCCGCCTCGGGTCGATCGACGTCGTCTTCAGCAACTGCCTGAACTTCCGGCCCTTTCCGAAGAGTGCGGCGCCACAGGCAAAATGATCGATCAGGTCGACATTGTCGCCAAGTGCGCCGCGAACGACGCGCTCACGATTGGATGTGACGATGGCGATCTTCGCGCCGGTCGCGCGGACCTCCGCCAGCATGTCCTCGACGCCGTGAAACAACCGGATGTCGGAGATATAGGCTTCGGCCTCGCGGCGCATGAAGGCGGCAATCATCGGCAGCTTCCAGAAAGGAACACCCATATGCGCGATGATCTCGCGATTGCCCTTGGAGCGCAGGCCTTCGAATTCGTCGTCCGAGAGCTGCCGGAAGCCGAAGCGTATCGCCGCCTTGTTGGTGGTGGCCACGAACCAGGCACGGGTATCGGCAAGGGTGCCGTCGAAATCGAAGATGACCAATTCATAAGCCATGATTGCAATTTATCTCCAAAAAGCAAAATGCCCGCACCTACTTAAGGCGCGGGCATTTCAGCAATAAGGATGGTCAGGCAGAGAGCTTCGCCATCACCTCTTCGGAAACCTCGAAGTTCGAATAGACATTCTGGACGTCGTCATCGTCTTCAAGGTTATCGATGAGCTTCAGCAGCGACTGGGCCTTTTCCTCATCGACGGGAACCGTGTTCTGGGCCTTCCAGATCGCCTTCACCGTTTCGGCTTCGCCGAGCGTTGCTTCCAGCGCCTTCGAGACTTCACCGATATCTTCGAAGGCGCAATAGATGGTGTGGCCGTCCTCGTCGGTCTCGACATCGTCGGCACCGGCCTCGATGGCGGCTTCCATCACCTTGTCGGCGTCACCGGCGGAAAGCTTGTAGGTAATTTCACCGACGTGATCGAAGGAGAAGGAGACCGAACCGGTTTCGCCGAGCGCACCGCCCGCCTTGGTGAAGATCGAGCGTACGTTGGATGCCGTACGGTTGCGGTTGTCGGTCAGAGCCTCGACGATCACCGCCGTGCCGCCCGGACCGTAGCCTTCGTAGCGGACTTCATCGTAGTTCTCGCCGTCGTTGCCAGCCGCCTTCTTGATGGCGCGCTCGATATTGTCCTTCGGCATCGACTGCGCCTTGGCGTTCTGGATCGCCAGGCGCAGGCGCGGGTTCATCGTCGGGTCGGGCATGCCGGCCTTCGCGGCCACGGTGATTTCACGCGCGAGCTTGGAGAACATTTTCGACCGCACGGAATCCTGACGGCCCTTGCGGTGCATGATGTTTTTAAACTGTGAATGGCCAGCCATGGCACCCCTGTTCCGGTTTTGCGCCAAGGATCACGAATCCACCCCCACGAATGGGTCAGGATTATTCATCCCTGGCGATATTTATTTTGGATGCCGCCTTATAAGTGCGAAGAGGTTCGCTTTCAAGTAAAAGCTCCGGAATTCGCCAATCGGTTCAGTGAAGGCGCACCGGCACACCGCCGCGGCATCCGGCAAGCGCGCCAGTATACCTCAAACGCCATCCAGCACGAGGATCAACGGCCGGCGCGGCAGGCTGCCGAGCGCCACGCTGACCGAGGCGCTGCCGGAAAACCGGCGATCGAAATCGCCGTCGAACATCGCCAGGAAACTATCGATCGGCGGCCCCCGCCGGTGCATCGGCAGGATCAGTGCCGAGCGCAGCTGCTTGACGACGCGACTCATGCTCTGCGCCCCCATCGTCAGTCCGCCGTCGACCGGCACCATCACCACGTCGAGGCGGCCGATGGCGGCGTAATGGGTCGGATCCAGTTCATGATGGAGGTGGCCGAGATGCCCGATGCAAAGACCGGCAACCTCGAAGATGAAGATCGAATTGGCATCAGGCTCCATCCCGCCATAGGAGCGGATATCGGTGGTGACATTGCGCACCAGCACGTCGCCGACCTCGAGATAGTGCAACGCCGGACCCGCCCCGTCGTCACCCCAGCCATGGAGGACATGGCGGATCGCCGGATCGGGCACCAGGGTGTAGTGGGTCATATGGGCCTTGTTCATGGTTACGACCGTTGGCGGCGGATCGGGCCGGTAGGCGCCGTTATAGTCGGTGGCGATGGTGACGCCGCCGGGCGTCTCGATCAGGAACGTCGAGTGGCCGAGAAAGGTGATCATCACCGTCCCCTGCTCGGCTTGCGCCACCAGCGGAGCGCCCGCATCAAAGGCGACCAGCCGCGCCTTGGGAAGATTTTCAGCAATCGCCTGACACTGGCTCGGCAACCGCGCCGATGCCTGCGCACGGGCCGGCCCTGATGCGGCAAACGAGATCATAAGCGAAAGCAGCAGAATGAGCGGAAAAGGCATGGGCAGCTCCGGTCATCGACAGCGAAACTATGCCGGGGCGGTCGCCGCCGGTCGAGGGGCACGCCGTGCCCGTCCGATCACAATTCCGTCACTGCCGGGATCAAGGCCTGCCCGCTGAATGCCTGCCCCATGCGGGCCCGTCTCCGATACACGGCCCGCGGCCTTCTCAGCGCCAGAACTCCGGCACGGTCTCGGCAAGCCGGGCGCCGAGGCGAAGGGGCGCGATCTTTTCGGCAAGTCCGGTACGATCGGAGATCTCGACGCCGACACCGCAGATCGTCGCCGGGCCGTTGGCAGCCTCGAAACGCCCCTTCGGCATCTTCGAAATGAAGCGGTTCAGCGGCTCTTCCTTGTCCATGCCGAGCGAGGAATCGTAGTCGCCGCACATGCCGGCATCCGACATGTAGGCGGTGCCGCCGTTGAGGATCTGGTGGTCGGCGGTCGGCACGTGCGTATGGGTGCCGACGACGAAGCTGGCGCGGCCATCGACGAAATGACCGAAACACTGCTTTTCGCTGGTCGCCTCGGCATGGAAGTCGAACACGACGGCATCGGCCTGTTCCTTCAGCGGGCAGGCCGCGAGGATGGTTTCAGCGCACTTGAAGGGATCGTCAAGCTCAGGATGCATGAACACCCGTCCCATGATGTTGGCGACGAGGATGCGGGCGCCGTTGCGTGCATAGTAAAGCCCCGATCCCCGCCCCGGCGTGCCGGCAGGATAGTTCGCGGGCCGCAGGAACTGGTCGTGGCGCTCGCAGAAGGACACCGCCTCCTTCTGATCCCAGACGTGGTTGCCTGTCGTCACCACGTCGGCGCCGGCGTTGATGGTTTCGAGATAGATGTCCTCGGTGATGCCGAAGCCACCGGCGGCGTTCTCGCCGTTGACAATGACGAAATCGAGCTTGAGGTCGGAAATCAGCCCCGGCAATCGGTCCCAGACCGCCGTACGTCCCGATTTTCCCACCATGTCGCCCAAGAACAGCAGCCGCATCCGGTCATCCGTATATTATCTGAAGTGTCGCAATCCGCTTTCGGTAAGGACGGCGTCCAAGCCGACATCGTGCGGTTCCGCGGGCACATGTGCCACTTCCTGTATGTCGAATGCAATGCCGATCAGCCGCGGTTCCAGCCCTTTTTTGCGGATTTGATCGATTGCCCGATCATAAAACCCGGCGCCGTAGCCGATGCGGTGGCCGGTGGCGTCGAAAGCGGCAAGCGGCACCAGCATGATCACGGGATCCACTTCCCCGGCCTCCGGTCCCGGACCTGCCGTGCCGAAGCCGGTATCGACCAGTTCGGCGCCGGCGACGAGTTCGCGAAAGACGATGGTTTCCTTGCTGACGACCACGGGCAGGCTGAGGCGGGCGCCACGGGCGCGAAGCCGCGCCATCAGCGGTCGCACGTCCATCTCTGAGCGGATGGGGAAAAAGCCGGAAATGACGGCGCCCGGCTCGAACTCGATCTCGCCCCCCGCATGATCGGCGATCGCCAGGCTCTTTTCGATCCGCAATTCCGGCGAAATCGCATCGCGCAGCGCCAGACACTCCTTCCGGAGCCTGGCTTTCTTTTCCCTGTTGGTGGTCATTACATATCCTGAATACGGGGCGAAGCGGCACGCACAATAGCGGCTGGACCGCCCCATGCAAGCCGCGCCCGCCCCGAAAAGACGAGCGCGAAGGGGCACTTCCAACGGGTACGATCACGGGGCGTGACTTCCGTCTATCCATCCGTATATGCTGCGATTTGCAAATGACCGACAGCCGCAGCGGGGTGAGTTGATGCCTGCAGTTCTGTTTCCGGGCAACGTCAACGGGGCGCCTCCGTTTCTGGCGCAAAGCGAGATGCTCGCGCGCATTTCGTCCCTCGACTGGGATGCAACGCCCCTTGGCCCGCTCGCCACGTGGACCGGCACTCTAACATCCGCCACCCGCATGATCCTGACATCGCCGGTGCCGATGGCCATCCTCGCCGGGCGCAGCGGCGTGATGATCTACAACGATGCCTATATCGGGCTTGCCGGAAAGCGGCATCCCGAAGCGCTCGGTTCCTCGGTGTTCGACAGCTGGCCCGAGGTCGCCGATTTCAACCATCAGGTCATCCACCGGGTCCTAGCGGGCGAACCCGTTTCCTTCTCCGACCGGGAATTCACCTTCTACCGCAACAACGAGGCCGAACAGGTCTTTCTCGATCTCGACTACAGCCCGCTTGTCGACGAAAGCGGCGAAGTCGTTGCCGTGCTGGCGCTTGTCGTCGACAAGACCGAAGCCGTGCATGCGAAACACGATCTCGCCCGCAGCCAGGAGCAGCTGAGCATGGCGCTGCGCACCTCCGACATCGTCGGCATCTGGGACTGGGATGTCGTCCACGATCGCATTTTCGCCGACGAGAGCTTCGCCCAGCTCTACAGCGTCAAGGTGGAGGATGCGAGCAAGGGCGCGCCATTCGCCGCCTACCTTGCCGCGATTCACGCCGAAGACCTTTCGACCGTCGCCGATGCCATCCGCCACGCCATCAAGACAGGCGACGACTTCTCCCAGGAATTCCGGCTCGTCCAGAGGAATGGCGGCATTCACTGGGTCCTGGCGCAGGGAAAGCCGATTTTCGACGACAGCGGCGTTTGCGTGCGCTTCCCCGGGGTCGTCGTCGACATCACCGAGCACAAGTCTTCAGCCGAGGCACTCGCCCGGTCCGAGGCGGCCTTGCGAACGCTTGCCAACGCCATGCCGCAGATCGTCTGGTCATCGCGCCCGGATGGCGAGACCGATTACTACAATGCCCGCTGGCACGAATTTACCGGCACGAACGATGCTTCCTGGCCTGAACTGCTGCATGACGAGGACAAGGCCGCAGCCCGGGAAAACTGGCTGGCATGCCTGAGAACCGGCGAACCGTTCCAGCGCGAAGTGCGCCTGCTCGACGCCGGCGGGCATTATCGCTGGATGCTGGCACGCGCCCTTCCCGACCGCAATGCCGCCGGCAGGATCGAACGCTGGTACGGCAGCTTTACCGACATCCACGACACCCGTCTGATTGCCGCCGAGCGCGAGATCGTCGCCAACGAGCTCAGCCACCGGATCAAGAACATCTTTGCCGTACTGAGCGGCATCATCGGCCTGTCGGTGCGTTCGGCGCCGGAAGCGCAGGCGTTCGCCGAGCAATTGCGCCGCCGGATCGAAGCCATGGGCCGTGCCCACGACCTCGTACGCCCGCGCTCCGCCGATCTGGCTTCGGGTAGCCGCACGTCGCTCTTCGCCCTGATCGGCCGGCTCATGGAACCCTTCGTCGACAACCCGGAGAACCCGGCATCGCGCCTGCTGGTGACCGGCGAGGACGTGACGGCTGGCGACGCGGCGGCAACGCCCCTTGCCCTGCTGGTACACGAACTGGCGACCAACGCTGCCAAGTATGGCGCACTCGCGCAGGCCAGCGGGCAGATCCGGGTAACCGGCGCCCGGCAGGGCGACAGCTATCTCCTGGTCTGGGAGGAGACCGGCGGACCACCTGTCCGTACTGCGCCGCCGGAAGAGGGTTTCGGCACCCGGCTGGTACGCATCAGCGTCGAGGGCCAGCTTTCGGGTAAGCTGACGCGCCAATGGATCGAAACAGGCCTGCGCGTCGAAATCCTCGTTCCGGTCACAGCGCTCGGTGCCGGCGACAAGCCCTGAGGACGACCGAACCACCCGGCATTTACATGCCGGCCCGCGGGATGCAACGGGAGCCGCTCGTCGGCGCGCCGGGCATGTTCCGACGCGCCACATCTGCGTGTTCTATGAAATCGCTCATCATCCGCAACATCGCGGCCCACTCCCTGACGCTCGACGGCGCCGGTTCACGCTCGACCGAGCGCGCCAGGCAGGCGGCGAGATTGATCAGGGTCGCATGATCGGCTTCGTTCATCATTCATCTCCTGCATCGTTCTGACGGCCGTTAGCACGGGAATGATTCAGTGATGTGAAGGACCGGAAGCCGGCGATACGTGCGCTACTCCCGGATCATCGGCCAAACAGCTGCAGGATGTTTTCCGCGTTCGCATTGGCGATCGACAGCGCCTGGAGGCCGAGCTTCTCCTGCGTCTGCAACGCCTTCAGCCGCGTCGAGGCTTCGTTCATGTCGGCATCGACAAGCCGGCCGATGCCGCGGTCGATGGCGTTCGAAAGCCTGCTTGCGAATTCGTTCTGAATGTCGATGCGGGCCTGCAGGGCGCCAAGCATGCTCGCGCTCGAAATCGCGCCCTTCAGCATGTGCTCGACACCGGTGATGTAGTCGTCGACGGTAAAGGATGAGGCCGTGACGTCGATCTCGGCGAGATCGAACTCCGGCGCGTATTCAGGGTCGGGCCGCGTGTTGTTGACGTCGACGAACCCCTTTTGCAGGATGCCGCCGCCGCCGCTGTTGAGCATGCTGGTCAGCGTGAGATCGACGTTCGTCGTGTTGACGGCAACCACGCCGTCCTGCGAGCGGACGAAGGATGAGACCACCGAACTGGAAAGGTCAGAGGTTCTCGTCAGGTGCGTGGCGGCGCTTGTCTGCAGCCAGTTGATGCCGTTGAAGCTGGACGAAGCGACGACGCGTTCGGCCTGGGCGTTCAGTTGCTTCAGTTCGCCCTGGATTTTCGAGCTATCCACGCCTTCTTCCTTCGCCGCGACAAGCCGCGCCTTGAATTGCCTGAGGAGGTCGACGATCGCTTCGGTTCCCGCATAGGCGACATCCACCTTGGCCGCACCCAGCCCCAGCGCATCCTGCACCGCCGAAATGGCCTTGGTATCGGAACGCATGGTGATTGCGATCGCCCAATAGGCGGCGTCGTCGGAAGCCAGGCGGATCCGGAGGCCGGAGGACACCTGGGCCTCGACCTGCTGCATGTCGGAGCCGATGGAACGAAGCGTCTGCAGCGCGGCAATCGCCCCGGCATTCGTGTGAATGCTGGTCATGAAACACCAATAGAAGAAGTGATGTATGCTCATCATGAGCGCGGGAAATTTCCGCCATGAATCCGCTGAACCTGATAAAAAGCTCTTAAATTAAAGGGGAGAATACTTGCATTCCCCGATTTAATTGCCTGTTGAAGTACAAAAGTGGCACATTGGCTACAGGCATGAGCCATCTCCCGTGAGCCCTGCCTTCCGCCCCGGCTTTCTTATGCCCGGCTGACACGACGCCATTACATTCAGTGGCGCCGGATTTGTAAGCACGTCAGTAGAACAATGTGGACAACTTAAGCATATTTTGCCGAATTATGCTCTACAATAAGATGCAACTCTATCGACTGTCGGGAAGGCTGCATGTTTGCAGACAATACAGTTTTCGTAATCGGTGCCGGCGCTAGTGCGGAATTTGGCCTTCCGGTCGGGGCGGGCCTGATGGAGCAGATCAAACTGAACAGCATGTTCAGGTTTGATATTTCTTTGATGGAAGGCGTTCCAGCAATCTTGAATGCGTTGCGCGAACGTTACGAATCCCGTGAGGTCGAAGAGCGCCTCACGGCGATGAGAGAGATTCATCGATCGATCGATTTGGCTGGCTCCATCGACGAATTCATCAATCGCCACTACAATGATCCGCTAATTGCCGAAGTTGGAAAACTTCAAATCGCGTACGCAATCTCAAATGCCGAAGCGAAAAGCATCCTTGCTGGCACGAAATGGAACGACGAGCCATTTGACTGGGAACGTCTTAAGCCGACCTGGATTAGAACGTTTGCTCAACTACTCTTCGAGGGAATCCGCAACGATGAAGTTGAGAATGTCGGCGGCAACATCACCATTATTTGTTTCAACTACGACCGCTGTATCGAGCAATATTTGTCGAGTGCAATTGTCAGAACTTTCAAAGACGTGTCCTTTGATCAGGCACGGAAGATAGTTAGTCGTATGAAGATCATCCATCCATATGGCAGCCTGGGGGCACTCTCGGCACTGCCGTTTGGTCGCGAGCCTCAGATGCTCTACGACATCAGCGAAAACCTCGTCACATGGTCAGAGTCAGCGGAGAGCGAGCGCAGGAGCGAAATTTCATCTGCGATGATGGATGCGACTACTATTGTCTTCCTGGGGTTCGCTTTTGCGCCGCAGAACATGGGCCTTCTGAAGCTTCGGACCGTGCGGAAACGGCGTGAACTGGATTATCCGGTGGAAGTGTATGCGACGGGCTTCGGGTACGACGACGTAATCGATCGACGACTGAAATCCAAAATAATGGACCTGTATCCGGTACAAGATGACGTTTTGTCTTGGGACTCAATTCATGTGCAATATAAAATGACGTGCGCGCACTTCATGCAAGCTCACAGCATGGCGCTATCTGCTTAGATAGCCGACTCCTCGTACGAGTCCGGCTGTGTAAACGCGCATCCCGATCAGCGACGAGACCGAAGGCAGTATTGGAAAAAAGCGCGATCCACGGCAACCGATGGAGATTTACGATCCTGGGCGCCTACAAACGTAGGTGGGCACCGTGTGACCAGGCCCACGAGCCCGGTCAGGGACAGCTCCCTTTGGATCGAGTATGGCCCCAGGGATTGTGGTTCCTGTCGAGAGGCGCAGACCGCACGGTGAATATAAGGACAATCAGTTCCCGGCGCTAGGGCCAAACGTGAACGATTTCACAAGTTCCTGAAAAATCGCATCGTTGTCGCGACTGCGCCCCGGCGGGGCAGCCGCGTTGCGGCGAGCGGTCAGCTGGCCTCGCCGCCGCCTGCCGGCCGGGCGTTCAGCTTCGCCGCCATGTCCCGGACATGCGCGGCCACTTCCTCGATCGCCGAGGCCACCATTTCCTCCGCCCGCGCGGTGGTCGCGATGGCGCTGTCGCGATTGCGCTTCAGCGTCTCCATCTCCGCCTCGAGGCTGTTCAGCCTGCGGCTGACCTCGGCCAGTTCATCCATGACCATGATGCCGGCCATGACGGTGATCCGCTGGTCGCCGATCTCGCCGAACTGGCTTTTCAGATGGCTGACGTAACGATCGAACCGCGAGGCAAGCTCGGTCAGGTGGTCCTCCTGCCCTTCCTCGCAGGCCATGCGATAGGCCTTGCCGTCGATCATTACCGTTACTTGCGCCATACCCGTTCCTGTCTCCCGCGCATTCCTATCCAAGCGTCGATGGCGTGCGCCCTGCGCTACCGGTCAAGGACCGCCCGGATTGTCTCCATGGCCGTCACCAGCCGCCGCGAAACCTCGCGGTTGACCTCTTCCAGCCGGTTCGCCCGGAATTCGGACTGATCGAGTTCGTGGGCGAGCCGCGAACGGTCGGCGTGAACCCGCCGGACCTCGTCTTCCACTTCATGGTGCTCGCGTTCACGCTCGAAACGCATGTCGATCGCGTTTTCAAGGCTGGCCAGCGCCGACTTCAGGTTGCTGAGCGCAGCGTCTACCGATTTTCCGTCCGGCGTCATGTCCTGCCAGGCTCTCCATTCCGGATCCCGAATCGTGAAGATCCGGTCCATCTATAAGTGTATGACACTATTCGCGATACCGATACCGCGTCAATAAACCGCCTTGGCAAACGTCAGTCTTCAGCTGTGGATGACAGAATTACGCCAGCCGCAGCCGGAAATGACCCCGGCTTGATCCTCGATCGGCTTTTGACCGATATTTCAGCCATTCTTAAGGAATGGGAGCCCGGATTTGTTGACTCGTACGTGCTTCCTGCTATGTCTCTGCCGCTTTCAGACGGTCCCCGAAGGGACCGCCACCCGACACCCGGAAACAGCGGAAAAGCCATGATCTCTCGCGACAAACACAACCGGATGGCCAATGCGATCCGATTTCTTGCCATGGATGCGGTTGAAAAGGCCAATTCCGGCCATCCCGGCCTGCCCATGGGCGCCGCCGATATCGCCACCGTCCTTTTCACCCGGTTCATGACCTTTGATCCGAAGAGCCCGCTCTGGCCCAATCGCGACCGCTTCGTGCTCTCCGCCGGCCACGGTTCGATGTTGATCTATTCTCTGCTCTACCTCCTCGGCTACGAGGACATGAGCATCGAGGACATCAAGAACTTCCGCCAACTCGGCTCCAAGACCGCAGGCCACCCGGAATACGGCCATGCCTCGGGCATCGAGACCACCACCGGCCCGCTCGGCCAGGGCATTGCCAATGCCGTCGGCATGGCGATCGCCGAACGCAAGCTCGAGACCGATTTCGGTTCCGACCTGATGGACCACTACACCTATGTGCTGGCCGGCGACGGCTGCCTCATGGAAGGCATCAGTCAGGAAGCCATCTCGCTTGCCGGTCACCTCAAGCTCAACAAGCTGATCGTCTTCTGGGATGACAACGGCATCTCGATCGACGGCGCGATCTCGCTCGCCGACTCCACCGACCAGCATGCCCGCTTCCGCGCCAGCGGCTGGAACACCATCGCCGTCGACGGCCATGATCCGGACGCGATTGCCGCCGCAATCGAGCAGGCGCAGAAGTCCGACAAGCCGACCATGATCGCCTGCAAGACGATCATCGGCTTCGGTTCGCCGAACAAGGGCGGCACCCACAAGGTTCACGGCTCGCCGCTCGGTGCCGCCGAAATCGCCGCCACCCGCGTTGCACTGAACTGGGAAGAGGAAGCATTCGTCGTTCCCGCCGACGTGCTCGACGCCTGGCGCCTCGCCGGCCTGCGCTCGACCAAGACACACAAGGACTGGGAAGCCCGCCTCGCGGCGGCCGAGCCGCAGAAGAAGGCCGAGTTCATCCGCCGCTTCGCCGGCGACCTGCCGGGCACCTTCGACAGCGCGATTGCGGACTACAAGAAGAAGCTTGCCGAAACCAAGCCGACGATTGCCACCCGCAAGGCCTCCGAGGATGCGCTTGAGGTCATCAACGGCGTGTTGGCCGAAACGATCGGCGGCTCTGCCGACCTGACCGGCTCCAACAACACCCAGACCAGCCAGACCAAGTCGATCACCCCTGACGACTTCTCCGGCCGCTACATCCATTACGGCATCCGCGAGCACGGCATGGCTGCCGCGATGAACGGCATCGCGCTGCACGGCGGCCTGATCCCCTACTCCGGCGGCTTCCTGATCTTCTCGGACTACTGCCGTCCGTCGATCCGCCTCGCCGCCCTGATGGGTATCCGCGTCATCCACGTGCTGACCCACGACTCCATCGGTCTCGGCGAAGACGGCCCGACCCACCAGCCGGTCGAGCACCTGGCCGCGCTGCGCGCGATCCCGAACCTCCTGGTGTTCCGTCCTGCGGATGCAACGGAAACGGCCGAGTGCTGGCAACTGGCGCTTGAACACAAGCATCGCCCGTCCGGCCTCGCACTGACGCGCCAGAACCTCGCTCCGGTCCGCACCGAATACAGCGAGAAGAACCTCTGCGCCGCCGGTGCCTATGACCTCGCCCCGGCCGACGGTGCGGCAGTGACCATCTTCGCGACCGGCTCCGAAGTCGAGATCGCCATGAAGGCTCGCGCCGTACTCGAGGGCAAGGGCGTCGCCACCCGCGTCGTGTCCGTTCCCTGCTTCGAACTGTTCTTCGAGCAGCCGGAAGAATATCGCAAGGCGATCATCGGCAATTCGCCGGTCAAGATCGCGGTCGAAGCCGCCATCCGTCAGGGCTGGGACAGCTTCATCGGCAACGACGGCATCTTCATCGGCATGCACAGCTTCGGTGCATCCGCTCCTGCCAAGGATCTCTACAAGCACTTCGGCATCACGCCTGAGGCCATTGTCGCCGCGGCGGAAGCAAAACTGTAAGGGAGGGCGCCTCGCGCCCTTTCACAACCACAACCTTCATGTCTTCGGGAGAGACTGTCATGACTGTTAAAGTTGCCATCAACGGCTTCGGCCGTATCGGCCGCAACGTTCTGCGCGCCATCATCGAATCCGGCCGCACCGACATCGAAGTCGTTGCCATCAACGACCTTGGCCCGGTCGAAACCAACGCCCACCTGCTGCGCTACGACTCGGTCCACGGCAAGTTCCCGGGCACCGTCACCGTCGATGGCGACACCATCAATGTCGGCCGCGGCCCGATCAAGGTAACCGCCATCCGCGATCCGAAGGAACTGCCGTGGCAGGGCGTCGACATCGCGCTCGAGTGCACCGGCATCTTCACCTCCAAGGAAAAGGCCTCGGTCCACCTCGCCAACGGTTCCAAGCGCGTCCTGGTTTCGGCACCGGCCGACAATGCCGACAAGACCATCGTCTACGGCGTCAACCACAACACGCTGACCAAGGACGACCTCGTCGTCTCGAACGCATCGTGCACCACCAACTGCCTGGCGCCGGTCGCCTACGTGCTGCACAAGACCTTCGGTATCGAGAAGGGCTACATGACCACGGTTCACTCCTACACGGGTGACCAGCCGACCCTCGACACCATGCACAAGGACCTCTACCGCGCCCGCGCCGCAGCCCTGTCGATGATCCCGACTTCGACCGGTGCCGCCAAGGCCGTTGGTCTCGTGCTGCCGGAACTGAAGGGCAAGCTCGATGGTTCGGCGATCCGCGTCCCGACCCCGAACGTCTCGGTCGTCGACCTGAAGTTCATTCCGTCGCGCAGCGTCACCGCCGAGGAAGTCAATGCCGCGATCAAGGCCGCTGCCGAAGGCGAGCTGAAGGGCATCCTCGACTACGTCACCGCGCCGCTGGTCTCGATCGACTTCAACCACGACCCGCATTCCTCGAACTTCGCTGCCGACCAGACGAAGGTGCTCGAAGGCAACCTCGTCCGCATCCTGACCTGGTACGACAACGAGTGGGGCTTCTCCAACCGCATGTCCGACACCGCGGTTGCAATGGGCAAGCTGCTCTAAGCAGTTTCTTCAGCGAAGAGCTTTTCAAGGCGGGCCGATTTTTTTCGGCCCGCCTTTCTTTTTTGGGCCCCTGCCCTTGTCTCGTCCATTTTGCCCTTCACAAAAACATACGGGCGACTCATCTGCCCGCACCTTGCCTTTCGGCACTCCACGCATTTGTTACCTCGACGGACGCCATACTTCAGGTTGAGGCAGCTTCGGCTGCGTACGCCTGATGGTGCCGCCACTCCGGCATTGCCCCGACCGGTAAGAATGCAGTGTTGCGCCCAGGCGCGATGCGGATGATCATTGAAGGACTGCCGACCCCGAATGCGGCAATTTCAGCGACTGACGCTGGAGTTTTTTGCGCGGCACGACGGATCGACGCAAGGCAAAGGGGAAATAGGTTGGATGCGTTTTATGTCGTCATGCTGGTCAGCACGGTCCTGGTGCTGGTCGCAGCATTTTCCAGCCTGATTGCATTCCGCTTCGGTGCGCCCCTGCTGTTGCTCTTCCTGATGATCGGCCTCGGCGCGGGAAGCGGCGGCCTTGGAATCGAATTCAGCAACAACGGTTTTGCCTATATATTCGGCTCCATCGCACTGGCCGTCATCCTCTTCGATTCCGGTTTCGGCACGGCAATCAACTCCTTCCGGTTGGCCGCAGCGCCTTCCGTGGTGCTGGCCTCGCTGGGCGTGCTGGTAACGGCGGCCGTCTTCGCAGTTGCGGCCAGCGTCCTGCTCGGCTTCAGCTACATCGAGGGCATGCTTCTCGGCTCCATCGTCGCCTCCACCGACGCGGCCGCGGTGTTCTTCCTGCTGCGCATCGGCGGCATCAACATCCGCGACAAGGTGCGCTCGACGCTCGAAGTCGAATCCGGCACCAACGACCCTATGGCGATCTTCCTGACCATTGCCCTTGTCGAGGTGGTGGCGAGCGGCCACGGCATGGACGGCTTCAACCTGGCCATGCTCGGCATGTTCGTCAAGCAGATGGGCCTCGGCATCGTGCTCGGCATCCTCGGCGGCATGATGATCGTGCTGATCACCAACAAGGTGAACAAGGACAAGGGACTGGCGCCGATCTTCGTGCTGGCGCTGGCGCTGCTGGTGTTCTCCTTCACCGGAGCGCTAGGCGGCAGCGGCTTCCTCGCCGTCTATGTCGCCGGGATCTACGCCGGAAACCGCAAGATGCACGCCTACGCCACGATCAAGCGCTTCCAGGAAGGTCTGACCTGGCTCGCGCAGATCATCATGTTCCTCATGCTCGGCCTGCTGGCGACGCCGTCGCAGTTCCCCGAGATCATCCTGCCGGCAATCGGCCTTGCCCTCTTCCTGATCTTCATTGCCCGCCCGATCGCCGTCTGGCTCTGCCTTCTGCCTTTCGACTACACCCAGCAGGAGACCTCGTTCATCGCCTGGGTCGGCCTGCGCGGCGCGGTCTCGATCCTGCTTGCGATCATGCCCATTCTCGGCGGCGTCGAAGACGGCCAGATCTACTTCAACACCGCCTTCATCATCGTGCTGGTGTCGCTACTGGTGCAGGGCTGGACGATCAGCCCGATGGCACGCAAGCTCGGCCTCATCGTTCCGCCCCGCATGGGCCCCGTCGACAAGGTGGAGGTCGACCTGCCCGGCGCCGCCAACCACGAACTGCTTTCCTATCGCGTGATCAAGGACAGTCCGGTGCTCAGCGGCGAACGCATCCCGCGCTGGGCGACCCCCTCCCTCGTCATCCGCGACGGCAAGTCGATGCGTTACCAGTATGCCGGGCGGCTGCGCGAGAACGACCAGGTCTATCTCTTCATCGCACCGAGCTATACGAAGCTGATCGACCGCCTCTTCGCCAGCCGCGCGCCTGTCGATGCCGACGATGCCGAGTTCTTCGGGGCCTTCTCGATTTCACCGTCGCGCCCCGCCAGCGAACTCGATGCGGCCTACGGGCCGGGCCTGATCACCGAGGCGGAAAAGGACCTGACCATTGCCGAACTGATGACCCTGCGCCTCGGCGGCCAGCTCGACTACGCCGACCGCATGCGCTTCGGCTCGCTGGTCCTGATCGTCCGCGATCTCGACGAGAACGGCCACGTCTCCTCGATCGGGATCTCGATGGAACCGTTGGAGCCGGCGACCAGCCTGCCGATCTTCATCAACCTCCAGGAAATCGCCCACCGGATCCGCGACTATCTCCGCAGAAAGCGTCTCAAGGTGCGCAATGCGGTAACCAAGACCCGCGGACGAAGCGACGCCGAACCGTGACAATCCGCTGACTGCTTGCGTCTGGGATCAACCGTAGTATGTTCCGCCCGGAAATATCGCGTAAGCAACACTAGAGATGGAATTCCGCCATGCCGGCTTTCAAAACCCTGGACGACCTTCATGACATCGCAGGCAAGCGCGTCCTCGTGCGCGTCGATCTCAACGTGCCTGTCAGCGGCGGCAAGGTCACCGACACCACCCGCATCGAGCGTGTCGCACCGACCATCAAGGAACTCTCGGACAAGGGTGCCAAGGTAATCCTTCTCGCCCATTTCGGCCGCCCCAAGGGCGAGCCGGTGGCCGACATGTCGCTGGGGCTGATCGCCCCCGCCGTCGAGGAAGTCCTCGACCATTCGGTCAGGTTCGCCGCCGATTGCATCGGCGAAACGGCCGCAAAAGCGATTGCGGCAATGCATGACGGCGACATCCTGCTGCTCGAGAACACCCGCTTCCACAAGGGCGAGGAAAAGAACGACCCCGAATTCACCAAGGCCCTTGCCGCCAACGGTGACATCTACGTCAACGACGCCTTCTCGGCGGCGCACCGCGCCCACGCCTCGACCGAGGGCCTCGCGCACTACCTGCCGGCCTATGCCGGCCGCACCATGCAGGCCGAACTGGAGGCGCTCGAGAAGGGTCTCGGCAACCCGAAGCGCCCGGTGGTTGCCATCGTCGGCGGCGCCAAGGTCTCGACCAAGATCGACCTGCTGATGAACCTGGTGAAGAAGGTCGATGCGCTGGTGATCGGCGGCGGCATGGCGAACACCTTCCTCGCCGCCCGCGGCACCAATGTCGGCAAGTCCCTCTGCGAACACGATCTCGCCGACACCGCCAAGCAGATCATGATCGAGGCGGCAACCGCCGGCTGCGCCATCGTGCTTCCTGAGGACGGCGTCATCGCCCGCGAATTCAAGGCCGGCGCCGCCAACGAGGTGGTCGCGATCGACGCCATCCCGGCCGACGCGATGGTGCTCGATGTCGGCCCGAAGTCGATTGAAGCGATCAATGCCTGGATTTCCCGGGCGGAAACCCTCGTCTGGAACGGCCCGCTCGGCGCCTACGAAATCGCTCCGTTCGACGCCGCGACGGTTGCCGCGGCCAAGCACGCTGCCGAACGCACCCGGGACGGTAAACTGGTATCGGTTGCCGGTGGCGGCGACACGGTGGCCGCGCTCAACCATGCCGGCGTAACCGAAGACTTCACGTACGTCTCCACCGCGGGTGGTGCATTCCTCGAATGGATGGAAGGCAAGGTGCTTCCCGGCGTGGCGGTTCTGTCCAAGGCGGCCTGACCGCCCTATATGCGATGAGGCGGCGCGGATAGTGCAATCGCGCGCCGCCGTTAAAAAATTTAGATATTTTAAACGATTGAAAGAATTTCAATCGTTTCAAACAATTAGGCCGGGATTTGCCTTTGGGGAAACTTCTGTTATCGGCCAGTTGAGCCTCGGCAAAGTCGAACAACCGAACATCTTGGGGTTGTCGATCGGGGGATTGATCAATCGGGCGATGCCGGTTGGTCGTAACATCAACGAAGCTACGTGAGCGCGTATCGCGCCATTTTTAGGGACAGGAGTGAGATATGGTGGACGCGAAGATGTTGGAAAAGATCAGCTCTGCACCCGGTTTCATTGCGGCGCTGGATCAAAGCGGCGGTTCGACACCTGGAGCGCTACGCCTCTACGGCATTTCCGAGTCCGACTATCAGGGTGACGAGGAGATGTTCCGCCTGGTGCACGCCATGCGCGTCCGCATCATGAGCGCACCCGCCTTCTCAGGCGACAAGGTCATCGGCGCCATCCTGTTCGAGCGCACCATGGACGGCGACGTCGACGGTCAGGCGGTTCCCTCCTATCTCTGGGAAAAGCGCGGCGTTGTCCCCTTCCTCAAGATCGACAAGGGCCTCGCTGGCGACGAAAACGGCGTTCAGCTGATGAAGCCGATGCCGGATCTGGACCCGCTTCTCATCCGCGGCCGCGAAAAGGGAATTTTCGGCACCAAGATGCGCTCGGTGATCGCCCATGCCGACAAGGCCGGGATTGCCGCCGTCGTGAAGCAGCAGTTCGAGGTCGCGCGCCAGATCATCGGCCAGGGCCTCATGCCGATCGTCGAACCTGAAGTCTCCATCAAGAGCCCGACGAAGGAAGAGGCCGAGACCATTCTTCGCGACGAAATCGCCAATGAGCTCGACAAGCTTCCGGCAGGCGAAGCCGTCATGCTCAAGCTGACGATCCCGACGGTCGCCGATTTCTACGCGCCTTTCGTCGCCCACAAATCCGTCGTTCGCGTCGTCGCCCTTTCCGGAGGCTACAGCACCACGGATGCCTGTGAAAAGCTCAGCCATAACCATGGCATGATCGCGAGCTTCTCGCGCGCCCTGGCGGAAAAGCTGCGCGTCTCGATGAGCGACGCAGAATTCAACGCCAGCCTTGCCGAAACGATCGATCAGATCTACGCCGCAAGCGTGAACAAGGTCTGATAGGCCCCGAAGGCCTTACTCGGGAAACCGAATTCAAGAACCCGGTCGCGCAGGCGGCCGGGTTTTTCGTTGCCCGCACCAACGGAGACAACCTGCCCGATTGTAACGGGCACAAGTTTCGGTTTCCTCCGGGCGGGCGACATGGGCTACAGCTTTGCCATACCATTCTGGCGAGCGAGGAGCCGACGTTGAGAACCGTTTCCTATGTAACCGTGGACGTTTTCACCGAGACCCGGTTCGCCGGCAATCCACTTGCGGTCATTGCCGATGCGCGCGGATTGAGCGACGCCGAGATGCAGTGGATCGCCACCGAGTTCAACTATTCGGAGATTACATTCGTGCTGCCGCCGGAAGATCCCGCGAACACTGCGCGGGTGCGGATCTTCACGCCGACGACCGAGATTCCCTTCGCTGGTCACCCGAATGTCGGCACCGCCTATGTGCTCGGTCGCCAGCAGGAAATCTTCGGCAAGACGCCGGGCGAGACGCTGCGCTTCGAGGAAAAGGCCGGACTGGTCGAGGTGTCGCTGACGCGGGAAGCCGGCACGGTCCGCGGCGCGACGATCACTGCGCCCCGCCCGCTGGAGATTGGCAATACCGTCTCGACGGACATCATCGCGGCCTGTGCCTCCATCGACCGCGAGCGCATCGCCCTGGCGAGCCACGCGCCTGTGATCGCCTCGGTCGGTCTCGGTTTCGCCATCGCCGAACTGGACAGCCTCGACGCGCTTGCCGCCGCCCATCCCGATGCCGGCGCTTTTCGCGAAGCCGTTGCCATCCATCCGTCGGAGAGCGGCGATTTCCCGTTGTTCCTTTACATCAGGGACGCAGGCAGCCCTTGGAAGATCCGCGCCCGCATGTTTGCACCGCTCGACCATATCCCCGAGGATCCGGCGACCGGCAGCGCCTCGGCCGCCCTTGCCGCCTATCTCGTTCACCTGCTGCCGGAGACGGACATCGACGTCCACATGACGATCGAACAGGGCGTCGAAATGGGGCGGCCCAGCATCATCGAACTGGACGTCAGCAAATCCGCCGGCACCGTCAGCAGGGTCACTGTAACGGGACGTTGCGTCGATGTGATGCGCGGCTCCCTCGATGTCTAGAATGAACGGTCAGCCCTCTATCGGCCCGTAAGCTCCCTGAACACCAGGGCCAGGGTGAAGACAGCGAAAGCCAATACCGCGATCTTCCAGAAATCCGCGCGCTTGCGCAGCCCCGGCAGCCCGAGCGGGCGGATGATGTGCACGACCATGGCCAGCAGCAGAAAAACGGCGATGAATTTCGTCATGGCGGTGCCACCCCCTTCGTAAGGTCATACGCCGGCCACGTTTAAGGGCCAACAGGCGCCATGCAACCCCGACGCACACTCGGACATGCAAGCGGAACGCGTGGCAGCGCCGATGCTGCACGCTGTTCTTATGGCTTTCTTAAGGAGGAATCGTTGACACTATGGAAATGAAGCGCAACCTCCTGTCCGTTTTCGCCCTCCTCCTCGGCACGCTCTTCCTCTTCCTCGGCAATGGTCTCCATGGTCTGCTGCTGCCGGTGCGCGGCGCCTTTGAAGGCTATTCCACGACCACGCTCGGGCTGCTTGGAACCTCCTGGGCCTCGGGATTCGTCCTTGGATGCCTGCTGGCACCTGCGGTCGTCAAGCGCATCGGTCATGTGCGCGCCTTCAGCGGCTTCATTTCGCTGATTGCCATCATTGCACTGACGACGGGCATCATCGTCGACGACTACTGGTGGATCGTGCTGCGCGCCGTGACCGGCTTTTCCACCGCCGGCACCTCGATGATCATCGAGAGCTGGCTGAACGAGCGGGCCACCAACGAAAGCCGGGGGATGATCTTCTCGCTATACATCAGCATCACGCTGATCGGCGTGGTTGCCGGACAGATGCTGATCCCGATCGCCGACGTGACCACGCCGGTGCTGTTCATGATCTGCGGCATCTTCTACTGCGTCGCCATGCTGCCGACGACGCTTTCCACTGCTGCCTCGCCGCAACCGCTGAAAACCGTGCGCCTCGACCTCAAGGGGCTTTATCGCAATTCGCCGGTCTCGTTCATCGGCATCCTGTTGATCGGCACCGCCAACGGTGCCTACGGCACGCTCGGCGCCGTCTTCGGCGCCCGCGCCGGACTGTCGCAGAGCACCATCGCCATCATGATGAGCGTGACCATCTTTGCCGGCGCGCTGATGCAGCTTCCGGCCGGCCGCATGTCCGACCGCATCGACCGCCGCTACGTGTTGGCCGGGCTGTCGGCGATCGCCGCGGCTGCCGGCTTCCTCATCGCCGTCATCCAGCCGGGCCAGGTCTACCTGTTGATCGTCCTGATCGCGGTCTACGGCGCCGCCGCCAATGCGCTCTATCCGATCGCCGTCGCCCATGCCAACGACTATGCTTCGCCCGAGGATTTCGTGAAGGTTTCCGGCGGCCTGCTGCTCCTCTTCGGCATCGGCACGATCATCGGTCCGACGGTCGGCGGCCCCGTGATGTCTGCCATCGGCCCCTACTCCCTCTTCCTTGTGACCGCGTTTGCCCATATCCTGATCACCGCCTACGCCATCATCCGCAGCCGCAGACGTGCGCCGATCCCGACCGGAAGCCGGGAATCGTTCACGACCATCGCCAGCTCGACGGGACCGGTCACGACCCCCGAGGGCCTGGCGCTCAATCCGCGCGCAAGCCATGCGGAGGCATCCGAACCGGAGGACGGCGTGGGCGATCAACGAAGCCCGGCAGGTGCAACATGAGCCTTTTCGACGACGAACGCCCGAAGAAACCCAGCGCCCACGAGATCGGTTCCGATCTGTCGCTGCTGTCGGTCGACGAACTGAAGGAGCGAATCGCACTGTTGCAGCGCGAGATCGGTCGCCTCGAAGCGGAGATCACCAGAAAATCCGCTGGCCGTACCGCGGCCGAGAACCTGTTCCGATCGTAATTGGAAGGTTCGGAATGGCGGTTCCTGTCCCCGCTCGGGACGGGCTTAACCGAACATTAACCCTTATAAGATATTACCTGTAACATCCAGACCTTCTGGAGTCAGACAATTTCACCATCTGGCGGAATACTCTGATTTTTCTCCCTGTTTTACCTTTAGAGCCGCGCCTCGCGGCTCTCTTTTTCCCGTGCACCGGGCGTTCAAAACTGTGGGAATTAACCCTCTGTTAAGAAACGCCTTGCGCGAATAAGCTAAAGATCACATCTTGAGGGTCACAAGACGCGGGCTTGGAAGCTGTCCGGCTTAAGCGTCACCTGAAACAATTGTGGTGCGTTAGCAGGGAACTTTTTCGATGCCAGAACTCGGATTGAACACCATCAGCTTCGCTGGTCGCGCCGCCGCGTCCACGCAATTCAAGACCCTCTATTCCGAAGGCATGGCACTGGTCGAGGAAACCGCCGCCTATCTCGACGGCAACGGTCGCGCCGCTTCGAAGGTCCTGCCGCGCATGGCGTCGGTGCTCTATGCGGCCGAGTCGATGCGCCTTACCACCCGCCTGATGCAGATGGCATCCTGGCTGCTGCTGCAGCGCGCCGTCAACAACGGCGAGATGAGCCGCGACCAGGTCGTTGCGGAAAAGACGAAGGTTCGCCTCGACAGCTTCAACGTCGATCGCAACGCTCCGGGCTGGAACGACCTGCCGGAATCCTTCCGCGACCTGATCGAGCGCTCCCTGCGCCTGCAGAACCGCGTCGCCCTGCTCGACCGCGAAATCTACCGCGCTCCTGAGGCGCCGATCGTTCCCGACAACCAGAACGGCGTACAGGCCCAGATCAACCTGCTGCACACGGCATTTGCAGGCAACTGAGCCCGTCCTCCTGTATTTCAAGGCCGGTTGTGGTGACACAGCCGGCCTTTTCGTTTGTCCGGCAGAAATCCGATACGAAAAACGCCGCGCTTCCCGAGGGAAACGCGGCGCCTGAACGGTAATGGTCCGGGCGCTGGCGTCAGAGGACGCGCAGCTGCGGCTGTTCGGATGCCTGTACGCCCTGCGGCACGTCGAGGCCGGTTGCGACGACGGACACGCGGAACGTGCCGTCGAGCTCGGGATCGAAGATCGAGCCGACGACGATCGCAGCGTCGTCATAGACTTCCTCGCGGATGCGGGTTGCCGCCTCGTCGACTTCGAACAGGGTCATGTCGCGACCGCCGGAGATCGACACCAGCACGCCCTTGGCGCCCTTCATCGACACTTCATCGATCAGCGGGTTGGCGATAGCGGCTTCGGCAGCCTTCATCGCGCGGCCGTCACCGGTCGCCTGTCCGGTACCCATCATCGCGCGGCCCATGCCCTTCATCACCGAACGGACGTCGGCGAAGTCGAGGTTGATCAGGCCTTCCTTGACGATCAGGTCGGTGATGCAGCTGACGCCCGAGTAAAGGACGCGGTCGGCGGTCGCGAAGGCATCCGCAAGCGTGGTCTTCGCATCGGCGACACGGAACAGGTTCTGGTTGGGGATGACGATCACGGTATCTGCCGCCTCGCGAAGGCGCTCGATGCCCTCTTCCGCGGTGCGCATGCGGCGCGAGCCTTCGAAGCTGAACGGCTTGGTCACGACGCCGACGGTCAGGATGCCGGCCTGGCGGGCCGCATGAGCAATGATCGGTGCCGCACCCGTACCGGTGCCGCCGCCCATGCCGGCGGTAACGAAGCACATGTGCGTGCCGCCGAGATGATCCATGATTTCGTCGATCGATTCTTCCGCAGCCGCCCGGCCGATATCCGGAAGCGATCCGGCGCCCAGTCCTTCGGTCACCTGCGCGCCAAGCTGGATCAGCCGCGCGGCGCTCGACATCGCCAGTGCCTGCGCATCGGTGTTGGCCGCGATGAAATCGACGCCTTCGAGGCCTTCGGCGATCATGTTGTTGATCGCGTTACCGCCACCGCCGCCAACGCCGATGACGGTAATTTTCGGCCTCATTTCCAGGATCTCTGGCTTCTTGAAGTCTGGCATCCCTCTTCTCCTTGGGAAATTGCTGGCGGCTCCGGTGTCAATTGCACCGCTCATTCCCCAGGCTGCAAATGGCTGGCGAGGCGGAACGGGCGCGAATCGGTCTACCGCAGATTAGAAATGCAAAAAGGCAGAGAGCGGGCAGACATGCAAGAGTCTGCTCTATCCACATTTGCGCATTTTTCGATATGTGGCCCCGCGGTACGACCGCCCGGGGATGCGCGGACAAACGCAAAAAAGCCCGGCTTCAATGCCAGGCTTTCTTGATGTGCGAAGCTCGAAAGCGATTAGAGGCCGAGGCC
>JAEWPB010000005.1 GCA_023399465.1 Pseudomonadota bacterium
CCTATGACAAGTTCATGAGCCTCAATCGCGTGGATACCCGTCATGCGGCGATGTTCGAGGATCTTCCGCGCAACCTGACGGTGCCGAAGGCGCTCGGCATGCGCACCGTGCTGCTCGTCCCGCGCAATCTCGAAGATACCTTCACCGAAGCATGGGAGCGGCACGGCGACGCCGACGACCACATCGACTATGTCACGGAAAATCTGACGGACTTCCTCTCGGCGCTGTTGCGCTGAGGGGTTGCCGGCCATCAATCCGGCGTTACGAAAGTTTCACCTACATTACCAAACTTTTATTGGGCAAGCTCCGGTTACCGCCCTACCTTTCGGCTGTTCACTGCGAATGACGAAAGGAACTGACATGAACAGGAAAGCGCTTCTCCTCACCACCCTGGCGGCGAGTGTTGTGCTCGGCGCGGCAGGCAGCAGCTTTGCCCGCATGCCCGAGAACATGAGAATGGGCATGATGCGCGCTCCGCGCGAGGTCGTCTTCGTGCGGCTCCTTGAGCAGTTTGATACGAACAAGGACGGCAAGATCACCGAAGAGGAGTTCATTGCCGCCGTCAATGACAAGTTCGCGGCCGTCGACGCCAATCAGGACGGCACGGTGACACCCGGCGAAGTTCGCCAGTACCGCGAAGCCCAGTGGAAGGCATGGGCCGACAAGCGCGCGAAAAACAAGGCAAATCCCGCCAGCGACGATGAGGATGACCAGGACGACCAGGCAGCCGCGCCTGACGGCGACAACCCTGATGGCTCGGCAACGGCGCAGCAGGATGCCGGGCCGGCCGACCAGGGTCCCGACGGCCCGATGATGCGTGATCGCCAGCGTCCGCCGCACGACCGCATGGCCCGCATGGATCGCCGCCATGGCGGCATGATGCGCGAAGTCATGCTGTTCCGCATCGTCGATACCGACGAGAACGGCCAGATCAGCGCAGCCGAAGCGCTCGCCGCCGGCAACAAGCTGTTCGAATGGATCGACGCGAACGGCGACAAGGTCATCTCGATCGACGACATGCCGAACCGCCCGTTCCCGTAACCATCGGGCTCTCCCCCTCTCCGCCCCGTCACTTCACGGGGCGGAATTCCTGCACCGGCATCCCCGGCTTTTCATAGTGGTCGGCAATGACCTGCCAGGCCTGTTCGGCCGTCTCGACGAAGTGGATGAGCTCGACGTCCTCGGGCGAGATGGTGCCGAAATCGGCAAGGGCACCGAAGTCGATGATCCTGCGCCAGAACGTCTCCCCGAAGAGGATCAACGGAATCCGCTCCATGCGCTTGGTCTGGATGAGCGTCAGCGTCTCGAACAGCTCGTCCATGGTGCCGAAACCGCCCGGAAATACGGTGACGGCCTTGGCCCGCACCATGAAGTGCATCTTGCGGATGGCGAAGTAGTGGAAATTGAAGCTGAGGTCCGGCGTCACATAGCCGTTCGGCGCCTGCTCATGCGGCAGCACGATGTTGAGACCGATCGACGGCGCGCCGACCTCCGCCGCCCCGCGGTTGCCCGCCTCCATGACGCCCGGTCCGCCGCCGGTGACGATGACATACTCGTGATAACCGTGGCGCGCGGAATGCTCCGAGGTGATGCGGGCGAACTTGCGGGCCTCCTCGTAGTAGACCGATGCCGCCTCGAGGCTGGCCCTCTGGGTTTCGTTGCGGGCGGCCCAGGCTTCCGTCCCGGGTGCCGGAATGCGCGCACCGCCGAACATCACCACAGTCGACTTGATGCCGCGCTCGGTCAGCATCATCTCGGTCTTCAGCAGTTCGAGCTGCAGGCGGACGGGCCGCAGTTCCTCGCGGCACAGGAAATCGTCGTCGGCGAAAGCAAGACGGTAGGATGGCGACAGGGACTGCGGGGTTTTCGGGACCCCTTCGGCGCGCAGCTTGGCGATCGAGCTATTGGCCAGCGGATCCCAGGATCCGTCCTTGCGCCTGAGCTTGCCATTCTTCCCTTTTGCCATTTGCCATGCCTTTCATGCTTTCCGGCGAATCACGTTGACGCCCGCCAAGCTCTCCCTTATCCGGATAAGCCCATCCTCACGATAGATAGCGAAGTTTAAGGAATTCTCATGAGCAACACGGATCTTTCCACGCTCGAGCGTAGCATCGAAACGGCTTTCGAGAACCGCGAATCCGTAACCACCTCGACGCGCGGGGAAATGCGCGACGCCGTGGAAACCGCTCTCAACCTGCTGGATGCCGGTAAGGTGCGCGTCGCCGAACGCGGCGCCGATGGCAACTGGACAGTCAATCAGTGGCTGAAGAAGGCGGTCCTGCTTTCGTTCCGGCTCAATCCGATGGAAGTCATCAAGGGTGGTCCGGGCGACTCCGTCTGGTGGGACAAGGTTGCGTCGAAATTCGAAGGCTGGAGCGCAAACGAGTTCGAACGCGCCGGCTTCCGCGCCGTCCCGAACGCGGTCGTCCGCCGCTCCGCCTTCATCGCTCCCGGCGCCATCCTGATGCCGTCCTTCGTCAACCTCGGCGCCTATGTCGGTGAAAACACCATGGTCGACACCTGGGCGACGGTCGGTTCCTGCGCCCAGATCGGCAAGAACGTGCATCTGTCCGGCGGCGTCGGCATCGGCGGCGTTCTGGAACCGATGCAGGCCGGCCCGACGATCATCGAGGACAACTGCTTCATCGGCGCGCGCTCCGAAGTCGTCGAAGGCTGCATCGTGCGCGAGGGCTCGGTCCTCGGCATGGGCGTGTTCTTCGGCAAGTCGACCAAGATCGTCGATCGCGCCACCGGCGAGATCACCTACGGTGAAATCCCGCCCTACTCTGTCGTCGTCGCCGGCTCGCTGCCGAGCGGTACGACCATGCCCAACGGCCAGCCGGGCCCGAGCCTCTACTGTGCGGTGATCGTCAAGCGTGTCGACGAGAAGACCCGCTCGAAGACCGGCATCAACGAACTGCTGCGAGACTGATAATGCCGGCGGCGCGGCGCGTTCCGGACCTTTGGTGGCTGTTCCTCAGCCCGTCGGGACGCGTCGGCCGCCAGATCTTCATCCTCGGCTGGGGGTTCTGGCTGATGGTGACATCCTTCGCCACGGCGATGCTCGTTCTCAACCAGAACGACCCGCTGTGGCTCGACATCTGGGGCACGGTGTTTGTCGCCGTCGCCGTTTCTTCCATCGTCGCCTCGGTGATGATGACGATCAAAAGGCTGCACGATGTCGGCCTGCCGGGCATGCTGTCGATCTGCCTGTTCATTCCCGCCTTTTCCATTGTGATGCTGATCGCCCTGTTCTTCTGGCCGTCGAACGAAGGCCCGAATGCCTATGGCGGGCAAAGCGACTGGCCTGTCTAGTTGTCCTGATGGGGCATTGCGCCGACGCCTGTTTCCGGCAAAAATTCCTTTCTCGCCAACGGTTCCAATTGCGCAGCCGTTGCACTAAATCTCGTCGTGATACCCGTAATCATTGCGATCCAGCCGGAACACCACAAGCCCATGACAGCGACTGATCCCGTTCTCAATCTCCAAACCCTTATTCGTTGCCCGTCGGTCACCCCCGCTGAAGGCGGAGCCCTGACTGCGCTTGAAGCGATGCTGCTGCCGCTTGGCTTCAAGGTCGACCGGATCGTATCCCGGGAAGAGGGCACGCCCGACATCGAGAACCTCTATGCCCGTCTCGGCAATGAGGGACCGCACCTGATGTTTGCCGGCCATACCGACGTGGTGCCGGTCGGTGACGAGGCGTCCTGGAGCCATCCGCCCTTCGCCGCGGAAATCGCCGGCGGCGAGCTGTTCGGACGCGGCGCCGTCGACATGAAGGGTGGCATTGCCTGCTTCGTCGCCGCGCTTGCCCGCCATGTCGCCCGCCACGGTGCGCCGAAGGGCTCGGTATCGCTGCTGATCACCGGCGACGAGGAAGGCCCCGCTGTCAACGGTACCGTCAAGCTCCTGCAATGGGCCGCGGAAAAGGGCGAGCGCTGGGACGCCTGTCTGGTCGGTGAACCGACCAACCCGGAGGTGCTCGGCGACATGATCAAGATCGGCCGGCGCGGCTCCGTCTCCGGCAAGATCACCGTTCTCGGCGTCCAGGGCCATGCCGCCTACCCGCACCTTGCCGACAATCCTGTTCGCGGCGTGCTGCAGCTAACGCAGGCGCTGATGGATCCGCCTTTCGACAACGGCACCGATGATTTCCAGCCGTCCAACATGGAGGTGACCACCATCGATGTCGGCAATACGGCGGTCAACGTCATTCCGGCGCGGGCGACCGCGAGCTTCAACATCCGTTTCAACGACACCTGGACGGCCGATACGCTGAAGGCAGAGATCGTCGCGCGCCTCGAACGCGCAGCCCGCAGCCCGACGCTGCGGCCCGGCCGCGACCCGGTCCGCTTCGAGCTCACCTGGTCGGAAAATCCGAGCCAGGTCTTCCTGACCCGCAACAACGAGCTGATCGATTCGCTGTCGGGAGCCGTCGAGGCCGTTACCGGCAGGGTTCCGAAGCTTTCCACCACAGGCGGCACCTCGGATGCCCGCTTCATCAAGAACTATTGCCCGGTCGTGGAGTTCGGCCTTGTCGGACAGACGATGCACATGGTTGACGAGCGCGTGGCCGTGGCCGACCTCGAGACGTTGACCCGGATCTACGAAACCTTCATCGAGCGATGGTTCGGACATGCCCTCGCTTAAGGAGGTCCAGTATTACCTGACAGGCCTGTGGCTGCTCACCAGGGTGAACCCACATGGCCTGCGATATCTGGATCTCTCCGATCGCGGCATGTTGCGATCGTTCTGGGCGATCGTTTGGTGCCTGCCGCCGACCATCATTTCCTGGATCTGGTGGCAGCGGATCTTCCTGGCGAAGATGCCCCAGGGCACGGCCACCGGTTTTTCCTTCTTCCTGCGCCTTGGGCTGATCGAGGTGATAAGCTGGCTCGTGCCATTGCTGGTCGTCGGCCTGATCGCGCTGGCGACCGGGCTCGGGCCCCGCTATTCGGCGATCGTCACCGTCGCCAACTGGATCCTGGTGCCCTTCACCTATGCGCTCGGCGCACTGGTGGCGCTGATCCTGGTGTTTCCCCATGCCGAGCCGTTGCTGGCCCCGCTGTGGTTCGTGCTGATCACCCTGCTGATCATCGCGTTGACGCGCGTCTTCCGCGTGGTCTGCGGTCCGCAGCCCGTTCGCAATGCCGCATTGATCATCGGCCTGCTGGCGCCGGCAATCCCGCTGTCGGAAGCGCTGCAGCGGTTCCTCGGCGTCTATCCGCCCTGAGCGGATCCCTGCTCCGCTACTTGCACACGTACGGATGCCTAGTCGAGGCCGTCTTGCCCTTGGCTGGTGTCTGGTGCCGGTACTGGGGATAACAGTCCGCTTCCGCGTTCCGATTGGCGAGGGTCTTGTCGGTCGGTTCGGGCCAGTAGTACCAGAGGTCCGCCCAGATGGTGTAGCTCGGGTTATCTGCCTTGGCCGCGGTCGCGAACAGAGCAAGCGCCGTGGCTGCGACGGCGCCGAACATCTTAAGTGTCATGGCATCACATCCAATCTTTGCGGGATTGCCTCAAGTATTCCAGGCAGCAAATGCGGGAACCGTCCCTCCCCTGTCCAAGCGCTCCTGCGCGCTTTGGCCCCGTCGTAGTGGGCATGACGGCCTAAATCCGCTTCACGCCTTTCGTTCGGCAATTCCCGGTGCGGAACAGGATCTCCTTGTTCCCTGCCATCCCTCGAATTTGACGAGACACAGCGCGGACAGGGAAGACGTCCGCAATCGATGAGCATACGCTCCTTGGCGGAGCCAAGGAAGCAGTCCCATTGGTCGATGGCAACCGGCCAATGGGAGGCTTGGCAAGACCGGGCTCACTGCCGGCCCGACGGGAACTCACTCGGGATAATCGACCTGCGTGAAATAGAGCCCTTCCGGGGGTGCGACCGGCCCGCAGGCCTTGCGATCGCGTGCCTCGAGCGCCGCCCTGACATCCTCGGGCGTCCACTTGCCTTCGCCAGCCAGCTTCAGCGTGCCGGTAAACGAGCGGATCTGGTTGTGCAGGAAGCTCTGCGCCGATGCCCGGAGTTCGATGACGTCGCCGTTCCGGGTGACATCGAGACGATCAATGGTGCGCACCGGGCTGTTTGCCTGGCACTGGGTGGCGCGAAAGGTGGTGAAGTCATGCTTGCCGACCAGCATCTGCGCCGCCGCATGCATGGCCTCGTGATCGAGGCCCTTCGGCACCCACCAGGCGCGATTGGCTTCGAGCGCAAGCCGCGCCGGACGATCGATGATGCGATAGAGATAGTGCCGACGGATCGCCGAGAACCGGGCATCGAAGCCGGCATCGACCGCCCGGGCGTCGATGATCGCGATCTTCTCGCCGGCCATTGCCAGATGGGCGTTGAGGGCGTTGCGAAGCTGATGAGGCGCCCAGGCTCGGGTGAGGTCCGCATGCGCCACCTGCCCCAGCGCGTGCACGCCGGAGTCGGTACGACCGGCGCCGCGTATGCCCACCGTCTCGCCGGTGAGAGACAGGATCGCCGCCTCGACCGCGCCCTGAACGCTATGGCCGTTCTCCTGTCGCTGCCAGCCGACATAGGGAGTACCTTCATACTCGATGGTCAGGCGGAAACGCGGCATCAGGCAATCCTTGTACCGGCGGCGACAGGGGTGCCGCGCAGAAAGTCGCCCGCCGGCAGCGGCTTGCCGCCGGCCTTCTGCAACCGCACCAGCCGCACAGCACCGGTCCCGCAGGCGATCAGCAGATCGTCAGTCAGGACTTCGCCAGGTTCTCCGGCACCGTCGGCGCGCTCCGAACCCAGAACCTTGACCCGCTCCGGCTTGCCGCCGATCTCCAATTCGAACCAGGCGCCCGGGAATGGCGACAGCCCGCGGATATGGTTGTGGACCTCGTCGGCCGGTCGGGAAAAGTCGATGCGGGTCTCGCCCTTGTCGATCTTCGCGGCGTAGAGAACACCTTCGGCCGGCTGCGGCGTCAGCGGCAAGTCGCCGGCCTCGAGCTTGTCCATGGCCTCCGCCATCGCCTTGCCGCCGACGAGCATCAACTTGTCGTGCAGTTCGCCTGCGGTCATCGTGTCGCCGATCTCGACCTCGCGGGTCAGCGCCACCGGGCCGGTATCCAGCCCCTTGTCCATCTTCATCACCATCATGCCGGTCTTGTGGTCGCCGGCCATGATCGCACGCTGGATCGGAGCGGCACCGCGCCAGCGCGGCAGCAGCGAGGCGTGGCCGTTGTAGCAGCCGAGCCGCGTCCCGTTCAGGATCTCTTCCGGCAGCAACAGGCCATAGGCGACGACCACCGCCACGTCGGCATCAAGGGCGCGAAAGCGTGCGCGCTCCTCCGGATCCTTGAAATTCACCGGGGTAAAGACCGGGATGCCGAGAAGCTCGGCCGCCTGGTGGACCGGCGACTTCTGCAGGTCGAGGCCGCGCCGCCCGCCCGGGCGCGGCGGCTGGCTGTAGCAGGCGATGATCTCGTGACCGGCATCCACCAGCGCACGCAACGTCGCGACGGAGAATTCCGGGGTGCCCATGAAGATGATGCGAAGCGCCATTTTTCGCTCCTGTCGCTGTTTGGTCCGGACGGGTTGAACGGACTTTCGGCGCGCGCGTCAAGCCCTTCGCGTAGACCGCCTCCACGACGGTCGCTGAAGACCCGCTCGGGCGATGCGCGACGCCTATGGCGTCAGAGCTTGGCCTTCGCGGCCTTGGTAAACTTGCGGATGACCATGTCGCGCTTCAGCCGCGAGATATGATCGATGAACAGAACCCCGTTCAGGTGGTCGATCTCGTGCTGAAGGCAGGTTGCCAGAAGGCCATCGGCCTCCACGGTCTGCTGCTTGCCGTCGCGGTCGATATAGCCCACCGTCAGCGATGCCGGGCGCTCGACCTCGGCATAATAATCCGG
>JAEWPB010000029.1 GCA_023399465.1 Pseudomonadota bacterium
TGGGTGAAGGCCCGCGCCGCCATGCTTCCCGAAATGACGCCGGTCAGCAGCCTGATACCGATCAGGAAGCGCTGTTCGGAGGCAAAGATGCGCAGCCGGTCGAGGATGTCCTCGTAATGCGTGGCGCCGTTGAGGAAGGTATCGAGCCGCGCCGAAAGGTAGTCCCGCGTCGGCAATTGCGAAAGCAGGCCGGGATCGAGCATTCCGTCGAAAACATGCGGCTTGGCGGCGATGATATCGGCGAGCCTCGGCGCCGATGACATGATGTTGACGATCAGCGACAAGAGCGCGGGATTGCTGCCGAGCAGCGAAAACAGCTGGATGCCCGCCGGCAGGCCGGAGATGAAATTGTCGAACCGGTGGAACGCTTCGTCTGCCCGCTTGCTCTCGCCAAAGACCCGCAGCAGTTCCGGGGTGAGCTCCGTCAGGCGCTCGCGCGCCTCGACCGATTGCGTGGCCCGGTAGCGGCCGTAGTGCCATGTCCGGATGGTCCGGGCGATGTCGGAGGGCCGTTCGAACCCCAGCCGTTTCAGCGTCTCGAGCGTATCGGGATCGTCGTTCTGTCCGGTGAAGACGAGGTTGCCACCTTCGGTCGAAAGCTTGGTTTCCTGCTCGAACAGGCGGGCATAGCGTCGCTCGACCGTCTTCAGTACCTCGACGAGCCTGGCGGAAAAGCTCGACGTGTCGGCAAAGCCGAGCATGTAGGCGATACGTTTCAGTTCGCTCTCGGTCTCGGGCAGCAGGTGGGTCTGCTCGTCGCGCACCATCTGGATGCGGTGCTCGACATCGCGCAGGAACCAGTAGGCGGAGATCAGTTCGTCGGCGGTCGCCTGGTCGATCCAGTTGGCGCTCGCCAGCGCAAGCAGCGTTTCCTCGGTCGCCTTCGACCGCAATGCCGGCATCCGCCCTCCGGCGATAAGTTGCTGGGTCTGGGCAAAGAACTCGATCTCGCGGATGCCCCCGCGCCCGAGCTTGACGTTGTGGCCCTTGACCGCGATCGCGCCATGTCCCTTGTGCACGTGGATCTGTCGCTTGATCGAATGGATGTCGGCGATCGCCGCGTAGTCCAGGTACTTGCGGAAGACGAAGGGAACGAGTTCGCGCAGGAACGCATCGCCGGCCGCGATATCCCCGCCGACCGGCCGGGCCTTGATGAAGGCGGCCCGCTCCCAGTTCTGGCCACGGCCCTCGTAGTAGAGCATCGCCGCCTCGATCGGGATGGCGAGCGGGGTCGCACCAGGGTCCGGACGCAGGCGAAGGTCGGTGCGGAAGACATAGCCGTCGCCGGTACGGTCCTGCAGGACCCGCACCAGACGGCGCATCATGCGGCCGAAGATCTCGCCGGCGTCCTGCGGATCGGGAACGATCTGCGCCGCGAGATCGAAGAACACCACCAGATCGATATCGGACGAATAGTTGAGTTCGCGGGCGCCAAGCTTGCCCATGCCGAGCACGATCAGACCCGACGCCCGGCTCGGTGCATCGGTGTCCTTCAGCACCAGCTTGCCGGACTCGTGATTGGCGAGCAACAGATGGTCGATGGCGGCAGCGACCGCAGCCTCGGCGAAAAGCGTCAGCCAGCGGGTCGTCTGGCGGCAGTCGATGATGCGGCCGAGATCGGCAAGCGCGACGAGGAACGACACCTCGCGCTTGGCCTTGCGCAGCCGTGTCATCACTTCCGCCTCGGTGGGCGCCACGCCATTGTCGTCGGGCCGCCAGGCGTTGCGGGCGTTGTCGATCAGGACTTCCAGCTGCGGCTCGAGCGGTGCGGCGATCGCCCGCACCAGAAGCCCGGGATCGACGGCTGCGGCATCACGAAGATGGGGAGAAAGCGAAAACGCGGCGACGATGAAGTCGCGCAGCGGCGTTTCCGAAGCAAGCAGTTCGGCGACCACAGGCTCCCGCTTCGCGAGATCCTTCAGATCCGAGAGAACGGATTTGACCTCGGTCTGGCTAAAGGGGCGGATGACCTCCGCCGCCACCTTATCCAGCCGATGCACCTTCGCAGTCGTCATCCGTCGTCCTCCATCCATGCTGTCTGCGCGCGGCTCAAGAGCCATGCAGCGGGAATCGCATCTGCCGCGATCCAACTGCAAGCTGTACCTTACGCCTTCTGAACGGGGAAGATCATCGTGACGACAAGGCCTGTCAGACCGGTATTCTCGCCGCTGGCGTCGCCGAGTTCAAGCCGACCGTGATGCAGTTCCATCACCGCCTCGACCAGCGAAAGGCCAAGCCCCGTGCCCGGTTTCGACCGGCTCTCGTCGAGGCGCACGAAACGCCTGATGACTTCGTCGTGCTTGTCCTTGGGGATGCCGGGGCCGCTGTCGCCCACCGACAGCGCAATGCCGTCGTCGCGGCGGTCGAGCCGGACGACGATCCGCCCGCCACCGTCGGGATCGGGCGCGTACTTGATCGCATTGTCGATCAAGTTGAACAGCGCCTGGCCGATCAGTTCGCGATTGCCGGTGACCTTCAGTCCCGGCTCGATCTGCGCGGTCAGCGTCAGCCCTGCCTCGTCGGCAACCGGCTCGTAGAGTTCGACGCTATCGGTGACGATCGCGGAGAGATCGACCGGCGACATTTCCGCCGCCACCGAGCCCGCCTCTACCCTCGAGATCATCAGCAGGGCATCGAAGGTGCGGATAAGCTGGTCCGATTCGGAGATGATGCCTTCCAGCGCGGTTCGGCGGGCCTCCGGCTCACTGCCGCTCATGGCCTCCGCCGCCTTGTTGCGCAGTCGCGTCAGCGGCGTCTTCAGGTCGTGGGCGATATTGTCGGAAACCTGTCGCAGTCCCTCGTTCAGCTTCTCGATCCGCTCCAGCATGGCGTTCAGCGATTCGGACATGCGATCGAACTCGTCGCCCGAGCCGCCGACCGGCAGGCGCTGCGAGAGATCGCCGGCCATGATCTTCTTGCTGGCATCGGTCATGCGGTCGATCCGGCGCAAAGCGGTGCGACCGATCCCGAACCAGATCACCAGCGCTCCGAGGCCCATTATCGCCAGCGCCACCATCAGCGCCTTGCGAACCAGTACGCGCAGCTTTTCCGGCTCGCCGAGGTCGCGGCCGATCATCAGGCGCAGGCCGTTATCGAGATAGAAAACATGCGCGACGGCGTAATGCTCGGTGTTCGAACCGGTGTCCGAATAGCGCTCGTAGCGGAAGGGATAGTCGGTCCAGCCCTCGTTATCGAGCACACCCGGCTGCACGGAAGCGGCATTGCCCGCCAGAATATCGCCGGCCGGCCCCGCGATCACGTAGAGATTGGCGCCCGGCTGGCGGGCCTGCCGCTCCATGACACGCAGCAGCCGGTTCATGCCGCCGCGATCGTAGGCGCTCTGCACGGCGGTGACTTCCTGCTGCAATGCCTCGCGGGTCTGCTGGTTCAGCAGGCGCTCCGACAGCGCCGTGACGTAGATCACCAGCACCGCGGCGCACAGCGCGCACAGGATGATGTAAAGCGCCGAGAGCCGTACGGCGGTCGATTTCAGGAGAACGCTGAACCTTGTCATGGACAGGGGCTACCCCTCGTCCTTGATCATGTAGCCGGCACCGCGGATGGTCTTCAGCAGCGGCTTGTCGAAATCCTTCTCGATCTTCGAGCGCAACCGCGACACATGCACGTCGATCACGTTGGTCTGCGGATCGAAGTGATAGTCCCAGACATGTTCCAGCAGCATCGTGCGGGTCACCACCTGTCCGGCATTCTTCATCAGATATTCGAGCAGGCGGAATTCGCGCGGCTGGAGAAGGATTTCCTTCCCGTTGCGCCGCACCTCGTGCGAAAGCCGGTCGAGTTCCAGGTCACCAACGCGGTAGACCATGTCCTGCTCGGGCGTGCCCTTGCGCCGGCCGAGCACCTCGACACGCGCCAGCAATTCGCTGAAGGCATAGGGCTTGGGCAGGTAGTCGTCGCCGCCGGCCCGCAGGCCGGTCACGCGGTCGTCGACCTGGCCGAGCGCCGACAGGATCAGCACCGGCGTATGGATGCCGCGGCGGCGCAGTTCCGCGATGACGGACAGCCCGTCGCGGCGCGGCAGCATCCGGTCGATGACCATGACGTCGTAGTCGTTCTCGGTGCCCATGAACAAGCCGCTCTCGCCGTCGCTCGCATGATCGGCAACGATCCCGGCCTCTCTGAACGCCTTGATCAGATAGGCCGCGGCCTCGATGTCATCTTCGATCACCAGAATCTTCATATGAGGAACCATATCGCCGGTGGCCGTGGCCGCACAACCGGAATCCCGCGTTTCGCCCTCATGTGCGTTCTCTAAACTCATCGCGCGATCCTTCCATTCCCAAAAGAAAGGGTGCCGCACGGACCGCACGGCACCCCCATTCCTGTCACCTTTCAGGCAGGCATCAGCCCTGATCGATCGGCAGGGCAACGAAACGGCTGCCGTTCTCGGATTCGATCTGGAACAGAGCCTTCTTGCGGCCATCCTTGCCGGCCTGCTTCATGACCTCAAGGATGTCGTCGGCCGAAGAGACGGACTTGTTGTTGACCGAGGTGATCTTCTCGCCTTCGCGCACGCCCTTGTCGGCGGCCTCGGAGTCGGGATCGACCGCAACGATGGTCACGCCCTTGCCGTCTTCGGCGGGCACGACGTTGATGCCGAGTTCGGCAAGCGCCTGCTCGCTCGACGGAGCACCGTTGTCGCCGCGGTTCGTGGCCTGCTTCTGATCGACGGGAAGCTCGCCGAGGGTCACTGCGATGTCGCGCAACTTGCCGTCACGCCAGACCGAAACGTCAACCTTGGTGCCCGGCGCAAAGGTTGCGATACGCTTGGCGAGGTCGCGCGGATCCTTGACGGTTTCGCCGTTGACCGCGGTGACCACGTCACCTTCCTTGATGCCGGCCTTCTGGCCCGGGGAGTTTTCCTGCGGGGCTGCAACAAGCGCACCGCTGGCCTCGGACAGACCGAGCGATTCGGCGATGTCCTTGGTCACCGGCTGGATCTGCACGCCGAGCCAGCCGCGCTCGACCTTGCCGTCCTTGATCAGGTCGGCGACCACACCCTTGGCGGTCGATGCCGGGATAGCAAAGGCAATACCGACGTTGCCACCCGACGGCGAGAAGATCGCGGTGTTGATGCCGACGACTTCGCCATTGAGGTTGAAGGTCGGACCACCGGAGTTGCCGCGGTTCACGGCCGCATCCACCTGGATGTAGTCGTCATACGGACCGGAGCCGATGTCGCGGCCACGGGCCGAAACGATACCGGCGGTTACAGTGCCACCGAGGCCGAAGGGGTTGCCGACGGCAACGACCCAGTCACCGACGCGGATATTGTTGTCATCGGCGAATTCGACATAGGTGAACTTCTGATTGTCATCGACCTTCAGCACGGCCAGATCGGTACGGGGATCCTTGCCGACCAGCTTGGCATCAAGCTCCTTGCCGTCGTTCATGACGATGGTGAAGGCACTGCCGTCTGCGACGACGTGGTTGTTGGTGACGATATAGCCGTCTTCAGAGATGAAGAAGCCGGAACCCTGGGAGGTGGGGCGCATCGGGCCCTTGCCCTGCGGACCGCGGTCGCGCTTGGGGCCGCGCTCGGCGCGATCGTCGCCCCTCGGGCCGCCGAACTCACGGAAGAAACGCTTCAGCGGGTGATCGTCCGGCAGGTCGTCGAAACCGCGACCGCCAAAGCCGAACGTGTTGCCGTCATCGGAAGCGACCTGCTGGGCGTCGGACTGTACCCGAACCGAAACAACGGCTGGCGATACCGCGTCGACCACGTTGGCGAAACTTGCAACCTGCGGCGCATCAACACGTACCGCCTCGGCGTGGGACTGGGCAACAAATGCCGGAACTCCTGTCGCCAGCATCACCGCAGCCATACCGGCGACTGCAGACGACTGCAGAACGGTCTTGAGCGATGGACGTCCAGAAAACTTCTTTGCCATGTTGACTACCTTCTCTTGCTTTGACTGATTTGCCGGATACCGGCCTTGAGCAGTTGATGGCAGAGATATAGGTACGTTCACATTACTGGCATCTGTCTGGCGGATGAAAAATTGGTAATGTTTGCCCCCTTTTCCGCCAAACCTCTGGAAATGCAGGATTACTCCTTGAGAAGCTGATCGAGGCGGGCCTGTTCCTCGGCGCTGAGCTTGGTCGCCGTGCGCACCTTGCGGCGGCGGCCGTTGGCCACGAGCGTCACGCCGCCGATGGCGAGCAGGACTGCGGGTGCGCCCCACAGCAGATAGGTCTGCGCACTCCAGCGCGGCTTCAGCAGCACGAATTCGCCGTAGCGCGAAACGACGTAGGCAATCACCTCGTCATCGGTATCGCCGCTGCTGATGCGTTCGCGCACCAGAAGCCGCAGGTCACGCGCGAGCTCGGCATTGGAATCGTCGATCGACTGGTTCTGGCAGACCATGCACCGAAGCTGCGCCGAAAGTCCCCGCGCCCGCGCCTCGAGCGCGGGATCGGGCAGGACCTCGTCGGGATTGACCGCAAAGGCCGACGCGGCAGACAGCACGAACGCGGTGGCAAGCAACAGTCTACGAATCATTTGCTGCCTCCATTGCCGGCTGCGGGATCGCCTTGTTCTTGCGGCGCGGCGCACCGACGCGCAGGCGCCGGTCACTCAGCGACACGAAGCCGCCGGCCATCATGAACAGCGTTCCGCCCCAGATGCAGAGGATATAGGGCTTCCACCAGATCCGCACGACGATGCCGCCGTCGGCCATCGGGTCGCCCAGCGATACGTAGAGCTGGCTCAAGCCGAAGGTCAGGATGCCGGCCTCGGTCGTCGGCATGCGCTGTGCGACATAGATCCGCTTCGACGACCAGACATCGGCAACCGCGACGCCACCGCGGCTGATGGTGAAGTGGCCGCGCTCTTCGGTGAAGTTCGGCCCCTTCGCCTCGCGCAGGCCGTCGAACAGCAGGGTGTAGCCGCCGGATTCGGCGGTCATGCCGGGCTTCATCTCGAGCACATGCTCGGTCTCGAAGGTGGTGACCATCACGACGCCGAGAACGGTAATGCCAAGCCCCATGTGCGCCAGCGCGGTGCCGAACGCCGAACGCGGCAGGCCGACGAAACGGCGCCAGGCGACCGAAGCGGCGACCTTGCCGATCCCCGCCCTGCCCCAGAGGTCGACAATCGCTCCGAAGATCAGGAACAAGCCCATGGCAATTCCGAAGACGACCAGAACGGGACCGCCGTTCTGCCGGTAGTAAAGCGCGATCGCAACCAGCAGGGAAAGACCGGCGGCGACGTAGAGCCGCTGCAGCGCGCCGAGCAGGTCGCCGCGCTTCCAGGCCAGCAGCGGACCGAACGGCACGGAGACCAGCAGCGGCACCATCAGCAGGCCGAAGGTGAGGTTGAAGAAGGGCGCGCCTACGGAGATCTTTTCACCGGTCAGCGTTTCGAGCAGCAGCGGATAGAGCGTGCCGATCAGCACGGTCGCCGTCGCCACCGTCAGAATCAGGTTGTTGAGCACCAGCGAGCCTTCGCGCGAAATCGGCGCGAACAGGCCACCGGCGTTGAGCGCAGGGGCGCGAAGGGCGAAGAGCGCCAGCGAGCCCCCGATGAAGAACATCAGGATCGCCAGAATGAAGATGCCGCGGCTCGGGTCGGTGGCAAAGGCGTGGACCGAGGTCAGCACGCCGGAGCGCACCAGGAAGGTGCCGAGCAGCGACAGCGAGAACGTCAGGATGGCGAGCAGCACGGTCCAGATCTTCAGCGCCTCGCGCTTCTCCATGACCAGCGCCGAATGCAGCAGCGCCGTGCCCGCAAGCCACGGCATGAAGGAGGCGTTCTCGACCGGATCCCAGAACCACCAGCCGCCCCAGCCGAGTTCGTAATAGGCCCAGTAGGAGCCCATGGAGATCCCGGCGGTAAGAAACGTCCAGGCGGCAAGCGTCCACGGCCTGACCCAGCGCGCCCAGGCCGCGTCGGTGCGGCCGTCGATCAGCGCCGCGACCGCGAAGGAGAAGGAAACGGAGAAGCCGACATAGCCGAGATAGAGCAGCGGCGGGTGGATCGCGAGACCGATGTCCTGCAGCACCGGATTGAGATCCTTGCCCTCGCCCGGCGCCGGTACCAGCCGCGTGAACGGATTGGACGTCAGCAGGATGAACAGCGTGAACGCGGTCGATATCCATGCCTGGACCACCAGAACATTGGCCTTCAGCGTATCCGGCAGGTTGCGGCCGAAAAGCGCCACCAGCGCGCTGAAGAACACGAGGATCAACAGCCACAGCATCATCGACCCTTCGTGGTTGCCCCAGACGCCGGACAGCTTGTAGATCATCGGCATCAGCGAATGCGAGTTCGCCCAGACATTGGCGACCGAGAAATCCGAGACCACGTAGGCATAGGTCAGCGCCGTGAACGAAATGGCGACCAGCACGAACAGCATCATCGAACCGGATGCCGCCAGAGCCATCAGCGAAGGATCGCGGCGATAGGTACCATAGAGCGGTATGATCGAGAGGATGACGGAAACCGCCAGAGCCAGAACCAGCGAGTAGTGACCGAGTTCGACGATCATTTAATGGTTTCCTTGCCGCTGAGTTCGACGCCCTGCTCCTTGAGACGGTCCGCGACATCCTTCGGCATGTAGGTCTCGTCATGCTTGGCGAGCACGGTGTCGGCGACAAAGACCGGATTGCCGGCGGCAAACGCTCCCTCGGCGACGACGCCCTGGCCTTCGCGGAAGAGGTCGGGCAGGATGCCGGTATAGGTCACCGGGACCTGGCCGATCGTGTCGGTCACCGTGAATGTCACGGTCGAGCCCTCGCCGCGCTTGACCGATCCGGCCTCCACGAGACCGCCGAGACGAATGCGCGTACCCGGCTGGACGTCGGCCTTGGTCAGATCGCCCGGCACATAGAAATAGGCCACGGATTGGCTGAAGGCAAACATGACGAGCAGCGCCGCCGCGATGATGAATGTCATTCCGCCGCCGATGATGGCGAGGCGTTTCTGCTTGCGCGTCATTTCTGCACTCCTTCGGTGGCGAGACCCAGTTCCCGGCCGAGGCCGAGGAGCTGCTGCCCCTGCTCTCCGTCTGCCGGGAAGGCTGCCAGCCCGCGACGCAGCGCCTCTTCGGCTTGCTCCTTGCGGTTCAGCACGGCGTAGGAACGCACAAGCCGCATCCACCCTTCGAAATTGTTCGGATCTTCCTTGAGTTTGGCATCGAGGCTGTCGACCATGCCGGCGATCATCTGCTCGCGGTCGCCTGTGCTCATGGCCTCGGCAGCGGCCATGTCGTCCGCCGTCGGGTTGCCGAGTGCCTGATTGCCCGTCGTCTGATTGTCTTGCGCCTGATTACCCGGCGCAGCCGCGCCGGCCGTTTCGCCCGGCGTCCCGCCGTTCCTGGTGATGTGCTCGTTGACCAGCGGCAGCCAGGGCGCGCCCGCCGGCGATGCCGCGGCCAGATCCTGGAATGCCGCGAGCGCCTTGGCCTTGTCGCCGCCCTGCTCCATCGCCACCGCCAGATAGAAGCGGGCGCGCGGATTGTTGCCGTCGAGCTTGACCGCCTCCTCGAAGGCGACGCGGGCGTCTTCGGTGACGATGCCATCGGCGGCCAGCAGCAGGGTTTCCGCCAATCCGGAATAACGCTCCGGCGAAGGGCCGAGCAGGCGAAGCGCATTGCGATAGGCAGCCTCGGCGTCGTCCAGCCGCATGGAGCGCATGTAGATCGGCGCCAGCAGTTCCCAGCCCTTGCCATCGCCGGGGTACTCGGCGAGATGCTTTTCCACCTTGGCGACGAGGATCGAGATGTCGTTGCCGGGCTCGGCGAGACGCGCGGCCAGCGGCTGATCGGACAGTTCGGGGCTGCCGGTCCTGAGATAGAAGGACAAGCCGATCGCCGGGATGAGGACCAGGACCAGAACCTCGGCAAGACGGCCGCGACGGGTCCGCCCGCCGGCCTTCGCGCCCTCCTCTGCCCCTCCCGACACGGCCAGAAGCCGGCGGCCGATCTCGGCGCGGGCATACTCGGCCTCTTCGGCTGTAATCAGGCCTTCCGAGCGGTCCCGGTCAAGTTCCTGCAACTGGTCGCGGTAGACGGCGGCCTCGCCGGTGCGTTGCGCCGACAGTGCCGCGGCACCGCGCACCAGGGGGTGGAGAAGGACGACGGCCACAACCGCGGTCAAGATGGCAACAAGAATCCAAAACAGCATATTGGCTCGAATACTTTAACCCGGCCGGCTTTCCAATCGTCAAACCGGCAATCACGTTCTTTTGAGGCGTTTCGCCGCAATTCGAGCTCTTCAGTGCCGCGATTCCAGGGCGGCGTCCTTGCGCTATATCAAAGGGGTCCAGCTGCCATCGGCATTGCGGCAGGCCGCACCGCGCGCCTTGGTCTCCTTGCCATGGGCGTTCAGCGTATGGGTGTACTGGCGGCAGTTCTGCGAGCCCACCTGATAAGGTGCGGCGGCGACGACTTCGCCGCTGACGCCGCGGCCGCTCCAGGCCACCGGTTGCCCGCCGGGCGCTGCCTCAAGTGCGCGATATTCCGCCTCGAGAGCACGCTGCCGGTCGCCCGAACTCATCGAAATGCCGCTGCGGCTGACGATGCCGCCCTGCAGGGCCGAAATATAGGGGGTCGAACCCGGCTTGGAGCCGGACGACAGGAAGCTGCCCGAAGAAGAGCCGCCGGTCGTGGTACAGCCCGCGAGTGCGAGCGTCGAAATACAGGCGGGAACGATGAGGCGCCGAGCAGGAAAATTCATGAAATCCAACCAGATATTGCCGGAGAAATCAATCAACAGAATAGTCCTCGATCCACTGCGGCCCTGTCGTGTCATCATTATGACCACTCTCAAGAATTTGCAACGTCCCTGCCTTCAGACAACCTCCTTTGTCACGGCGGGCAGCACCAATCTTGCCTTCAAACCGCCGGCATGGCCACGGGAAAGATCGAAGGCGCCGTGATATTCCGAAGTTATCTCGCGCACGATCGAAAGGCCGAGCCCGGTGCCGGGCTTGCTCTCGTCCAGCCGGCGACCGCGCTTCATCGCCTCGCGGATCTGGTCCGGCTCCAGCCCCGGCCCGTCATCCTCGACGACGAGCTCGATCCAGGAGCGGCGGGCCGGATCCCCGCCCTTGGTGCTTGCCGGGGCCGTGACCGCTGAAACCCAGATCTGCCGGTCGGCATGGCGGGCGGCGTTTTCAAGCAGGTTGCCCACCGTCTCCTCGACGTCCTGCTGCTCCATCGCCAGCGCCAGGTTGGGCGAGACGCTGAGCGAGAATTCCTTGTCGCTGTTGAGGCGTCGCATGACCCGCACCAGCCGTTCCAGCACCGGCTCGGCATCGGTGCGTGCCAGCACCGATTCACGCTGGGCGGCGATGCGGGCACGATTGAGATAGGACTGAACCTGCGCCTGCATCGTTTCGGCCTGATTGCGCACCAGTCCGCCATGCTGGTCGTCGAGCACCCGCGATTCGTTCAGCAGCACGGCGATCGGCGTTTTCAGCGAATGCGCGAGATTGCCGACCTGCATGCGCGCCCGTTCGACGATGCGGCGGTTGCTGTCGATCAGGGCGTTGATCTCGCTGGCAAGCGGCTGGATCTCACGCGGGAATTCGCCCTGCAACCGTTCGCTTTCGCCGGCGCGCACCTGGCCAAGCGCAATGCGCGCCTGATCGAGCGGCTTCAGGCCGTAGAGAATGGCGAGCGCATTGATGACCAGACTTCCGACGCCAAAGACCGCCAGCGCGATATAGAGACTGCGGGAGAACCCGCGGATGTCGCCCTCGACGACATTGAGATTGCCGGTGACGCGGAAGCGCGCCGCACGGCCATCCTGATCGAGCACGACTTCCGTCTCGGCAATCTGGATGGCGTTTCCTGCCTCGTCATTGCTGACATAGAAGCGCTCGTAGTTGCGGTCGAACGGCACCTCGATCACCGAGGGAACCGCCAGGTTGAAGCTGCCGAGCGACGAGGAGGACAGCGCCGGAGTGGAAAAGGTTCCGAGCGGCTCGATGATCCAGTACCAGCCGGTGCGCGGCTGCGAGAACCGGAGGTCGCCGAGTTCGGGCGTGCCGGCCAGGGCGCCCTCCTCGCTGACCGAGACCGAGTTGACCACGTTGTAGAGCTGGGCCCGCAGCAGGTCCTGGAACCCGCGCTCGGCGCTTTCACGATAGAGGGTGGAAATGACCACCGCGATGGCCACCAGCGCGGCTGCGGACCACAGCGTGGTCAGGACAAGGACGCGGGCAGTGAGCGACCTAGCGCGCATTTGCGGGCGCTTGCATGCGGTAGCCCAGGCCGCGCACCGTCTCGATCAGATCGACGCCCATCTTCTTGCGCAGACGACCGACGAAAACCTCGATGGTATTGGAGTCGCGATCGAAATCCTGGTCGTAGAGGTGCTCGACGAGTTCCGTGCGCGAAACGACCTCGCCCATGTGGTGCATCAGGTAGGAAAGCAGCCGGTATTCGTGCGACGTCAGCTTCAGCTGGTTGCCGTTGACGGTGGCCTTGGAGCTCTTGGTGTCGAGGCGAACGGGGCCGCAAACGATCTCCGAAGATGCATGACCGGCGGCACGGCGGATGAGCGCGCGGATGCGCGCCAGCACTTCCTCGACATGGAAGGGCTTGGTCACGTAGTCGTCGGCGCCCGCATCGATTCCCGCCACCTTGTCGCTCCAGCGGTCGCGGGCGGTCAGGATCAGCACCGGCATGATCTTGCTGGCGGCACGCCACTTCTCGAGCACGGTGATACCGTCCATCTCGGGCAGGCCGATATCGAGGATCACCGCGTCATAGGGCTCGGAATCGCCGAGATAATGCCCTTCTTCGCCGTCATAGGCCTGGTCGACGACATAGCCGGCCTCTTTCAATGCCTCGGTCAGTTGCCGGTTAAGATTGACGTCGTCTTCAACTACGAGAATGCGCATTTACCGCCTCAAAATCCTGTTTCGCTCCGTCCAACGCGCGCCCGGAACCGGGCGCCGCATCGGATCAGATCGGCACCTTCACCCTTACCCGACGCGGCCGTTCGTTGCCCTTGCCCTGTACGAGAACCGTAATGATGCAGGCCTTGCCATTCGGGGCAGGCTGGGCGGAAAGCAGTTGTCCGCCGGTATCGGCGATGACCCGGGCTGCGGCATCGCCGCAATCTTCCCCCACCAGCAGCACATCGCTCTGTCGTTCGATCGACGGCGGCGTCAGACCAACCATGCCGGCGGTCAGTGTCGCAAGGATCAGGGATGCTGCCATAATTTCCACTTCCAGCAAGCAAAACTCAACTTGGGGCGAATATGTACCCGAAGGCGCCTGAATGGCAAATGAATGGGGATCAATTGCCTGTGGCAATCAGTCCGCACCGTCGCCAGCGGCATCCGCCGGGGCAATTCTCGCGCGCGCTCCGAGCCGTCCGACGAGGGCCAGGATGCCGCCGATGGCGCCTGCGATCGTCACCCCGGCCTCGACCAGGTCCTGACGTTCGGAGGCACCGAACTCGATGCCGGCAAGCTGCAGTGCCGCGGCGAAGATCGCCACCAATGCACCCCAGACGGCACGCGACTGGTACCATGTTTTCACTTCATCCATCGTCTTTCCCTTCTTCTTGCTAGAGTGTCAACACCGCTGCGGTGGGAAGACCGAGCGCCACCTTTCGCCCGATCTGGCGGATGCGGACCGACAATGCCTGCTGAACCGAGCCGAAATCGGCGATTTCGTCGGCCGCCGGATAAGTCCAGGACGGCGCTGTCACTTCGACGCGGCGCACCGTCGCACCGGCATCGAGGATCTCGAGCAGGTAGCGCTCTTCCGGCTCGTCGAGCGGTACTTCAAGGCCCTCCCAGCTGTCGGCATCGATACGGCCGCGACGGATCCAGCGGATCTCCATGTCGCCCCCGGCCTGCCGCCTGGCGCTCGGATGCACCGGCGCGAGCGGGGTCTCCGCCCGAAGGCCGCCGGAAAAGGCGATCGGCGTCACCGCACCGGCACGACCACCCGCCTGCTCGACCATCCAGTTGAACGTCAGCCCGGCCTCCGCCTCGGTGATGCCGAGCGGCTTGACCGCCGCGTCGAGCACCACCGCCGGCGCGCCGGCGGAAGCACCGGCCAGCAACGCATCCTCCGTCCCCGCGAGCCCGCGCAGCAGACCGGTCAGCTGCCAGTGATGCGGCGCGCTTTCCTCCGCGTTCCGGAAGCCGATGATTTCCCAGGCGCCGTTCGCCGCCCTCACCGCAATGCGGTTGCGACCGTTCAGCACCGCTTGCCGGGATGCGGAGGCGAGGCTGCCATAGGGCAGATCCAGCTCCACGGCGTTGCCGCCATCGAACCTTCCGCTGGGGCCCGACTGAAGCGCCGCCGTCAGCGTGCCGATGCGCGCCGGGCGTTCCAGCACCTGGCGTGCACGGTAATCCTCGCTCTCCGCCGATGACGAGACGTGAACCCGCTTCCACGGTCGCGACATCACGCCGATCCGGGCGAAATCGGTGGCCGCGCCAGCCTCGTATCGCGCAAGGTCCATCAGATGGACGACCGGCGCGAACAGGTCGGACGCGCTGCCCTCACCGCCCCTTGCCGGCCCGTCAGTCAGCGACGGTGCGCCGCCGGTGGCCACGAATTCCCGCGCCTCGACCCGCCGGGCGGCGCCGTCGGCGATGCGGGTCACCAGGAAGTTGCCGCCCGGACCGTCATCCAGCCGCAGCACGTCGCCGGGCGCGGTCGCGCGGTCGTTCGGTGGCAGGTGAAAGGTGAGCGAGCGACGTGAGATCCAGTGATCGCGCAGCAGGCTTTCCGCCGCCATCAGCGCCGCCTCCTCCGGCAGCGCGGCCTGCAGGTCGCAACGCAGGACCCGGTCGCTGCCGACGCTCAGCCGCCGCGAGCGCACACTCGCCTGCTCGTAGTCGAGAGCCGGATTGTAAAAGGTGACGACCGCTTCCGATGCATGGTCGCTGTCATGGCCGCGATGTTCCTGCCACAACGGCTCGCCTTCGATGTCGGCCAGCACCTCAACGTTGCGCGGCGGCAAGCTTGCGCGGGCCCGCGAACGGAAGCGCAGCTTGCCGCCCTCCTCGATAACGTCGATCTGGAAGGCGGCGATCAGCGGTTCGATGAGATGGCGCGCCGAGGTGACGTCGCCCTGCGCATAGCCGGTCAGGTCGCCGCTCACCTCCGACACGTCGTAGTCGGAGAACCCGTGATCGTCGAGAATGGCGGCGATGACATCGGCCAGCGTTCCGGCGCCGAGGCGCCCGTTCAGCCAGTGGCCGGTGCGCCAGTTGCCGCCATCGCTCCAGATCGAAAGGTCCGCGGGAAAAGCCGGAAACGGCCGCGCATCCCAGGTCCAGGCGAAGATCCGGGCCGGATCGACCATGCCCGCCGTCGCGCCCGGACGCTCCCACCAGTCGTAATGCGCCTCGAGAAAGCGCCTCTGCATGGCGTCGTCACGCGCGCGGCTGGAAAAATACGGCACCGCGCTCTCGACCGATTTCGGGTCGACGAACACGTTCGGCTGGTTCGCGCCCTTGTCGATCGCCGGGCAGCCGAGTTCGGTTAACCAGATCGGCTTCGAGCCGGGCACCCAGGCCGTCGGGTTTGCATGCTCGCTGCCGCCCGTGCGCTCGTGGTGCGGATTGGCCCACCAGCTTTCGAGGTCCTTGTAGCGGAAGACCCAGGGCTTGTTCGTCAGCCCGTCGGTGATCGGCGTGCGCAACCTCGCGCTCCGGTCCGCCGCGCTGGCGTAGTACCAGTCGAAGCCTTCGCCGCCGGCGATGTTCGCCTTCATGCGCGCAAGATCGTCGGCGGTGCGGAAACCGTCCGGCTGCTCGCTGTCGAGATCGTCGTCGCGCCAGTCGGCGAGCGGCATGTAGTTGTCGATGCCGACCGCGTCGATCGCGGCACTGGCCCACAGCGGATCGAGATGGAAGTGCACATCGCCGGATCCGTCCGCCGGTTGGTAGCCGAAATACTCGCTCCAGTCGGCGCCGTAGGTGAGCGTCACCGCCGGCCCGACGATTCCCCTGACGTCCGTGGCCAGCTGCACCAGTTCATCGACGAATGGAAAGGCGCCAGTGTTGTCGCGAAGCTGGGTCAACCCGCGCAGTTCCGAGCCGATGATGAAGCCGTCGACACCGCCCGCAGCCTTGGCGAGATGGGCATAGTGCAGCACCAGCCGGCGATAGCCCTCGTCGCTACCGTGATAGCTGACCCGGCTTCCGTCGCGGGTGAAGTCGTCCGCCTCGGCTGCCCCGGCAAACGCCGAAACCTGCGCCCTTGCCGCCGCGGTTCCATCGGCCGCCCCCGGCTGGCCCGCGGCCGGATGGCCGGTGATCCGCCCGCGCCAGGGATAGGGCGCCTGTTCGGCGCCTCCATAGGGGTCGGCCAGTCCGTTCCCGGGAGGGATGTCCATCATCACGAAGGGATAGAGGAACACCTGCAGCCCGCGGGCCTTGAGGTCGGCGATCGCCGCCACCACGCCGGCATCGTCGGGCGTGCCGCCATAGGCCGGGCCGCCGTCGATGGTGCTGACGAGATGGGCTTCGGAGCGCGACATTCCGGAAACGGACCAGGTGCTGCTCTCGTCGCTGCGCGACCTCACCTCGACGCCCGGCACGATCCGGCATTCACCGGCTCTGAGATCGGTGCCGAACCAGGAGACGACGAGCGCCACGCTTTCGAGATTGAAGCCGGGCGATGCGGTAACGGCATCCAGGCATTCACGGCGTCCACCGCACCCCACGGCATCCACCCGCGGCATCCACCCCATGGCCTCCACCGCACCCCGTCACCCCGGCCTCCGAGCCGGGGTCCAGCGCGCTCAAGTCCTTGAGCGCGGAAGACTCTTCCGCGCCGCAGACGCGGCGCCGCTGGATGCCGGATCAAGTCCGGCATGACGGAGGTTAATGCCGCGGTGTCACAGCCCGGGGCGTCGCGGCATCGTCGGCTCCTTACGACGCCGCGAACTTGACCAGCTTGATGGCCTCAAAATTCTGCACCCCGCCGCCGACGCGCTTGGTCGTGTAGAAGAGCACGTAGGGCTTGGCGGAATAGGGGTCGCGCAGGATCCGCACCCCGGCGCGGTCGACCACGAGATAGCCGGCGCGGAAGTCGCCGAAGGCGATCGCCAGCGCGTTGGCCGCAACATCGGGCATGTCCTCGGCCTCGGCGATCGCGAAGCCCATCAGCGAGGCCGCCTGGCCGGCACCTGCCGGCGGATGCCAGAGGTAGTTGCCGTCGGCGTCCTTGAACTTGCGGATCGCGCTTTGCGTCTTGCGGTTCATGACGAAGCTGGCGTTCTGGCGATGCCCGGCCTTCAGCGCGTAGATCGTGTCGACCAGCACGTCGGACGGACCGCTCGAGGCGAAGGCGCCGGCGGCCCCGGTCGCGATATAACCGAGATTGCCCCAGCTCCAGCTGCCATCGGCCACCGCGGTATAGGCGAGAAAGCCCTTCGGCTTGTTCACCCCGTCGCCACTGACGAAGGCTGTCCCCTCCTGTTCGGCAAAGACGATGTCGACCTCGCCGGCGATCCACGCCTCGATGTCGACCGCCGCATCGTCGAGCAGCGCCTGGGTCGCCGCCGGCATGGCGTAGAGCTCCATGGTCGGGAACGACAGTTCGGCAAGCTGCGGCGTCGTGGTCTGCGGCCGCGCCGCCGTTTCCGCCACCCAGCCGCTCGAAAGCCCCGCGGTCGCAAACGGCTTCTTCAGCACCGCCGACGACACCCGCCGCACCGTCGCCAGCGAGCGGATCGGCGATACGCTCGTCAGCCTCCGGCCGATCTCGCTGTCGGTTTCCGGCGGCACCAGGTAGCCGCCGTCGCTTCCCGATCCCGCCGACATCGCCTTGGCCTCGAGAGCGCGCAATCCCGCCTCGTCGCCGCGGCGGATGTAGCCGTCGAAGGCGGCCTTGTGCTCGCTCGCCTCGATGCTCGCCCCACCGGCGTCGCCGAGCGGCGGGCGCGCCTTCCTGAGCACGATCTGGTCGAGCACGCGCTTGTGCTCGTCCATCGCCCGGTTGATCCGGTCGACCTTGTCGCGGGTCACCACATCGGCAGTGAGCTTCTGCTCGATCTCGCCGAGCCGGCGGTCGTTGGCGTCCTTGAAGGCCCCGAAGGCTTCCATGAAGTCGTCGAAGGCAGCCGTCATCGTTTCCGGCACCGCCTTGATCTCGGGTGCCACGGTCGTCACGTCCTTGGTCATGAAAATCATCCCTAGCTGAAGTTGGCCTTGATCATCATCCGCGCCGCCCGCCGCATGGTGCGGACCAGCTCGGTCTCCTTGTCGCGGAACCACCGCGCATTCTTGACGTTGGAAATCCGCGCCGAGGGCAGCATCGGGAAGGTCACCACCGAGATCTCCCAGAGATCTGCCTCGAGAATGCGGCGCACCCCGGTCCTGGCGTCCGTCCTCGCCTTCACCGTCTGGAAGCCGATCGACAGGCCGTCGAGCCCGCCGTTCTTCATCAGCGCGTGAACCTCGCGGGCCCGTGCCACGCCCGGCGTCAGCACGCCCTCGACATAGAGCCCGCGGGCATCCTCGCGGATCAGCCGCCAGGCGCCGATCGGCTCGGCCGGATCGTGCTGGTAGAGCATGCGCACGCCGGCGGCCCCACGCGCGGCGAGCGAATTGTGGAAGGCGCCGCGCTCGATCGTGTCCTTGCCGAGATCGACCTCGCCGAAGACGCTGGCATAGCCGGAAAACGTGCCGTCGCCGGCAATACCGTGCAGCGTCAGGTTGGCGAATTTCTTCATGGCGGGGCCGTGCCCGCGTCTTGCGTGCATCTCGCTTCTCTCCTCGAAATGTCGGAAGGGCGCGCAACGCGCCCGGCTGGGCCTTATCCGTTACGTCCGGTCGTTGCGGGCATTGAGACGGGCGGCGATGCGCGCCAGCACGCCGAGCCCCCACCAGGCCGAAAGGCTCGCCGCCGCCGAACCGGTCAGCATCACTTCGCTGGCCGAAAGCCGGTCGATGAGATCGAGCCGCGTGGTGATCCAAACGCCTGCCGGCGGGCCGAAGACCAGACCGCAGGCAAGGCCTGTGACGAAGCGGCAGGCCGCCTCGCGCCGGCTCTTCGGCAAGAGGTAGACGAGCGAGACTGCCGCGCCTGCCGAGGCGCCGGCAAGCCGTGCCGCCCAGACCGTCGGGTCATTCGCAAAGTCGGTCATCGTTTACCCTTTCCGGTTAGAGTGGCCGGACGCGTGCCGCTCCACACAACCTGCGCGCCCTCGGACACGGAAGGCGCGATGCGCCGTTCCGCGAATCTTTTGAATCGCTTGCGGCCCGCTCTTCACCGGTTGAGTCAGCGTCTTCACAAGTTGAGTCAGCCAGGCCCGCCTGCAGGCGTCGAAGATCGCCATGCATCTGAATTCGTTAGGCTCCTGCCATCGCTGGCGATCTGCTCGTCAGTAACCCACCGCCTGGCGCTTTTCCTCCTCGGTCAGGAAGGAGGCCGCCCCTACCCTCGCCCAGAGCTGGTCGCGTTCGCCCGAAAGCCCGGCGACGCGGTCGAGGTCCGGTTCGAGCCGCAGTGCCTCGTCGCCATCGCCGGCAAGAAATCCGGCGAGGCTCGCGGCGGTTCGCGCGATCAGCGGCAGCACGGTCAGCCGGTAGAAGGCGCGGTTTGCCTCCTGGTAATTGGCGTAGGTGTTGTCGCCCGGAATGCCGAGCAGCATCGGCGGCACGCCGAAGGCGAGCGCGATGTCGCGGGCCGCGCCGTTGCGCGCCTCGACGAAATCCATGTCCTTCGGAGTCATGCTCATCGCCTTCCAGTCGAGACCGCCTTCGAGCAGCAGCGGCCGCCCCGCCCTGACCGCGCCCGAGTAGCCGTCCTCCAGTTCCTGCTTCAGCCGCTCGTACTGGCCTGCGGAAAGATTGCCGCCCTCCTTCGGCTGGTAGACCAGCGCGCCGGACGGCCTTGCCGAATTGTCGAGCAGCGCCTTGTTCCAGACCGAGGCGGCATTGTGCAGGTCGAGCGCCGTCTGTGCGGCGGCAAGCGGCGGGAATCCCTCGTGGTCGTCGAGCGGATGAAAGAGCTTCAGATGCAGCAGCGCCGGGCCCTCGACATCCATCGCGTAGCGCCGGACGCTGTTGCCGACACGATACTCGTAGGCATCGGTCCAGCCGTCGCGGCCGCCGACCGCGCGGACACGATCCGGCCGCAGCAGATGCAGTTCGCGGATCGCGCCCGAGATCGTCAGCGCCTCGACATAGGCATTGCCTGACAGCAGCAGGTGGCCATAGAGGCTTTCGAGAAAATCGGCGCCGCGCATCCTCACGTTCGGGCGCGCCAGCAGCGACAGCAGCGGATGATCGTCGATCTCGCGGTCGCCGCGATAGAGCAGCAGCGGCACCGCCGCCGCTGCCTCGGCGATCATCCGGACGCAGCGATGCGCCACCGGGTTCTTCATGAAGCCTTCGCGGGCCAGCGCCGCATAGGAACGGCCGGACCAGTGCGCCCGCATCTCGCAGGCAAGGCTGACGAAGCCGGTCGCCGCCTTGGCTTCGGGCACGGGCTGGCGATCTGCCGGGCCGAGCCACGGCAGTTGAAAGGGAATTTTCATTCCGGGATCCTCTCTGTATGAGAACGCCAAAGCTCAGCGCGGTCAGGCCCGCCCCATCTCCGTCGGGCGGGGGCGCCGATCACAATATCGATCACATGTTCGCTGCTATCGATTACAGCGGCGCGGTCGCCGCGTCAGCGGTATCGTAGTCGGCGGCGATGCGCATTTCGCGCAACGGCCGCACCAGGTCGATGGATTGCTGGTAGAGCGGATGCGCTTTGTAGGCGGCCAGCGCCGCCTCGTCGGCGAATTCGCCGTAGACGATGAAATCCACTTCGCCGCCGAGCTGGTCGGTCTTCAGGTTGGTGCCGATCTCCAGCTTCTGCGCATGCGGGTTTTCGGTCAGGATCGACAGACCGGCGCGCACGGCATCGAGATGCTCCGGATTGGCGACCGTGAAAAAGACGATGTGACGGATCAACTTGCACCTCCTCCCGGTCAGCCGGGGCGGCTGCGATAACACGACATGCAAGCCGGCCGCAATGCGGCCCGTCGGCGCGTCACGCTCGCGCGGTCGCCGCGTCGATCGCCGCCAGGTATCGCCGGCCGTAACCGGCGACCAGTTCCGCCAGGTCCAGTCCGTTGATGATGCGTCGTGCGCCTGTCCAGTCGGCACGGCTTCCATTGAAAAACGCGTCGAGGCGCCATCCGGTGAAGCTGCCGCGCCGCATGCCCTCGAACAGGATCGTCACCGCCACGTCCATTTCCATCGCCCGTTCGGGGCAGGCGATGAGATCGATGCCAGTGATCCCGGACATCCTCTCGTAGTTCGCCTTGTGGGTCAGTTGCACCAGCCCGCGGCCGAGCCAGCTCTTGCCGTCGCCGTCCAGCCGCCAATAGGGCGTCTTCACCGCCTGCAGCCGGCCGGCAGCGAAGGCGCGCTCCAAAATGGCGATCGCCTCGGCATCGCTGGCCGCCCTTGTTTCGCGCACCGGCTGCAGCGTTCCTGCCGTCTCGTGGAAGGCGGTGGCGAGCATATAGGCCAGCCAGCGGCTGTCCGACTCGGGGCTCCGCGCCTCCCAGGCGTCGAGAATCGCCGTGTAGCCGTCCACCTGTACCTGTCTTAAGCCTTTCGCATGAAAGCTGGAGCGCACTTGGTGGAAGAATCCCGCGCGGTGCATCAGCCCTCCTCCAAAATATTTTTGGATTAACCGAATTTTAATCGGTTTAAAGATTTTTAAATCGTTTAAATGGTTTAAAGGCATGATTTACAAGCGCTTTTCAGTGTGAGAGAGAAATACCAGAAACAGGCCCTCAACCCATCGAGGAGATTTGGATGCAATCGCAGTCGATCCCCCAGCAGACCATTCCGCAGCACCTTCTCGACCGCATGGAAGCCGAATGGCGCCAGATGCGGGGCGCCCCGGCACCGGCACATCCGACGCCGGCGACCAAGCCGCAGGGCTGAACCGATCCGAGGGGCGTCCTCAAACGCCCCTCACCCGCGGCTCGCTGTCGTCCTCGAGCAGTAACGCCGTCAGCGCCCAGACCAGCGCGTCGAGCCGGTCCGGCGAACGCCCCGAGGACAGCCCTTCCGGCCCGAAGTCGCACATCTGGTCTTCGAGCGCCACGAACCGCCCGGCATGGGCCACGCGCCCCCGCTCATAAAGCGCCGCCACCGGTTCGGCCCGCAAGAACTTTCCCCGCATTGCCCGAACCGTCGTCACCGGCAGGCTCTCGTCGACGCTTCTCAGCATCGCCGCCACCATGTCGCCGCCCTGGTTGATCTCGGCCACCACCCGGTCGGCATCAAAACGGCGATAGGCCTTCACCACCGCACCGGCCCAGGCCGCGGGGCTCGCGGCCTCCACCGAGCAGTCGGCAAGCACCACCGCCCGTCCCGATACCTCCAGCCCGGCCACCACGATCCCGCAGCAGGCATGCGGCCCGGCCGAAGCCGGCGGATCGACGGCAACGACGATGCGCTTGAGCGACCCGGGAAAGCGGATGGTCAGCGCTTCGATCGTATCGCGCCTCCACAGTGCGTAGTCGCGATCCTCGATCAGTTCGCCGTCGAGTTCCTGCCGCCCGAGCCTCGTGCCGCCATAGCGCTCCTCGATCGCCGCAATGAAACCCGCCGCCAGATTGGCTCGGTTGTCGTGCGTCCTGATCCGCGTCGTGCGCGTGCCGGCATCGGCAAGGATGCGTTTCAGCAGCGGCAGCGGCCTCGGCGTCGTCGTGACCATCTGGCGCGGATCGTCGCCGAGGCGCAGGCCGAACTGCAGCATGTCCCAGCATTCCTCCGCATACTTCCATTTTCCCAGTTCGTCGCACCAGGCGTAGTGAAACTGCGGCCCGCGCAGGCTTTCGGGATCTTCCGACGAAAACACCTGCGCCACCGCGCCGGACGGCCAGACGAGCCGGCGACGGGAGATCTCGAACTCCGGACGGTTGCGGCGCGCCACCCGGCAGATGCCGGATACGCCGTCGATCATCACCTCGCGTGCATCGCCCAGCGTCTCGGCGACCAGCGCGATCCTGAGGTCGCGCGGTCCCGTCCGGCTGGACGCCAGCGCATGCACCCATTCGGCGCCCGCCCGCGTCTTGCCGGAACCGCGGCCGCCGAGCATCAGCCAGGTGCGCCAGTCTCCCGCCGGCGGCATCTGTTCGCGGCGCCCGACAAACGCCCAGTCTCGCAGAAGCGCGGCATAATCGATGTCATCGCCCGGCAGTGGTTCACGCTGGCTGTCGGCGCCGGTGCCGCGGTTCGGGGCCTCAGGACCGTTTGCAGGATCCGCTAGGCTCACACCACCTGCCGCTATCGCACCGGCCGCGCAAGCTGCACCATTTTCGGCGATCGCGCCGGTCGCTCCGCCGGTCGTCGTCGCCGCCTGCCCTGCCAGAGCCCGCGCCAGTCCATTGCCGACGCCCAAGGCCGTTGCCTTGGCGATGGCGACACTGCGGGTCGCGGCCAGTTTCGTCATCTCAGCCTCGTAGCCGCCCAGTATCCCGCAGGTTTGTCGTTCAACCGCTGCCGCCTTGCGCCGCTCGCTCCGGTTTGCCCGGCGGACCGGCGCCGCTTGCGCTGCCGCCAATATCTGCGGAAGCGCCGTCGCGCTTCCATTGCTCGTAAAGCGTCTGCGCCCTGTCATTGATGAGCTCGAGGAACCGCTCCTTGGCCTGCTCATGGCTTTCGCTCCCGGCATTGCGCTCGGCCTCGAGCTCACGGTCATGGGCGAGCTGGCGCTGCAGCCCGTCGACCTTTTCGAGGGTGCGGATGATCAGCGACATGGCATCGGTCGCCGCCTTCACGTCGGCGCGGGCAATCTTCGCCTGCGTCTCGTCGCCGTCCGCCTCTCCCGCCGTCTCCGCGCTCCGGCGCAGTTCGCGGAAATAGGCGAACTGGTCGCGCATCTCGATCGTCATGTCGTTGAGCAGACGGCGCAGGTCGTCGCCCGGCGGGCTTTCCGCCGACTTGAACTCGAGCGTCGCTCCGTTCGCGCAGTGTCCCGGCTCGCATGGCCAGCCGTCGTCGGCTGCCGGTTCCGTGCTCCGTGCCTCGTAGCTGCCGTGCTGCGCCCAGAGGCCGAAGAGGGCAGGATCGAAATCGGCGACATCAGCCGGCGTTCCCATGCCCGAGTCGCGGCCTTCGCCTCCCGGTCGGTGCATCCCCGTCCTGTCCGGCCCGTCCATCTCAAACCCGTCCCTGTCGAAGTCGTTCATAGAGGCATCCTCACCATTCAAGCGGCAATGCAAGCGACCAGGCAGGCGACCGTGCCGGCCACCGCGACAACGTGTGGGCGCAGCACTGCGCATCGCCGCCGGCTGCACCGGCGCGCTCGGGCACGCTCATGAAGAAGAACAAGAAGACGACGAATAAAAAAAGGCCGGGACGAACCCGGCCAAATCACTGGAAGTCAGCATGCTGTGATCCTTACGGCCACAACTCTCCGACTGTGTTTGGAATCTAGCAAACAACCGTAACGCAGTCAAGGACTATTTTCCTATTATTTCAGAATTTCTTATCCATCGCGGGATTTGCACGGTAAGCCATTGATTTAACGGAGAATTAAATACAACCGCCAACCTTTTTCCGCGCTGCGTCCCGTGCTATTCTCCCGTCGTGATTGAATCCGAATTGACTGCTTTGGCGCTTGATCTCAAGGACGCTGCCGAGAGTGCACATTTCGGCAAGCGCGATTTTCGCGTGCGCGGTCGGATCTTCATGTCCCTGCCGGAACCGGGCATGGCGGTGCTGAAGCTGACGCCCGACCAGCAGCAGATGGCGCTCGCTGTCGCGCCCGACCTTTTCCAGGCGGTCACGGGCGGCTGGGGCCAGCGGGGCTGGACGCGTTTTCGCTACCCGGCAGCCGATGGCGAACTTGTCCGGCACTGGCTTGCCATCGCCTGGGGCAACGTCGCGCCTAAGACCCGCCGCAGTCGATTAGACGACTGAACTAGCGCCCGCCCCCACCGACCGTCAGCGGCCAGTCGACGACAAAGTTCTCGAAATCCTCGACATCCACGTTGTCCTCGCTGACCGTGCGGCCGCGGGTGGAAATGCCGGCCTGGTGCACCGTCTCCGGATCGCCCGATATCAGCGGATGCCACCAGTAGAGGTCCTCGCCGTCGCGTACCAGCCGGTAGCCGCAGGTCGGCGGCAGCCAGCCGATTTCGCGGATGGCCTCCGGCGTCAGCTGGATGCAGGTCGGCACGATCTCCTGGCGGCAGGCATAGTTGGAACAGCGACAGCTCTCGCTGTCGAGCAGCTGGCAGGCGACCGATGTGTAGACGACGTCGCCGGTGTCCCAGTCCTCAAGCTTGTTCAGGCAACAGAGCCCGCATCCGTCGCACAGGCTTTCCCATTCCTGGTGGCTCATTTCCTCAAGCGTCTTGGTTTTCCAAAACGGTAATGCGTCTGTCATGCTGTCATTCCGGGCGCGCCGGCCATTTTTGATCCGTGCGCCGCCTTTCTCTTGTTCTTTTCCTTAAATCAACCAATTATCAGGCAATAATGCCTAATTGACCAGCGACGACTGCGGCCAATGGTCTCCCCTGCGGGACCCGGGCCACGCCGTCAAGTCGAAGTCCCTGAGTTCTGCTGCCCCGGCGGTCACGGCGGATGCGGCAACACTTTGAAATTGCGCATGATCCCTGGCTGGTCCGGCCCCGGTCCGCAGGTTCGGCGCCAGCGTGGAAAGCCATCGACGGTGCAGGAATCCCCCCCTCCAGTAAAGCCGCCACGGCGCAAGCGCCATCTGCTGCTGCGAATCGATTCCTGGATCGATTCGACGCTGTGGACCGCGGGTTTCCGCGCCGGCGAGATCTGGGAGGACGTCACCATCTTCTTCCGCCGCTTCCGCGTGCGCGGCTGGAAGCGCGGCGTCATCGAAGCCGCCGGCGAGGCGGCCACGCTCGGCACCGCCGGCTCGGTGGTGCTCTTGATGCTCGCCATGCCGGCCTTCGAGGAAACCAAGGACGACTGGCGCAACCGCGGCGACTTCGCCGTCACCTTCCTCGATCGCTACGGCAACCTGATCGGCCACCGCGGCATCATCCACGAGGATTCCGTCCCGATCGACGAATTGCCCGACCACCTGATCAAGGCGGTGCTGGCGACCGAGGACCGCCGCTTCTTCGATCACTTCGGCATCGATTTCATTGGCCTCGCCCGCGCCATGACCGAGAACGCCAAGGCCGGCGGCGTGGTCCAGGGCGGCTCGACCATCACCCAGCAGCTTGCCAAGAACCTGTTCCTCACCAACGAGCGCTCGTTCGAACGCAAGATCAAGGAAGCCTTCCTCGCCCTGTGGCTCGAGGCCAACCTGTCGAAGAAGGAGATCCTCCGGCTCTATCTCGACCGCGCCTATATGGGCGGTGGCACCTTCGGTGCCGCAGCGGCCGCGCAGTTCTATTTCGGCAAGGACATCACCGACGTCGACCTCGCCGAGGCCGCCATGCTCGCCGGCCTGTTCAAGGCACCGGCCAAATATGCCCCCCACGTCAACCTGCCGGCCGCCCGCGGCCGCGCCAACGAGGTGCTCTCCAATCTCGTCCAGGGCAGCATGATGACCGAAGGACAGGTCATCGCCGCCCGCCGCAATCCGGCTACCGTCATCGACCGCGCCCGGGTCGAGGCCCCCGACTTCTTCCTCGACTGGGCCTTCGATGAGGTGCAGCGCATCGCCAAGGCCGAACGCTTCCCCGAGCACTCGCTCGTCGTGCGCACCACGATCGACATGGGCCTGCAGAAGGCGGCGGAAGAGGCGGTCGAGACCAATCTGCGCGAATATGGCGAGGGTTACCGCGTCAAGCAGGGCGCCCTGGTGATGATCGAGAACGGTGGTGCCGTGCGGGCCATGGTCGGCGGCCGCGACTACGGCGAAAGCCAGTTCAACCGCGCCACCCGGGCGCTGCGCCAGCCCGGTTCGTCCTTCAAGGTCTATACCTACGCCGCCGCGATGGAAAAGGGCTTCACCCCGGAATCGGTGGTCGTCGACGCCCCGATCACCTGGCGCGGCTGGTCGCCGCAGAACTATGCGCGCAAGTATTCCGGCAAGGTCACCCTGATGACCGCGCTGGCAAAGTCGATCAATACCGTGCCGGTCCGCCTCGCCCGCGACGAACTCGGCACCGAGGCGATCGCCAACATGGCCAAGGCCATGGGCGTCGAGACGCCGATCCGCACAGACAAGACCATGCCGCTCGGCACCTCGGAAGTAACGGTGCTCGACCAGGCGACCGCCTATGCGGTCTTTCCCGCCGGCGGCGTGGAGACACGCCGCCACGGCATCAGCCAGATCGTCGCCTATGACGGCCGGGTGGTCTACGACTTCGGCCGCGACGCCGCCCCGCCGGCACGGGTCCTGTCCGAAAAGGCGATGTCGTCGATGAACCGCATCCTCGTCACCATCCCGGTGAGCGGCACCGCCCGGCGCTCGGCGCTCGAGCGCGGCATCGTCACCGGCGGCAAGACCGGCACCACCCAGGCATACCGCGACGCCTGGTTCATCGGCTTTTCCGGCAACTACACCTGCGCCGTCTGGTTCGGCAACGACGACTATACCTCGACCAACGAGATGACCGGCGGCTCGCTGCCGGCAATGACCTTCAAGCGGCTGATGGACTACGCCCATCACGGCATCGAACTGAAGCCGATCCCGGGCATCGCCGATCCGCTGCCGAAGGCCCCGGTCGAGACCGCAAAGGCGGCTGCCAAGCCGGCGGAAGGCAGCGAAAGCGCGTTGCCGCCGCTCGTGCGTCCACGCTCGCTTTCCTCCGACAGCACCCGGCTGCTGCGGGCAATCGGCGACAAGCTGAAGAATGCGCCGCCCCTGCCCGATCCGCAGAAGGTGGCCGCGATCGAATAGCCGCGACCGCCCGTCTCCTTTTGCTCCCTTCTCCTTCCCCCTTTCCCCCGCGGGGGAAACAATGCTAACCCTCTCCTATCGATCGGCTAAGGGCTTCATAGATACGTGTTCCGGGTTCCCCTCCTCGTCGCTTTGGGTCTCAGCGTCGCCTTCGGCGTCGGCATCCTGTCGACGCTCTATGCGCTCGACGCGACCATCGGCTTCGGCTCGATCAAGCTCGGCGCCTGGGAAGCCTTCCCCCGGGCCCAGACCAGCGATGCCGATCCCTATGCCCGCTCGCACCGCGCCAAATCCGGCAAGCTGCTCTACGGCTCGGCCGAGGGGCTCGCCTTTTCCGCCGCCACCGATGACCGCGGCGAGCCGCTGAACGGCGCCTGCACCTACCGGATCTCCGGCCAGACCCCGCCGGCCCGGCTGTGGACGCTGTTTGTCGCCCGCAATGACGGGCGCCCGCTGGCGCTGACCTCCAACCGCCCGTCGGCCACCAATTCGTGGAAAGTGCTGCGCAATGCCGACAGCAGCTTCACCGTGACGATCTCGTCGGACCCCCAGGCCGGAAACTGGCTGGCGGTGCCGGCGCGCGGGCCGTTCAAGCTGGCGCTGACCCTGCTCGACACCCCGACGGCCGGCAGTTCCGGGCTGATCGATCTCACCATGCCGCGCATCGAGCGGATCAGGTGCGGCCATGCTTAAAATCCTGTTCACGATCATCACCGGCCTCGTCGGCGCTGCCCTGCTGCATCTCGTCATCGTGCTCGCCCTGCCCTATTTCACCGGCCGCGACGCCTTCACCCGCATCCTCAACTACGACGAGAGCAACCGCTTCTACATGCTGTCGGCGACCCCGGATGCTTCGGGCCTCGCCAATGACGACCCCTATGTCCGCATCGCCGTTTGCGCCTTCTCGATCGACGAGGAGCCGGTGCGCCTCCAGGCACAGGGCGCGGTGCCGTTCTGGTCGCTCGCCGTCTTCGACACCGCCTCCAACGAAGTCTTCAGCATGAACGACCGCACTTCGATCGACGGCGTCATGGATGTCATCGTGGCGACGCCGATCCAGATGACGGCCCTGCGCAAGTCGCTGCCCGAAGCGCTGGCAAAATCGATCCTGGTGGAGATGCCGGATTCCGAGGGTTACACCGTGCTGCGCACGCTGGCGCCGCAAAGGAGCCTGGAAGAGGTTGCCCGCGCCTTTCTCGCCGGAGCCTCCTGCGAGCCCTTGCCGGCGCCGGAAGCGCCACGCCCGGACCCCGACTGACCTCCTGGGAGTTCGCCCCACGGGTCGCTCCGATCCCACGCAGGTCTGATCGAAGACGAAAATCCACCGCCTCGGTGGAACTCTTTCGCGCATCGACGGTTTAGTTGAATCCAGCTAGCTGTCTGCAGCGGAGGACCTCTCAATGTCAGACACTGTTTTCTCAAATCCACGCGAACGAGCATACATGGATGCAGCAGTGTCGGCGCGCGTCAACCAGGTTTCCTGGGGGGCGATCTTCGCCGGCGTAGCGGTAGCGTTAGTTGTCCAGTTCCTGTTGAATTTGCTGGGTGTGGGGATCGGCCTGGCGGTGCTTGAACCGCTGACCCCGGTCGAGTCCGACGCCCAGACGGTGTCGTTCATTGGCGGTATCTGGTTCATCCTGAGCAGCCTGTTTGCTGCCTTTGTCGGCGGCTTCATCGCTAGCCGCCTGTCCGGCCGGCCAAGCACCTCCACCGGCGGCTATCACGGCATCACCACCTGGGCGGTCACCACACTCTTCATCATCTACATGCTGACGACATCGATCGGCGCCCTCGTCGGCGGCACCTTCACCAGCCTCGCCAACGTCGTCGGCGGCGCCGGGCGGGCCGCCGTTGCCGTCGCCCAGGAGGCCGCGCCGGCACTGCAGGCGGTGGATCCCTTCGCCTCGATCGAGGCCGAAATCCGCCAGCGCACCGGCATCTCTGACCCGGAAGCCCTGCGGAACGCGGCCATCGCGGCAATGCGCGCCGTGGTCATGGGCGACCTGAATACGGTAGAGGAGGCCAAGAACCGCGCCGCCGAAGCCCTCGCCCGGGCGGAGAACATTCCGGTCGATCAGGCCCGCGCCCAGGTTCAGGAATTCGAGCAGCGCTACAAGACCGCCATGGAAGACGCACGCAAGAAGGCGATCGACGCCGCTCATATGGCAACGACGGCCATATCGACGACGGCTATCCTCAGCTTCGTGACGCTGTTTCTGGGAGCGATTGCCGGTTGGCTTGGCGGCCTGGCCGGAACACGCAAGGACGCGTGGCGCGAAGATCTCTAGGGGGGATTCCGTAGCGGAAACTCTGTAGCTCGCCTCCCCAGGCGAGCTCTTTTTTTGGGGGCTACATCCGCCTGCCCGGCACGCGCAACCGCATTTTGCTACGAACAGTTGTGGATAAACCGGCGTTGATCAGGATTTCTTGGCGTTTGCCGCATTGTTGCCCGATGGAGCGTTTAACGCGTCCTCTAGGCGCTCGTAACGTATACCGGTGAAGAACAGTATTTTTGCGTTAACCGGCATTGCCGGCGGCAGGCGCTGCACCTGCCCCAACCTCTCGCCGATACTTACAATCTCTGCCATGCGCCTCTCCATTCGGTGGTTTGACACGAATGTCCGAATGACTGATTTCGCTTGCACTTTCAGGTAGTTTTCGACGCAAATACTACAATCGATCCCGGCCCAAATTCACTGGGGCCGGTAAGCAGTGTGACATTACTTTCGTTTTTTCGAATGTACACATATCACTTAGGCGAGTATGCAACCACATTATGGTTAAGACATGATTAATCTGTGTGGCAAAGCCGTGGCAGCGCCTTATTGCGGCCTCCCGGGCCGGTCGCGACGCATGTGGATTTCATTAAAATTCTAATAAAATTTACCAGCGGTTAACGATGGCGGCGGTAGGCTTTACCTCTCGAAAGCCGCGCTTTCTCCGCGATCCCTCGCGGCGCAGCAATGGCGCGAAAACGGATATCAATTCAATAACCTGACGATATTCGAACGACGAGAATGGTGTTGCCGGCCGGCGCTCCCGCGCGCATCGAGCCTGCGTGTCTGGGATATGTGGATGTGGGTGTGCCGTGACCGACAGGTTCCGAGAACTGGAAAGCCCCCCGGCCGGGCGAAAAAAGGATGTCGTGCTGATGGCGACCGTCACGAGTTTCGAGGCCATGGCGTATCCGTCTAGATCCGAGTTGCGGCAGTTCGCCGAACTGTTCGAACCCCTTTTTCGCGCCTCCTCCGACGAAGCCCGCCGCCAGGCCGTCGCCGCCCTCTCGCAATGCGCGCATGTGCCCTCCGCCGTCGCGCTGTTCATCGGCTGCCAGCCGATCGGCATCTCCGCACCCTTTCTCGCCCGCTCGCCGGCACTCGACGACGATACGCTGATCACCATTGCCCGCACCCAGGGCGCCGCCCACACCCGCGCCATCGTCCGCCGCGAGCGCCTCTCGCCCGCGGTGATCGACGCACTGGTCGGCCTTCGCCATTTCGACACCCCGCGGGCCAATACGGAAGTCCAGGACCGCCCCGTCGAAGCGCCTCTCTACGCATCGCCGGCAACCTCGGTTGCCGAAGAGACCCTGTCGGCCGAGGCGCGCGAGGAGAAGCTGCGCCAGCAGCTCAAAGAGCTCGTCCGTCACCTCTACCGCCAGGACAACGACCGTCTCGGCCTGCGCACCCTCAGCGCGCTGCAGGACGCCCTGCTCGTCCGCTTTGCCCGCGAGCGCGCCGCCGTCGACTTCGCCACCACGCTTGCCGATGCCCTGACCTCGAGCCGCTCGCTGGCCGAACGCATCCTGCTCGACCTTTCCGGCCACCAGCTGGCAGTGACACTCCTCGGCCTCGGCATGCAGGTCTCCGACACCGCCTTCGTTCTCACCCGCTTCTATCCCCATCTCGCCGCCCGAAACGCCGACGGCGATGCCGCCACCATCCTCATTGCCTCGCTCGACCCCACGGATTGCGAAGCGCGGGTCGAGGCGTGGCGCCGGGCGGACGAGTACACCTTCCGCGAGCCGCAGACGGCCTCGCGCCGCATTGCCCCGGTCATGCCGACGCGCAACGTCGCCCGCGCCCGCTGGCGCTAGAGACGCGCCCCTGCCCTGCGGCCAGGGAATTTTGCCCCGGCTTCACTACATCGAAGATCATTTCGGAAGCGGCTGGCGCGAATTGCCTGGGGCCGGCTGGCGTGAATTAGCGCTCGCCGCCCTCTTCGGCAGCCATCGGCAGAAGATCGCCGATATCGTCCAGTTCCACTTCGACCACCCAGAGGTCCGGGTCGAACTTGAGTTCACGCGCCAGCACTCCGGCAACCTCTTCCGGCATCGCCCGGTCGAGGCGGCGTTCGAACAGCCGGCCGCTGGTGTCTTCCTCGAAGAAGCTTTGCGGTGCGGGGGCATAAAGGCTTTCGAGCCCATCGCGAAAACGCTGGCGCACGAACACCGCGCCCGAACTTTCCGCGCCCTTGTGCTCGACCGCGGCAAAGCCGCCGAGCGCAAAGACCCGCCGGTTCAGGGCTGTCACGAAGATTTCCGTTTTCACGCGCATGTGTCACCCATCATTTCGGCCGGCGTGGCCAGTAGCTGCGCGGGAGCGGCAGCGGGCCGCCCGCGTCAGAGCGCGCCGATCTGCTTGAGCTTCTTCAGCACCCGCTCGTTCGGCTCGCCGGTCTCCGGCAGACGGTAATGCTTCTCGAAGTGGCGGATGGCGGCGCGGGTCTGCTGCCCGGCGACGCCGTCTACATCGATATTGGCATAGGCGATGTTGCTGAGGCCCTTCTGGATCTTCATCACCAGTTCGGCATCGGCCGCCGTCAGGCCCTTCAACATGGCCGGGAGCGCCTGCGGCTGCTTCTCGGAGTCGCGAATGGCAGCGGCGATCGGATCGATGTCGGCGGCCGACGCCGCCTGCTCCGCCGGTCGTTCCCTGGGCCGCGGCGCGACTTCCATCGCGTCGGAGCGCAATGCCGCCAGCAGTTCCTCCGTCGCCTCGCCGGTCGGCTCCATGCCGGCTCCGGTTTCGAAGGCGAGAATGGCCGTACTGGTACGCGGACCGCTTACGCCGTCGGCGGCCCCGGCATAGAGACCGCGGCGGGCGAGTTCCTGCTGCACGGCCATGACCACCGCCATATTGCCGGCCGGCGGCGCGACTGCGCCCGTGGTCTCGTCCATGTTCTTGTTCACGTCCAGGTCCTGCGGCCGCTCGATGCGGAACGTGGTGACGTCAGCCGGTTCCTCGGGCGGGCGATAGCCGGCGAAGGCGTTCGGATAGGTGTCGTCGCGGGTGCGGAAGATCGGCGATGGATGGTTGCCCGGCTGGTACCAGAGGGCATTGGCGGAAATGAAGCCGAAGATCACGGCAAACGCCGCGCAGCCGCCGGCCACGCCGGGATGGCGGGCGACAACCGCACCGCAGGCGCTGACACCACGCGAGAAAAGGCCCGGCTGGCGGCGGGCCGCCTTCCTTTCAGGCGCTTTTCGCTTTCGCTTGGTCATCGACAAATTCCTTTTCCTGCACTTCAGTCATCTCCACGGCACTTTTGAGGCGTGGCGGGAAGTCGACCGTCTTTTCCCAGGCCGAAGCAATGCCGGCGTTGGAGGCTCCACTGCCGTTCATCGGCAGCGTGACAGTAATCACCGTGCCTTCGCCGGGACGGCTGGCAATGGTGAAGGCGCCGCCATGCAGGGCGACGAGGCCCTTGACGAGCGACAGGCCGAGACCGGTGCCCTCGTAGCGGCGGGTGAAATCGTTCTGGATCTGCATGAACGGCTGGCCGAGCATTTCCAGCTTGTCGCCGGCAATGCCGATGCCGGTATCGCTGACCGTCAGCCGCAGGTCGGCGCCGCTTGCCTCGGCATCGACGGTGACGACGCCACCGCTCTCGGTGAACTTGATGGCGTTGCCGACAAGGTTGATCAGCACCTGCTGGATTGCGCGCTGGTCGGCGATCACCTCGCCGAGCCCGCGCTGGATGCGGGTCGACAGGGTCACGCCCTTCTCGCGCGCCTGCAGCGACAGCATGGCCTCGCAGGCCTTGACCGGCTCGTCGACGGCAAAGGGCTCGAGGAACAGCTCGTAGCGCCCAGCCTCGATCTTGCTCATGTCGAGCATGGTGTTGACGACGGCGAGCAGATGACCGCCCGACTGGCGGATCAGCTTGACGTATTCGCGCTGGCGATCGTTTTCGAGGCGGCCGAAATACTCGCCGCTGAGAATGTCGGAGAAGCCGAGGATGGCATTGAGCGGCGTGCGCAACTCATGGCTGACAGCCGCCAGGAACCGCGACTTGGCGTCGTTGGCGGTCTCCGCGTCGGCGGTCTTGCGGGCCGCTTCGGCATGCAGGCGCTGCTCTTCGGAAATGTCGCGCACCTGGCCGAACACGGCGGAAAGGCTGCCGTCGGGACTTGCGATCGCCGACATGTCCATATGCGCGTGGACGAACTGGCCGGCATCCGACAGCGTCGCCGGACGTTCGAGGCGCAGGTTGATCGCGGCCGACGGCGCGCCCTGGCGCAGCTGGTCGAGCGCCTGGAGGAAGGCGATGCGATCGGAAACGTGGATCTGCTCGATAAAGCCGCGGCCGATGGGATTGCGCATCCAGGCGAGGAACGCATCGCGCTCGCGGCCGCCGGTGGCAGTGACGCTGCCTTGCGGATCGAGGAACAGCACTAGCCCGGCGCAGGCATCGACGAAGGTCGAACCGGCATCCGGGGTGGCGCGCTCTGCGACGGCCGGCGACGTCATGCGCGCCAGCGCGACACTGCCGACCGCGGAAAAGAGATAGCCGGCGGCAACGGCGGCAACGCCGACAGGCAGCGCGACGGCGGGCGAGGTAACGGTCGCGAGCAGGCCGGGAACGGCGACCAGCGCGGCCGACGACATGAGCGTCAGGCGGCGCAGGATGGCGACCTCGCGACCGCACGGTTCACCCGTGCCCGTCCGGGCAAGCCAGCTTCCCGCTGCCTGGTCGACAAGGGCGACGGCCCTGTCGGCAATGTTACTCAATACGCGCACACAACAACCCTAGAAACGGTTCGCTTACGAGGTTCAAAATAGCGCCCCGGCGCTTAAGGAATGGATAAAGAAACACCCGGCTCGTGGCCCGCAACGGCCCAAAAGTCCCGTTTCAGGACAGTTGGCGGCAGCTTCGTTTTTTGTGGTTAACGGGGCGTAAGCGACGGATTCGCATCAATTTTTCCTATCCCGTTAACTTTTGCCGCAAGCGCGGCGGGCGCAAACCCCAGCCCTTGCAAGGCGGTCTCCCCGGACATGCTTAACGGCATTCGCTCGTATTCGAATAAAATGTGGATCACGGCGAGATAGATTGCATTTGAACCAAATTTGCCGAAAAGACCGCCGAAATTCGCAAACCGATATTCGCATCCCCGATCTAGGGTCACATCAACACCGGACGAGAGCCGGAAACGAATCGGCAGCAAGACCGAAACGGAAGCAGGATGGGCAAACAATGTGGTTTCTGATCAAGGGAAGTTTCTGGTTTTCACTGGTGCTGGTCGCCCTGTCCTTCTTCGGGCCGCCTTCGACCGAGGATGCCAGCGCGCCACGCCTCGAGCTGAGCGACGCCTTCAGCGCCGCCACCCAGGCCTATGAATATGTCAGCGCGCTTTGCCTCGAGAAGCCCGACGTCTGCGAAAAGGGCGCCGAAACCTTCACCGCGCTCGGCCACCGGGCCCGCGAGGGCGCCAAGGTCGCCTATGAGCTGCTGGACCGGCAGTTCGGCGGCAGCGGCGACATCGCCGACGAAGCCGCGCCGCCGGCCGAACTCGCCGCCGGGGAAGCCGACGACAAGCCCGCCTCCGATACCGTCATCACCGGCACCGTCGCTCCCCAGCCGAAGCACAAGCCGGCCCTTTGAGTTTTTTCCAATCCGGCGGCGTCATTCCTGCGTGGATGTCCCGCCCGAGCATGCCTGACTGTTATCCCTCCAGCACTTCTGCTGACGCCGTGAGGAACGCCCATCCCTCACGGCTCTTTTTTTTTCGCAGTGCGCAGGCTGGACCGGGCATCGCCTGCCATTTCCGCCTCTCCTCGACATTCGTGATCCGATCGCGCGATGGCGGTTCATTTTCCGCAGCACTTCACCTATATGCATAGGCAACAATGACATTCGCGAACGAGCAGCCCATGACCGCCCTTGACCAGATCATCGACGACTTCGCTTTCCTGGACGACTGGGAAGACCGCTATCGCTACGTGATCGAACTCGGCAAGGCCCTGCCTGACCTACCGGAAGAGAAGCGCACCGCCGCCAACAAGGTGCAGGGCTGCGCCAGCCAGGTCTGGCTCGTCAGCCACCTTTCCGGCGATGCCGCCGATCCTGTCATGACCTTCGAAGGCGATTCCGACGCCCACATCGTGCGCGGGCTGGTGGCAATCGTGCTGGCCACCTATTCCGGCAAGAAGGCGTCCGAGATCGCCGGTCTCGATGCCATCGACGTGTTCGGCAAGATCGGCCTCGTCGAGCATCTGTCGTCGCAGCGGGCAAACGGGCTGAGATCGATGGTCAAGCGGATCCGCGACGAGGCCGGCGCCCGCGCGACCGCCTGAAGCGCTCGCGAAGGCACGTGCTGCGGCTAGCCGCCGATGCGCGGGCGAAAATCATCCGCGCCCCAATGCCGGAGGTCGACACCGCCGCAATTGCGTTTCAGGCCGTAGTGACGCGCCAGCGCATTCAGCGCCATACGCAGGATCACTTTCGCCGAGCGTACCGGCCATTGCCGTTCGCTCTCGATCGTCTCCAGCCCCTTGAGAAAGCAGCAGACATCAAGCGCTACACCGGCGAGCTCCGGCCCGATTGCGTCCAGCGCCCGGGATACGCGCTGGCGGGCGGCGGCGGCACTGTCGCAAATGTCGGCCATGCCGCCGGTCCGGGTCTTGTCGCGGCTCGCAAGCCGTGGCTCCCAACTGGCGGTCACCCGCGGTTGCAGTTGCGCCCGGGTGAAGTCGGCATGCAGCCGCTCGCCTGCCTCGATCGCTTCGGGCGACAGGAACGGCGAGCCGCTGCGATCCTTGAGCCGGGCGACCAGCGCCAGCGGCGTGCCGCGAAGATTGACCCGGACCGGCTCCCAGGCGCCCTCAACCTCCACCCTTCCCGACACCACGACACGCTGCTGCTCGAGGAACGCATCGGCCGGATCCTCGACCAGCGCCCGACGCAGGAACGCCCGCGCCTCGGCGGTCGCGGCAAGGTTCTCCCCCTCCCTGACGATCAGCCCCAGGGACAAGGCCCTGGCGACCAGCGCTGGCGGGAAGCTCTGCCCCGGCCCGCCATCACGGCCGGAGATCGCCACGCCCGATTGATCCTCCCCGCTGACCTGGGCACGACGCCCACCGATATGGCGCAGCAGGCGGCCCAGCGCCTTTCGGTCGTGACTGGCTGAGTTTCTTCCCTCGCCCGCCTCGCTCATGGGCAAGCCCCCCGTGCAGGCGCGAAGACCGCGGTGGCGATGCGCTCGATTGCCGAGACGAAATCGTCGAAGGCCGGGTCGTCGCGACGATCCTCGACCACCCCGCATGCATGGCCGACGGTGCTGCGGTCGCGACCGAAGGCATCGCCGATCTCGTTCATCGGGATTTCGAGGGCGACGTGGCAGACATACATGGCGATCTGGCGGACGTGGCAGGCCGTGCGACGGCGATCGCGGCGCAACTGGATGCGGTCGCCGGTGAGTTCGGTCATCTCGGCGATCATCTGCCGGACAATGCGGCAGGTGGTGCGCAGCGGCAGCGAGGCTGGCGGATTGGGGCGGAGATCGTCACTGCCCTTGCCGCCATCATCAGAAGCCACCCCGGCCAGAACAGCCACGCGGGTCGGTGAGGAATGTGGTTTTTGTTCAAAAGGCATATAATCACTCCCATCTCTAAATAGGAATTAATTCATACACCCTGTGAAAGCCGCGTGGATGAGAAAAATAGGCGCCCGCGCCACTCTTATTGTTTTTTCTTAACTATTTCTTATTTAGCCAATAGGTTGTAGGACCGTTTTCCTCGTTTCTGTCCCCGATACGCACAAAAAAACCGGGCCGAAGCCGACCCGGTTTTGCCTGACGCCGAAGTGGCGGATGTCATTTTCCGCGCTTGCGTCGCTGTCCGAGACCCATTTCCTTGGCGAGGCGCGAGCGCGCTTCGGCATAGGCTGGGGCTACCATCGGGTAATCAGCCGCCAGGTCCCACTTCTCGCGGTACTCTTCTGGCGAAAGATTGTGGTGAGTCATCAAGTGGCGTTTCAGCGACTTGAAGGCGCCGCCACATTCCAGGCAGGTGATCTGGTCGTCCTGGACAGACTTACGGACGGATACGGCCGGCTTCTGCTTTTCGACAACGGTTACTGCAGGGGTTGGCGACGACGTGTGGCTCAGCGCGGTATGGACGTCTGCGATCAGGTTCGCAAGGTCCCCCGCCGGCACCACATGATTGCTTACGTAGGCGGCCACGATATCGGCGGTCAATTCCACCAATAGCTCCTGGCCATTGCCATAAGCAGTGTCAGTCATTGAGGTTTCTCCTGTTACAAGTCTTGCCTGGCGCACCGGCATTACTCGCCGACGCGCCCATTCAGTAAGAGCCCTCCAGCAGAGAATTCATCGACAACCACCTGTTACGAATAACGTGAAACCTACCCCTAGATTTCAGGTGACGAAGACTTATTCTTGCTACCTAGCATTGTCTTTAGTATCCACCGATTTCAAAAAGCTTCGCTGCAGCGACACAGACCTTGAATTGAAAGGCACATCAATACAACGTAAGCTCTAAAAACGGGGGATTAACTAAATCAACACCAGAACTCTACTTTAAATGAATTATCACTATTTCAGGAAAAGTCCAATTCGAAAATCTACCATTTTTTGGGGAGCATATTTCTAAAGCGTTAAGTTCACAGCAAATGGCGCGACAGACTTTCCGGCGCCCACGCAAATCAAAAATCAGCCTCCGCAACAATTGTCACACAAAAGCGACTATTTGCGCCTCATGTCATCGCGAACCGACGACGGATCAAGTCGATATCCGACCTGATGTGCAGCTTTTGCGATCAGATGTGCGGCAATCGGCGCGGTCAGGATGAAGAATACAAATCCCGCCAGCGAGCGGACGAGCACCGCATGGTCGCCGGAATGCAGCCCGACCGCCAGCAGCAGCAGGCCCGAACCGACGGTCCCGGCCTTCGAAGCGGCATGCATCCGGGTATAGACATCGGGGAAACGCACGAGACCGATCGCCGCCGACAGGGTGAAGAATGCGCCTGCCACGACGATCGCCGCGACCACGAGAGCCATGATGTCCGCGATCATTTGCGTCCCTTTCCAGACTTGCGTCCCGATTGCACGCCGCGCTGCGCCTTGCTGCCGCCCGACCGCGCGGCCGATTGCGTCGCGGCCGACCGCTCGTTCTCCGCTTCCGTCCGCCCGCGCGACAGCACGAATCGGGCGAAGGCCACGGTTGCCAGGAATCCGACCAGACCGAGCGAGATCGCGATATCGACGTAGAGATAGAACCCGGTCTTCAGCGCCAGCGCGGCGATGAAACCGATGGCGATCGCCACCAGCATGTCCAGCGCGATGATCCGGTCCGGCAGGGTCGGGCCCTTCAGCGCCCGCCACACGGTCAAAAGCAGCGCGATCGCCATCACGATCAGCGCAAAAGACGTGGCGACCGAGAGGATGTCTTGCGGCGTCATCAGTGGAAGGCCTCCATGATCTTGCGCTCGAAGCCTTCAGCGATGTCGCGCTTCAGGCCTTCCGGATCGGAGCAGTCGAGCGCGTGGACATAGAGAAAGCGCTTGTCATCGGACACGTCGACCGACAGCGTTCCCGGCGTCAGCGTGATGAGATTGGCAAGCAGGGTGATTTCGATATCGCGCTCGAGCTTCAGCGGAAAGGCGACGATGCCGGGCTTCAGGTCCATGTCCCGACGCCAGACGACGACCACCACCTTCCAGGCCGACAGTCCCAGTTCCTTGAGGAACAGCAGGAACAGCGACAGAACCCGGCGGCTGCGCGACAGGTAGCTCGAACCACCGATATGCTCGCGGATCAGCAGCAGCGACAGCGTCGCAAGCGCGAAGCCAAACAGGAAATTGTGGATCGAGACGCTGCCGGTGATCGCCACCCAGGCAATCGCCAGCAACAGGGCGAGGAGGAACAGGTTCATTCAGCACCTCCCTCAGGGAAGACCGAGTGGATGTAGGATTGCGGATTGTCGAGACCGGCTGCCGCATGCTGGGTGAGATCAAGCAGGCCTTCCGGCAGCACGCCGAAGCCGAAGACCAGCGCCGTCAGCGCCAGCACCGGCAGCATCGCGGTCCATGGCAGCTTGCCCGAAGCGCTCGCCTTCGACTGCTCGGTGCGCGGCCGCCAATAGGCGAGCAGGAAGACCCGTCCGGTGGCGATCGTCGTCAGGAAGCCGGTCAAAAGCATCGCACCCGCCAGCCACCAGGCGCCGATGTCGAGCGATGCCTTGACCAGAATCACCTTCGGCCAGAAGCCGGAGAACGGCGGCAGGCCGGAGACGGCGAACAGCAGCGCCAGCGTCGCGAAAGCGAGAAGCGCGTTCTGGCGGTAGATGCCGCCGAGATTTGCCAGCGAATAGGAGCCGCCGAGGCGCGCGGCAAGACCGGCCGACAGGTAGAGGGCGGTCATCACCACGATCGAGTGCAGCGCATAGAGGATCGCGCCGCTGATGCCGCCGGGGCTGCCGAGCGCCACGCCGGCGAGCATGCTGCCGATGCCCGAGATCACGAGATAGCCGAGCAGGCGGCGAATATCGGTCTGCGCCAGCGCGCCGAGCACGCCGGTCAGCATCGTCGCCACGGCGACGATCACGATCAGCAGGCTCAGTTCCTCGCGCTCCACCGGCATCAGCATGACCATGACGCGGATCAGCGCATAGACGCCGACCTTGGTCAGCAGGCCGGCAAACAGCGCCGACACCACCACCCGCGGCGTATGGTAGGAAGCGGGCAGCCAGAAATTCACCGGGAAGGCGGCTGCCTTCATGCCGAAGGCGAACAGGAACAGCGTCGCCAGCGTGACGAGCGGCATGGTCTCGCGGCTTTCCTTCACCTTGATGGCGATGTCGGCCATGTTCAGTGTGCCGAACAGCGCATAGAGATAGCCGACCGAGATCAGGAACAGCGTCGTGCCGACCAGATTGAGCACCGCATATTTCAGCGCGCCGTCGATCTGTTCGCGCTCGGAGCCGAGCACCAAGAGGCCGAAGGACGAAATCAGCAGCACTTCGAACCAGACGTAGAGGTTGAAGATGTCGCCGGTCAGGAACGCGCCGGAAACACCCGCGAGCAGCAACATCAGGAACGGGAAGAAACCGTAGCGGCGGGCGCTGTCGTTGATGTCGGTCAGCGCGTAGAGGCTGCCGCCAAGCGCGACAATCGCGGCGGCAAGCGCCATCAGCGCGCCGAACAGGTCAGCGGTAAAGGCGATGCCGAAGGGCGGCAGCCAGCGGCCCATGACCATGGTCACCGGACCGCCGCTCGCCACCTTCCACAGCAGCGCCGCGTCGATGACCACGAGCAGCGCAAGCGCCGGAATGGCGATCCGCGCATGCAGACGGGTGCGGTCGCGCACCATCATCAGCACAGCGCCGACCATGATGCACAGGGCGACCGGCATGATGACGAGCCAATCGGCGGCGGCCACGGGCTCCATCACCCAGGCGGCGGAAAGATCGACGATTTTGCTGGAGGCTGCTGCCATTTCTAGATCTTGCCCACTCTCTCAGTATCCGAGCGGCGGCACGGGATCGTGCTCCGGCTCAGCGACCCGCATCTCGTCGGTATTGTCGGTTTTCAAATCCTGATAGGCGCGGTAGGTCAGCACCAGCAGGAAGGCGAAGAAGGAAAAGGAAATCACGATCGCCGTCAGGATCAGGGCCTGCGGCAACGGATTGGCCGTTCCCGGCGGCAGGGTATCGAACCCGGCGGTGATGATCGGCGGCACTTCCCGGGTCAGGCGACCCGAGGTGAACAACAGCAGATTGACCGCATTGCCGAGAATGGCGATGCCGAGCAGGATGCGGACGATATAGGTCGACAGCATCAGATAGACGGCGGAAGCGAAGAATATGCCGACGACGACGGCGAAGACCGGTTCCATCAGTCGTCCTCCCTTTCTTCCAGCGCCAGCGCGATCGAGGTGATCGAACCGACCACCACCAGATAGACGCCGGTATCGAACAGGGTCACGGTCGAGAGCGGCACCTCGACGCCGAACAGCACCGGATAGATCCAGAGCCCGGTCATGAACGGCACCTGCACGACCATCGACAGCAGGCCGGCCGCGCCGGCGAAAAACAGGCCGGCGCCGGCGATCGCCAGCGGATGGACGCGCAACGCCCGGCGGACCGCGGATACGCCCCAGGCGATACCGTAGATCGCGAGCGCCGACGCAGCGATCAGCCCGCCGATGAACCCGCCGCCCGGTTCGTTATGGCCACGCAGCAGCACGAAGACCGAAAAGACGATCATCAGCGCAGTCAGGAACGGCGCGACGGTGCGGAAGATCAGGGTATTCATGAGCGTTCCGCCTCCGCCTCGTCAGGATTGTTTTCCAGTGGCCGCGCATGCCCCGCGCGAATGCGGATCAGCGCCAGGATCGCCAGGCCGGTGATCATCACCACCGCGATTTCGCCGAGCGTATCCGTTCCGCGGAAGTCGACGATGATGACGTTGACGACGTTGGCGCCGTGGGCGATCACCTTGGAATAGGTATTGAAGAAGGCGGTCAGGGCGTTGTCGAACGGAACCTGGGTCACGCGCATCAGGTACAGCATGAAGCCGAGCCCGCAGGCGGTCGCGATGGTCGCGTCAAGGATCTTCTGGCGGAGGCTGCGCCGGTCGGTGGGCAACAGCCGCAGCCGCGTCATCACCAGCGTCAGGATCACCACCGACAGGGTCTCGACCATGAACTGGGTGAAGGAAAGATCCGGTGCGCCGAACAAGAGGAAGATCATCGCGACGGCAAAGCCCTGGATGCCGAGCGAAACGATGGCGGTCAGGCGATTGTTGGCAAAGATGACCGCGAGCACGCCGATGACCCCGATCCCCAGCAGGATCAGTTCATAGACCGGCACCTCGCTCGGCCAGGTCGGCCACTGCGGCAGTTCGCCGTAGAGCACCGGCGGCACCAGCAGGACCAGCGCAAGCGCGACAAAGGTCATCGTCAGGTAGACCTCGAGACGGCCCGACTGCACGACGGCGGTGAAGCGGTGGGCAAAGCGCACGATGAGCGAGATGAACACGTCGAAGCCGGCATCCGGGCCCGGCCCGAGCGCCCGCAACAGGCGCGCCATGACGGCACGGATGCGGTCGATCGCCAGATAGCAGCCGATCCCGACGACAATGGTCAGGACGGACAGCCCCAGCGGGATGCCGATATGCGGCACGACGGAGATGCTGACGGCTGTCGCCACGCCGGCGACCGCGCTCGCCATCGGCGTCGAGATCAGCGCATGGGTGGCGGTCGAGAACAGCGCGGCGACGAGGCCGAGGACGGCGAGCACCACAGGGCCGATCCACAGCAGCGCCGGGCCTTCATGGGCATGGCGCGGCGTTTCGACGGTTGCGCCGATGAACGGCTTCAGCGCCACGGCAAAGGCGATCGCGAACATCAGCGCGTTGCTGACGACGGCAAGCACCGTGAACAGAATGGAGCGCAGGTCGCCGCCGGCGAGCGCGTAATAGACCTCCTCCTTGGCCAGGAAGCCGAGGAACGGCGGCAATCCGCCCATCGACAGCGCGGCCCCGAGGGCCGCGGCAAAGGTGATCGGCATCGCCCGGCCAAGTCCGCCGAGGTGACGGATGTCGCGGGTGCCCGACTCGTGATCGACAAGACCGGCGACCATGAACAGCGCGCCCTTGAACAGCGAATGGGCGACGAGATAGAGGACCGCAGCCTCGACCGCATGCGGCACGCCGAGGCCGGTCAGCATCACCAAGAGGCCGAGCGAGGCCATCGTCGTATAGGCGAGCATCAGCTTGAGATCGGTCTGCCGGATGGCAAGCAGCGCGCCGACAAGCAGGGTGATACCACCGAAGACCGGCAGGACGGTTTCCCATGCCGCGGTCTCGCCCATCACCGGATTGAGGCGCATCAGCAGGTAGACGCCGGCCTTCACCATCGTCGCCGAATGCAGGTAGGCGGAAACCGGGGTCGGCGCCTCCATGGCGTTCGGCAGCCAGAAATGGAACGGGAACTGCGCCGACTTGGTAAAGGCGCCACCGAGAATCAGAACCAGGATCGCCAGATAGAACGGGCTGTCGCGCAGGACGCCATCAAGATTGAGCAGCAGCGAAAGCTGTGTCACGTCGGTGACGTCCCAGATCAGCAGCAGGCCGGCAAGCAGGAACAGACCTCCCCCGCCGGTCACCACCAGCGCCTGCAGCGCGGCGCGGCGCGCAGCCGCCCGTTCGTGGTCGAAGCCGATCAGCAGGAACGAAGTAATCGACGTCAGTTCCCAGAAGATGAACAGCATCAGGAAGCTGTCGGACACCACAAGCCCGAGCATCGATCCCATGAACAGCAGAATGAAGGAGAAGAAACGCCCCTGCTGCGGATGGCCTTTAAGATAACCGCCCGAATAGAGAACGATCAGCGTGCCGATACCGGTAATCAGCAGCGCGAAGGTCAGCGACAGACCATCGATCAGCCAGGAGAAACTGACATTGTAGCTCGGCACCCAGGCAAAGCCGCCGGTCAGCGATTCGCCAGCGGAAATCTGCGGCAGAAATCCGGCAAAATGCAGAAACGACGCGGCCGGCGCGAGCGCCAGTACCCAGACGGCATTGTGGGACAAACTGCGGGTCAGTAAAGGCGCCAGTACAGCGCCAAGAAACGGCAGACTGAGGGCCAGAAATGTCAGATCCGTGACATTCGCGGACATTTCGTCTCCAGGAATTAGATGCTTGCGAGACCCGAAACGGGACAGGACGAAATGTCCAGATAGGCCATAGCCGCCAGCACCTCAAGTGTTTTCGGCCGACTTCGCGGATAGTTTATCAGCAAGATCCAAAGAATTGTTTCTTTTATTAGATTTGCCTTTAATGCCGACCTCGGCGGGGCTACGTTGATCGCCCGGCACCGATTCGCGCAATTGTATTCGCGCCGAAGGCCGACTATCTATTCGCTTCCAGCGAAAGGATGGCGCCGATGACCGAGAACAAGACACTGAAAGTGCAGAAGAGCGATCAGGAGTGGCGTGAGCAACTGACCCCGGAGCAGTATCATATCACCCGCGAACACGGCACCGAACGCCCCTTTACCGGACCTTACTGGGACAATTTCGAACACGGCCTCTATCGCTGCGTCGGCTGCGACAATCCGCTGTTCGTCTCGGACACCAAGTTCGACGCCGGCTGCGGCTGGCCGAGCTATTTCAAGGCGGTTTCGCCTGACGCCGTGACCGAGCATCGCGACACCACCTACGGCATGGTGCGCACCGAGATCCGCTGCGGCGATTGCGGCGCCCATCTCGGCCACGTTTTTCCCGACGGCCCGCCGCCGACCGGCTTGCGCTACTGCATCAACGGCCACGCAATGGTGTTCGAGCCGCTGAAGTAAGGCGGCCCTTTGCCGTCAAGCCGGCCCTAATCCGGCCGGCTGAAGAGATGCCGCATGGCGGCCATGCTGCGTGCGCCCATCATATCCCCAGGCATCGGCCGGCACTTCATCGATCACGACATAGGTCGCGACCGGCAGGTCGACGGCCAGAACCTCTCGCAGCAGGGCGTTGGCGGCGGCGATAAATTGCGCCTTTTCCTCTGCCGTGTTCGTCCCCCGCGTCACCTTGACATCGAGATGGGCCGCGTCGGTTACGGCCCTGCCGGCAATGCTCCATGCCCCCGCCTCCGCCTCTTCGACGAGCACTGCAGTCAACTCGGCATTCTTGCGCATGAGAGTTGCCATCAGTTGCGTCGCGCCTTCCTGAAGGCGCCGGATCTGTTCCGGACGGATGTCGCGGCCGGCAATGCGGATGTGGACGAAGGGCATGAACTGGTCTCCTATGGCTTATTGACCAGAGGATCATGTGGCCGCATCATCGTTTTGAAAATCGCGTATTGTCAAATCTTTTGTTTTGAAAAACTCAATGATCGGAGCGCCACGCAATCTCGACATGGACGTGCTGCGGACGTTCGTCACCGGCATCGACCTCGGCAGTTTCGCCAAGGCGGCCGATCGCCTCGGCCGCTCGCCGTCGGCCGTCAGCCTGCAGTTGCGCAAGCTCGAGGACCATGTCGGCCGCCCGCTGGTGCGCAAGCAGGGACGCGGCCTCGCCCTGACCGAGACCGGCGAAAAGCTCCTCGGCTATGCCCGGCGCATCCTAGAGCTCAATGACGAGGCGCAAGCCGCGCTTCGCGATCTCGCCGCGCTTGAGGGCTGGGTGCGGATCGGCCTGCCGCAGGACTTCGCCGAGACCTGGCTTCCCGGCCTGCTCGGCCGCTTCGAGCGGGCCCATCCGCGGGTTCGGATCGAGGCGCGGGTCGACCGCGGCTCGGCGCTGGTGGAGGCGGTGCGCTCGGGAGCGCTGGACCTCGCCCTGACATGGGGAGCGCTCGAAAACCCGGACTGCGAGATTATCGAGAAGCGGGAGATCGTCTGGGTCGGCCCCACGGGATACCGCCATGCGGCCGGAACCGCCCTGCCTCTCGTCGCCTTCGACGCGCCTTGCGCCTTCAGGAAGGCGGCCATCTCGGCGCTCGATGCAGCGGGAATGGAGTGGCGGCAGGTCTTCGCCAGCCCCAGCCTCGCCGGCGTGTGGGCGGCCGTCACCGCAGGTCTCGGCGTGACGGCACGCACGGCAGAGGGCAAACCCGCGCAGCTGAGCATTCTCTCCCCCGCCGAAGCAGGACTGCCGGCACTCGGGACGATCGAGCTGGTGCTTCATACGTCGCAAATCGGACTGCCGCCGCCAGCAAGCGCGCTGAAGGCGCTTCTGCGCGAAGCGGTCGCCTGCCAGCGCAGCTAGCGTTTGCCGGACCTCAGTCGCGCGGCAACACCAGCTCCATGCAGGCGAGATCCAGCCAGCGGTCGAACTTGCGGCCGACTTCGGTGAACCGTCCGGCCATGCGGAAGCCGAGGCTCTCGTGCAGCCTGATCGAGGGAATGTTCTCGGCCTCGATGCCGGCGATCATCACATGCATGCCCGCGGCCTTGGCGCGTTCGATCAGGGCCAGCATCAGCAGCCGGCCGATCCCTCCGCCGCGGCAATCCTTGTCGACATAGACAGAGTGCTCCACCGTGTGGCGGTAACCGTCGAAGGCGCGCCAGTCGCCATAGGAGGCGTAGCCGGCAACCGCGCCGTTCCGTTCCGCTACCAGCACGGGGAAGCCTTTCCCGCGCCGCGCCGAAAGCCAGTCCCGGCGGTTATCGAGATCGACGGCCGTCTCGTTCCAGATCGCGGTCGTGTGCTCGACGGCATGATTGTAGATGTCGCGGATGGCGGGCAGATCCGCCTCGGTCGCGTCGCGGATCAGGATGGCTTCGGTCATGGCAGCAGCTTCATTGTCGTTGTTTCCGATCATGTAGCAACACGTGCGCAACACTGTCCAGACAAGCTTGATGGCCTGTGGCCGTCAGGCGGACAGACTGAAGCAGGTCATCACCGCGCCATAGTGGACGGCGGCGGCGGTGACGACGAAGGCGTGCCAGATGGCGTTCTGGAAGCGCAGCCTTTCCCAGACGTGAAAGATCACCCCCAGCGAATAGATGACGCCGCCGATGACGATCAGGACCATGGTCTCGGCCGGCAGCTGCTCGGCGATCGTGCCGGCCATCAGCAGGCCGCTCCAGCCCATAGCCAGATAGAGCAGGATTGCCAGCCGGTCGTAGCGTCCGGGAAAGACGCATTTCAGGATGATGCCGCAGGCCGCGACGATCCAGATACCGATCAGCATGGCGAACAGCTCGGGCGTGTCGATGCCGCGCTGCAGGAACGGGGTGTAGGTGGCGGCGATCAGCAGGAAGATCGCCGAATGATCGAAGCGGCGAAGGATCCACTTCGTCCGCGAAACCGGCCAGATATTGTAGGAAAAGGAGATCGACAGCGCCAGCACCAGGCCGAGGCCATAAACCCAGGCGGCGATGACCTCGCCGTTGCTGCTCCAGACCGTGGCGTAGAAGATCAGGACGGTGGCGCCGATCAGGGCCAGAACGATACCGATACCATGCACGATCCCGTCGGCAATGACTTCATGGCGGTCATAGCGCCAGGTCATCCCGCCGAATTCGTTTCTCCTGGAATCAGTCGTATCGTCCATCCGCTACCATTGCGAAGCGGCGCCGCCTCGCCCTTTCCATGAATTGCCTCCCTCCAGGAGCGATACGGCCGATGACCGGCTGCGCTCGCCCCGTTGACTTGCGATCCTCCCATCCGCTGGACGGCCTCGCAACTAAATGATTGTTACGCACCTGAAACGCGAAAGGCCCCGCACGTGATTTGCGGGGCGATGACGCGACAATCCTGAACCGGTGCTCAGGCCCGCAGTTCGGCGATGCAGATTTCGCACAGTGGCGCATAGGGCACCGCATCGAGACGTTCGCGCGAGATCGGCCGGCCGCAGCGGGTGCAGATGCCGTAGGTGCCCTTGGCGATGCGCTCGAGCGCCGCCTCGATCGCCTTCAGTTCGTCCTGACCGACCTGTCCCAGTTCATCGAGAACCTCGTCGTTGTTGCGCTCGATTGCGCGATCGTCGCTGTCGGGATTTTTCGGTTCCTCGAAGTCTGCCTCGATCTTGTGCAGCCGCGCATTGAGTTCCCGCTGGCGATTGAGCAGGATGCGTTCGTATTTTGTGGTGTCCATGCAGCGTTTCCTCTCGTACCTGCCGCCTCAGCGATCGACCAGAACCGAACATTTCGAATGGCGCACGACGCGATCGGCGGTGGCACCGATGAAGTAGTTGGAAAAGTCCGGCTTGTGCGACGCGACGATGATGAGATCGGCGTTGCGTTCGGCTGCGGCAGCCAAGATTTCATGGGCGGCGGCTCCGCTGCGGACTTCGAGGCTGGCCGGAACGCCGGTCTTCTTGCGCAACTGCTCGAGCTTGTCCCGGCCGTCCTTCATCGCGTTCTGGATCATGTCGGCCGGCAGATCGATCGCGATGTAGCCCGGAATGTCCTCGACGACGTTCAGCAGCACGATCTCGCCGCCTTCATCGAGCAGAGAATGCGCCCTGTGCAGGATCCGCTCACCTCGTTCGAGGTTGCCCATGTCGATCGGAACGATGATCTTCTTGTACATGCCAGAACTCCTAGCCCCGCAGCGGAATGCCGCTTTAATGGAATACTTATAGTCTCCCCTCGAGACGGCAAGGTTGCATTGATCAAGATCAAGCTGGAGAGCGCGCCATTGTCAACGCGATGTTGACGCTCAATCGTCGGGAGCCGAGCTTTCATGAACAATGAAAAGCCGCCATATTGGCTTCAACACAGTTGAACAACCCCAGAAGGTGGAGAGGCAGGAACATGTCCAAACTAGACAGACGTGACTTTCTCGGCCTTGCCGCCGGCGGTGCGATAGCCGCCGCTACCGGGGGCAACGCCATTGCTGGAGCAAAAGACATGACCGAAGCCACCTCCGCCTACGCCTTTTCCCGCCCGGCCTATGTCGGCCAG
>JAEWPB010000088.1 GCA_023399465.1 Pseudomonadota bacterium
CGATCGTCAGGCCGCCGTAAGGCATCAGCGCGTCGGTTGCCATCTGGTAGAAGCGGTTGTTGCCGTCGTTGAGATAGGCAACCAGCGCCTGATCGCCGCCGGACACTTCTCCAACGATATCAAGCGCACCGTCATGGTTGAGGTCGACAAAGTGCACATACTTCACCCAACCGCTCGTGGTCGGCTGGCTGTCGAAATAGAGGTTCGTTGCGTCCACCAGCTTGCCTGACCCGGCTGAGACAAGCACCTGGAAGCTGGCCTTCTGGTAGAACGGGTTCGCCTTCGTGGCCGCCGCGACGATGTCGAGCTTGCCGTCCTGGTCGAAATCGAACGCCTTCAGGTCCGTGGTGATACTGTTCCTGGCCCCGAAGGCTCCATCCGGGATCTTGTCCTTGGCGAGCGAGAACTTCCCTTTGCCGTTGTTCAGGAGCAGCGTATTTGAAACGCGATCCCCACCGAGCAGGAGATCCACGTCACCATCGGAATCGATATCTACAAAAAGCGATGTGGTGAACGTGTTTATCCGGTCTACGATTTCGGAAGGCAGGGAATTCGTCGACTTGGTGAACCGCGCCGATCCGTTGTTCAGCAGAAAATAGGGGCCGGATTGCCCCTCGTTGATGTTGCCGATGAAGAGGTCCAGATCGCCGTCGCCGTCAATGTCCGCAGCGTCGGCAGAGTGGGTGAAGTCCGAGATCTTGGGAATTCTCGCTGGGGCATTGGTGAAGCCGCCACCGGCCTTGCCGAGCAGCAAGGTGTTTTTCCACCCCGGAAAGGGCGGCAGGTCATAACCGTGATCCGCGATGAATATGTCATCGATGCCGTCACCGTTGAAATCCGCGACCACCATCTCCCGCGCATGGACGGTGGAACCGCTGGTCAATTTCATGTCGATGGTGAAGGAACCGGCCTTGTCGTTCAGCAAGGTGAACAAGGGAACAGACTTGTCCTGGAACGGGTTGTAGAGGCTCGCTCCGACGATATCCAGATAGCCGTCCTTATTGACGTCGATGGCTTGCAGTTCTGTAACGCTGCCAATAGCGCCATTGAGGGAAATGTATTTGATAGACGTTGGTCTCAACATATTTAATGCGCCTTTTCTAAAATCGTTTTTGAACTCCCGTATAGTTAAGTAGGTCTATACATCAATCTGGTCGACGGTACTACCTTAACGTGAAGCGCAGTCACAAAGGCAGGATTATTCCCGGATTCTAGTATTTATGGGATGAGACATCCTGTCGTTGCTGTAGTAAATATCGCCAGGCCGTCCGGCGATGCGCGGATGACTGCACAGGTATAAAGGCCGATATCCGGCGTCTCGGGGTGTTCGTGATTACCGCATCAGGCGGAAACCCGCATGACGAGTTCTTCCATTTCCTCAAGGGTATCGAGCGACGAAACGTCGAAATCGGCAGAGCCGACATCGATGCCGAATTCGGTTTCCAGCAGGACGATCATCTCGGTCGCCGCTAGTGAATCGAGGCGACCGGATATGAACAGGGATTCGTCTGGACTGATCGGCCCATGATCCCCCCGATCTGCAAGAAGGGCCTTTATCGCATCGTGAAGGCGGTCGAGAACGTTCGTCATGGTCTAACTCCAAGGAGGGATAGCAGGAACTCCAAACGGACGGTCAGCGGGACGAGCGCCTCTCCCTCGCCCTCCCCCAGAACAGCAAGCAGACAGAAGAACAAGCCCACGTTGATCCTTGGCAGGACGTCGTATTTCAGGAAGCCGTCCTCGGGTTTCGGACGCCGGTTGCGCAACTGCGAGATGATGAGACCGGCGGAGAGGAGTGCGCAGTAAACCGCATAGCTCTGGAACTGATGGAGCGCTGCGAGCAAGCCGCTGCGCGCGACGATATCCACGTCGCGCATGAAGTGGTAGAGGAAGTTGCCGGCCCCGGCAGCACAAAAGGTCGCAAACGCGATCCGGAGTTTCGGATTGGTCTTGAACCAGCGAAGAAATGCCGGATAGAAGAAGAAGTCGACCAGCAACTCCTTGAAATAGAAATAAAACCGGTTCCAGAACTCGGCAAGCGTCCGTGCTGACAGGGGGCGCGCGGAATTGCGTGGGATGCCGAACCCGGCCATGCGTATCGTCGCCACGAGCAGGTGACCATAGACGCAGAAGTTGAGGATGCTGAGCAGATAGTGACTGACGACGATCATCCAGCCGGTCGCGGGCACGGGCGGGCCGGATGTTTCAACCGCTGCCAGCGTATCCATCAGCGAGGGTATCGCAGCCACGTCATGCACCAGGGTCCCGGCGAGCCTGGCAAGCGTGAAGAGGATCGCCGCCCAGACCGCAAGTTTGACCGCTCGCAATCGGACGGCGGCAAGCTCGGCCTGCGTTTTCGCCTCGAATTTCCTGAGATAGCCGGCCCCCTTGCCGATCGGCGTGGGCGATGGTCCCCACATCGGGCGAAAGAGACCGACCCGCTGCCAGCGCGGGGTGGCGTCCTTGCCGCGCTGATCGCCAAGCGCATATGCGAGATACCAGAACCAGGACGAGAACATCGCGATCAGCGTCCAAAGCAGGATCTGGGCGGTCGCCGGCAGCATATCCGTCAAGGTAATGGCGACCAGAACCCAAAATGCGACAAGCGACGCAATGACCGGCCTGCGGGCCGCTGCCGAATGGCGGTAACGCGCCTGCAGGCTCAGAGCGCCGTAGGCGAGCGCCATGAACAGCAAAGCCATCCCGACATTGACGGCCACGGGGTCAAGCCAGGTTACGCCATAACGCTCGATCAGATACTGTGGCAGCGGGGTCAGGGCGACGGTGCGCAGCGGCGTCAACAGCAGGAACCCGACCGTCGACAAGGCGATGACGGCGAACTTGCGGGCCGGAAACAACGCGATCAACGGGAGGGCGATCGCGGTGATGGCAAGGGCGGGCCTCGGAAACTCGCAGCCGAACAGGCAGGCAAAGAGGGTCGCATGCATGGCGACAATGCCAATCGGCGTCACCGCAAAGGTGAGAGCGCGGGCGTCCTTGTCCATCGACAGCCACTGCCGGCGCCATTCAAGCAGCCGGCCGAGAAGGTTCGGGCGGCGCTCGCGGGGCTGTCCGGCGACTGCATTGGTCATGCCACGGTTTCCGCTTGCTCCTGCAGGACGCCATTGTCCAGCATGGACCTCAACCGGTTGCGGTCCACCTTGCCATTGCCGCTCAGCGGCAGGTCATCGAGCGCATGGACGATGCTCGGCACCATGTAGGTCGCGACCTTGCTGCGGAGGATATTGCGGATGTCTTCGGGGGCCCGCACCGTGCCCGCCACGAAGGCGACCAGGCCCTTGGCGCTTCCCTCGCTGACAGGCCAGGCCACGGCCGCCACATGGTCCGATCCGGCAGCGTCGCGCAGATGCGCCTCGATTTCCTCGAGTTCGATGCGGTGACCGAGGACCTTGACCTGATTGTCGATACGCCCGAGATGATGGAAAATCCCGTCGGCATCCTGCATCCCGAGATCGCCCGTCAGATACCAGGGCTCGCCGTCGATGATCGGGAACCGTCGGGCCGTCAATTCTTCCATGCCGAAGTAGCCGAGACCGACCTGCACTCCGCCCACCGCTATTTCACCCGGCGTTCCCGGGGGAACCTCCTTGCCGGCCTCGTTTACAATCCTTGCTTTCATACCCTTGTGGGGCTTGCCGATCGCAATGACATTGCGCAACGGAGTAACGGCCTCCGGCGCCACGACCCGCTGGCGAAGGCAACTGATGGTAGCCTCCGTCGGGCCATATTCATTATGGATTTCACTATTCGGCGCCGCTTCCGCCCAGGCGCGCACTGCGGTGAGCGGCAGAGGTTCTCCGCCAAAGAGCGAGATGCGCAGGGAAGGAAGGCAGCCCCTGGTCAAGGCGTTCGCCTTCTGCATCAGTCCGACAATCGAGGGCACGCTCGCCCATGCAGTAATCTGGCGGTCACGGATGAACTGCGCCGGTGCCGCCATGTTCAAGGGCGTCATGACGTGGAGCGATGCCCCTGTCTGCCAGGTCAGGAACATGTTGTGGACCGAGGGATCGAAGGAAATGTCGCAGGTTTCCGCCACCCGGTCGTCCGAACCAAACCGGAAACAGGCCTGGCTCTGGGCAAGGTAGTTTTGTACGGCCCGAATCGGGATCATCACACCCTTCGGCTGTCCTGTGGTTCCGGAAGTGAAGATGATATAGGCGAGATCGCCGGCGCTGACCTCGACCGGCTTTTCCGGCCCATCGCCCGGCAAATCGCAAAGCCGGGTGGCGCAATTGACTGATCCCATAGGCGCATCATCCGAAATGAGGATGCTGCAGGCCGCAGCCTCGATAACTGCTCGCGTCAGCAGCCGCGCGCCGCGGGCGTCAACCACCAGCGCATCGAGGTCAAGCGATCTGAGGATGCCGGCGAGCTGCTCTTCCGGGAGCTTGACGTTGAGCGGGATGTAGGCCGAACCGGCCCAGGCTGCACCCATGACCCCGACGCATGCGGTGACGCTCCGGGTTGCTAGTACGCCGACGCGCCGCGTCTCCGCGAGAGAAAACAACCTTCCTGCGATCGTCCGGCATTTCTCGGCGAAGGCGGCGTAGGTCAGTTGTGTATCCCCGACCGAAAGCGCGATGCTGTCGGGCGCAATTCTTGCAAAGTGGTCGAGTGGGGCGGCGAGAGATGCGTTCATGGCGACCTCCGTTCGTCGGCCGCACAATACTGCAATCGCCCACGCACGCAATTAAGCCGAAAGGCTGCGTTTACGCTCGGGTTCGGCCCCGTTCCGTCCGCTTCTCATCGTCGCTTGAGGGCGCTAAAGCGCCGATACATATTGAAAGACACTGTGCAGGCGCCCTACCCCCACCATCATCCGATAGGTGCTGTCATGCCGCTCGGGCACAGGGAATTGCGCTTGCGGCAAGACCACCCACCTCAGGAGCACCAATGGCACGCCCGCCCGCCCGCGTGATCGGGTCTTACAAAGCGCCTGGCAGCGCCAGACGAAGGGCTAGAGTGCCTTTGGCATGGACGCGCCCCTTGGCAACCGCATTCGCTGATCCATTTTCCGTTCGGTGCAACATCCGTAGTCTCGGCTCGTCAGTGCGACCGCTGCCGCGGACGTGCCTGCCAACGACGATCCCCGGGAGGCCGACATGGACCTGGCCAAGCTGCGTAAACACTTCGAACGGCAAAAGCAGAAGCACGAAGAGCATCTGCTACGGCTGCAGGAGAATGATATCAGGCACTTCCAGCAGGAGGGAGATGGTCCGCTGGAGGAGGTCACCAAGGAAATCGAGGACGAATACCACAGGCACATCGAGACCTATGCCGCCCTGATTGCCGAAATCGATGCGATCCTGGGGGTATGACCGACCTGCGCTGTCCGGCAGGCTGCGCAAGGAGCAATCGATCGTCTAGGCGAACTGCCTTGCCTGTTCCTTCCAGAGAGGCAGGCCGGTTGCCGCAGCCACGGGCTCGTCGGCCGTATAGACCGGGAATTGCAATTCGCGCAGCCGGCGCAGCATGTCCTGATCCTTGGTCGCATGCTTTCTGTGCAGGTCTTCATTGTTGTAGACATGGCCGGACGAGCACGGATTGATCCCTGTCAGGATCACGTGACGTGCACCGCTATGCAGGGCAAGTACCGCACCGATAATACCGTTCGACCATTTCGATTCGGCGTCCAGCTCGAAATTCAGCTCTCCTGTGACGCAGCGCATCAGTTCGACGCGTTCGTAGCGGTCCATCAGCCGCAACTCGTCGTAACCGTATTCGAATGCGCTGAGGCCACGTTCCAGGCGTTCGCGTCCATGCCTCCACAGCAGCACGTAGAGCAAGCCGGTCCGCTGGCCCCGCAGTACCCGGCGCACTTCGACCGCATTGGTATTCTCGCCCTCGATCTGGTTGAACTGCATCAGGGTCACATCAGGGCAATCGACGCCCCATCCCCTGCTGACGACTTGCGAGGCATTGATCGTCATCACCCGAAACGAAGCGTCAAATCCTTCCGGCTTGTTTGAAATGGGCGCCGATCCTACCACCACGACGGTGCGGTCGAAGAACAGTTTCCCGAGATCAGGGGCGGAAGGCCTGAGCAACTTGTATTTCAGGCTGCGGTAAAGGTGTTGCTTGGCGCGGAACAGTTTTGACGGCATCAAGTTCTCCTTAAGCATTCCGCAATCTCGCGGCTGCCGTGGAATTTCATGCATCACAGTAAATTCGCTCTAACTGCTTGTGAGGCGAATTTATCCTTCATTCGCGCAGTTGTTCAACACCAGCTCCGACAGAATAACTCCAGAACCACAGAAGAAATACATATATGCTTGGAACAGGTACGGACGCCTGACTGCCTAGCTGGCCTGTTCCCGGGGTCCCGCCGCAGTATGATCGGCCAGCAACGCCCGAACGTCGACGCACA
>JAEWPB010000061.1 GCA_023399465.1 Pseudomonadota bacterium
CCCGCGACGGGACCAGTGCCTTCACCGCGCTTTTCGTTCGCCGTCCTATCCTCGCCCTGGTCTTCAACACGCTGATCGTTGTTGCCGGTCTGGCCGCCTTCTTCGGGATGGAGATCCGCGAACTGCCGGATACCGACAGTCCCGTCATCACCGTGCGCACCACCTTCGAGGGGGCCTCGCCGCAGACCGTCGATCAGGAACTGACGCGGGTGATCGAAGGGGCGGTGGCTCGCGTCAGCGGACTGAAGTCGATTTCGTCGAGTTCGCAGTTCGGCAACAGCCGCGTGACGCTGGAATTCTCCGACGCGACCGACCTTTCCGTTGCCGCCAATGATGTCCGCGATGCGATCGGCCGGGTGGCGAACAACATTCCCGACGACGCCGACGAGCCGCGGATCGTCAAGGCGGACTCGGATTCGCAGCCGATCATGCGGCTTGCCGTCACCTCCGACCGTCTTTCCATGGACGACCTGACGTTGCTGGTCGACAATGAGATCATCGACCGGCTGGCCTCGGTCGATGGGGTCGCCGACGTGGAAACCTATGGCGACCAGGAGAAGGTATTCCGCATCGACGTCGACCAGGCGGCTCTCGCCAGCCGGTCGCTGACCATCGCCGACCTCGCATCGGCGCTGGCGAGCGTCGCGCTCGACGTTCCCGCCGGTTCGCTGACCAGCACCACCCAGGACCTCGTGGTCCGGGCGACGGCTAGCCTGACGACGCCCGAGGATTTCGCCAATCTCATCGTCAAGGACAAGATCCGGCTCGGTGACGTCGCGACCGTGACCCTCGGCCCCAAGGACGGGACCACCTCGTTGCGCTCGAATGGCGTGACCGGCATTGGCCTTGGGGTGATCCGGCAGGCGCAGTCCAACACGCTCGACATCTCGAACGGCGTCAAGGCCCAGGTCGAGCGGCTGTCGCAGACCCTGCCGGAGGGAACCCGCATCGCCATCACCAGTGATGACGCGGTGTTCATCCAGGGGGCGATCGACGAGGTCGAAATCGCCCTGGTGCTGTCGGCGCTGATCGTCGTCGGTGTCATCTATCTGTTCCTGCGCGACTGGCGGGCCACCATCATTCCGGCGCTGTCCATGCCGGTGGCGCTGATCGGCACGCTTGCGGCGATCTATCTGGTGGGCTTCTCCATCAACATCCTGACCCTGCTGGCGATCGTGCTCGCGACCGGTCTGGTGGTCGATGACGCCATCGTGGTGCTGGAAAACATCGTGCGGCGGCGCGGCCAGGGGCTCGGGCCGCGGGCCGCGGCAATTATCGGCACCCGCGAGGTGTTCTTTGCCGTGGTTGCGACCACGGCGACGCTTGCGGCCGTCTTCATCCCGCTGTCATTCCTGCCCGGCCAGGTCGGCGGCCTGTTCCGCGAATTCGGTTTCGTGCTTGCCTTTGCGGTCGGCTTGTCGTCGCTGGTAGCCCTGACGCTCTGTCCGATGCTCGCCTCGCGGATGCTGACAAAGGACATGTCCGATCACGACAACACGGTAACCGGCTGGATCGGCGCGAAGTTCGCCAGCTTCTACCGGGTGACGCTCAACGCCTGTCTCAATGCGCCGCTGATCGTGCTTGTCGTGTCGGTGCTGTTCGCCGGTGCTGCGTTGCTGACCTTCAATGCGGTGACCAGCGAGCTGACCCCGCGCGAGGACCGCGCCCTGGTGATGCTGCGCCTGACCGCGCCGCAGGGCGTGAGCCGCGACTATACGCTCGACCAGATCCGGCGCGTGGAGGAAAACCTGCAGCCGCTGCTCGACAGCGGCGAGATCCGCAACATCTATTCGATCGCCGGCCAGAACAATTCGTCGAACAGCGGCTTCATGGTGGTGACGCTGGCGCCGTGGAGCGAGCGCGAGCGCAGTCAGGACCAGATCGTCGGCGATATCAATGCCGCGACCGCCAAGGTTCCCGCACTGCGCGCCAACACCATCCAGCCGAACAGCCTGCGCATTCGCGGCGCCGGTAGTGGCCTGCAGATTGCGCTTCTCGGCAGCAGCCACGATGCGCTGACCGAAGCCGCCACGAAGCTGGTCCACCAGCTGGAAGACAGTGGAAAGTACGATACGCCGCGCCTGAGCAACGAGCCGACCCAGGCGCAGTTGTCCGTGACCATCGACCGTGAGCGCGCCTCCGATCTCGGCATCAACATCACCGGCCTGTCGTCGGCGATGCAGTCGCTGCTCGACGGCCGCTCGATCGTCGACGTCTTCGTCGATGGCGAGGCCTATCCGGTGATGCTGACGTCCACGACCCGGCCGCTCGACGATCCGACCGATCTCGAGAACATCTTCCTGCAGACCGCCGACGGCAAGATCGTGCCGATGTCCGTCATCGCCTCGTTGCAGGAACGCTCGGTGGCGCCGCAGCTGACCCGCGAGGAGCAACTGGCGGCGGTGGCGATCACGGTCGGGCTGAAGCCTGGCACGTCGCTCGGGCAGGCGCTCGCCGACGTCACTGAAGTTGCCGAACCGCTGCTGCCGCCGGGGGCGCGCATCCTGCCGCTCGCCGAAGCGGCGACGCTGGCCGACAATACCAGCAGCATGGCGCTGACCTTCGGCTTTGCTATCGTCATCATCTTCCTGGTGCTGGCGGCGCAGTTCGAGAGCGTGCTGAGCTCGATCATCATCATGTCGACGGTGCCGCTGGGTCTTGCCTGCGCGGTCTTTGCCCTGATCATCACCGGATCGAGCCTCAACATCTACAGCCAGATCGGGTTGGTGCTTCTCGTCGGGGTGATGGCGAAGAACGGCATCCTGATCGTCGAATTCGCCAACCAGCTTCGCGACAAGGGCGAAGGCGTGCGGGAGGCGATCGTCAAGGCCTGCGCCCTTCGCCTGCGGCCGGTGATGATGACGATGATCGCGACCATCCTCGGCGGCGTGCCGCTGGTCCTCGCCCAGGGCGCAGGTGCCGAGGCGCGCATCGCGCTCGGCTGGGTGATCGTCGGCGGTCTCGGCTTCGCGACGCTGGTGACGCTCTACATCACGCCGGTTGCCTATCTGATGATTGCCCGCTTCGCCAACCCGCATGCGGACGAGGAAAAGCGCCTGCAGCAGGAGCTGACCGACGCCGCAAGGCTCGAGGGCGCCAGGCGGCTGGAGATTGCCGAATAACGGAAAAAGCCGCCCACGGGGCGGCTTTTTCATATCATCGCTCGCGAATGCGTCCTCAGTCGATAAGCTCGAACTGTTCCGGCCAGTCGCGGTGCGTGGCGACCTGACCCTCGGTGCGCAAGCGCCGAACCTCGGCAAGATCGATCTCGCAGAACAGCCATTCGCTCTTCGCCGGCGACAGCTCCGCGCTCTCGGCAAAGACGCCGCTCGGCGGCATGCCGTAGTCCGACGGCACGTAGAGGGCGGCGCGACCGACATTCTCGTCGACGGCGGGCGACCAGGGCGCAAGGCCGACGGTCGGCGAGACCAGCACCGCGATCTGGTTTTCGAGTGCCCGTGCCTGCGCGCCGATGCGCACGCGGTAGTATCCGGCTTCCTTGTCGGTGCAGCTCGGCGACAGGATCATGTCCACGCCGAGGTCGGTGAGCCGGCGGGCGAGCATCGGGAACTCGTTGTCGTAGCAGATCAGGATGCCGAAGCGTCCAATCGGCGTGTCGAACGCCTTGACCCCACGGCCTGCCGAGACGAACCATTGCTCGCGCTCGAAGCGGGTCATCATCAGCTTGTCCTGCGTACCGATCAGCCCGTTCGGGCCGAAGAACCAGGCGCGGTTGCGATAGACGCCGTCGGGGTCCTTGACCGGTGCCGAGCCGGGCACGAAGTAGATGCCGAGATCGCGGGCGATTTCCTCGCAAAGCTCGACCCAGCGCGGGATCAGGGTCTGCATGTCGGCGATCGACTGATGCAGGTCGGAGCGCGCGTCCGGCGCCAGCTGGCCGGTCAGCACCATGGCCGAATATTCCGGCAACACCAGCAGTTCGGCACCCATGTCCTTGGCCTCGCGGCATAGCGTCATCAGGTGGTGGGCATAGCTTTCCCAGGTTTCGATCAGGTCGATGGAATACTGGCAGGCGGCGATCTTGAGCATCAGGCGATTTCCTTGATCCAGAACGACATGGGCTTGGCGCTGTCGGTCGTCTCGTCCAGGTCGCGCCAGCTGAAGGTGGTGTTGAGTTCCTGATGGTGGCGGTAGCCGCGCTTGCCCCAGAAGTCGTTGAGCGGCACGTAGTCTTCAGGCCGGCGCGGATGGTCCGCGGGGCGTTCGACGGCGCAGAACGAGGTCCAGCCGAAGCGGCCGAGCCGCTTAGCATATGCCTCGCGCTCCTCGAAGAAGCGCACGCCGATGCCGTGGCCGCGATATTCGGGCAGCAGCACCGATTCCCCGAAATAGAAGATGCGCGCCGGATCCCAGCCGTTGGCGACGAACGGCGCCTGCACTTCGGCGGTTTCGTCGGTCATCGGCATGCCGGTCGAGGCACCGACGATGCGCTCGCCGTCGAGCGCCAGCACGAACAGGCTCTCCGGCGAGGCGGCATAGGTCGAGAGATACTGGCTCTCGTAGCCGGGCGAGCCGTCGTAGAGATAGGGGAAGGCGCGGAAGACGGTGGTCCTGAGGCGCGCGAGGTCGCCGATATAGGGCGCGACGGCGCTTCCGTGAAAGACTTCAATATTCATCGATGCGATACGTTCCAAATTGTGTCCGCCGCAGTTATACATTTGGCGAACAAATTGCACGACCGCGATTCTGCGGGCGTGCGCAACAAAATAGACATGAGGACGAACATGAGTGCAACCGACATCATCCGCGCCTACTACGACGCTTTCAACAGTCAGGACATGGAGGCATTCCTTAACCTTCTGACTGATGATGTGGTGCACGACATCAACCAGGGCGCATGCCAGACCGGCAAGGATGCCTTCCGTTCGTTCATGGACCACATGAACCGCTGCTACAGGGAACAGCTCACCGACATGGTCATCATGGGCAGCGCCGACGGCACCCGCGGCGCGGCCGAGTTCGTCGTCAACGGCGAGTACCTGGTGACCGACGAGGGCCTGCCGGAAGCCAACGGCCAGACCTACAAGCTGCCGGCCGGCGCCTTCTTCGAGATCCGCGACGGCAAGGTCGCGCGCATCACCAACTACTACAATCTCAACGACTGGATCGCCCAGGTCGGCGCCTGATTCAGGCTGGCGGCGGAGGCCGATCCTTCGCCGCCATCGCCCGTGAAGATCCGGTATTGCTTGCCCCCGTTGCTGCGTATTGCCCGGATCCGGCGGAAAAAGTCTGTGAAAAAGCTCTGCTTTTGCGATTTTCCCGTCGTTTTCGAGGGGGCAGGCTTCATCTTCTCGCCCTAATCCCTGCTATGAGGGTTAACCGGACACTAATGGGGACAATCGATTCCATGATGAAGAAAATTGCGATCGTCGCAGTTTGCGCGACCTATCTTTCTGCCTGCACCACGACCGATCCCTATACGGGCGAGCAGAAAGTCTCGAATACCGCGGGTGGTGCTGCAATCGGTGCGGGCGTTGGCGCGCTTGCCGGTCTCGCCGTCGGCAACTCGGCGGTCGGCCGCCGCAATGCGGCGCTGATCGGCGCCGGCGTCGGTGCGCTCGCAGGTGGCGCGCTCGGCAACTACATGGACAACCAGGAAGCCGAACTGCGCGCCCAGTTGCAGAGCACCGGCGTCTCGGTGACGCGCGTCGGCGACCGCATCATCCTCAACATGCCGTCCAACATCACGTTTGCGACCGACCAGGACCAGATCCAGCCGGCGTTCTACTCGACGCTGAGCTCGGTGGCGATCGTGCTGCGCAAGTTCAACCGCACGCTGATCGACGTCAACGGCCATACGGACTCGACCGGAAGCCTGGCGCACAACCAGGCGCTCTCCGAACGCCGCGCGGCCTCGGTTGCCAACTTCCTGGCCGAGCAGGGCATCGAACAGCGTCGCGTTTCCTCGATGGGCTTCGGCCCGAACCAGCCGGTCGCGTCGAACGCGTCTGAAGCCGGTCGCGCCCAGAACCGCCGCGTCGAGATCGCCATCGCGCCGATCAGCTCCTGATTGCGGCACCTTCCGAACCAGGAAAGGCGGTCCTCGGACCGCCTTTTTTCGTTGCATGTGGCCGCCCGCTGAACGCGATTGCGCCGGGCGGCCCGAAGACCGCCCGGCGCAAATTGCTTGAGGCTGCGGTTCAGGCGTTGGCGCCGACACGCGCCGCGGCCTTGTTGCCGCCGAGCGCGTAGTAGATGCTGCCGGCAATCCCGACGCCGAAGAACCAGCCGTACACGCCCCACCAGCTCGGCAGCCAGTCGGTCAGGTTCGGCAGGATGCTTGAAAACAGGATGCCGATGCCGGAAGCGATCAGGGCATTGATGTGCCAGCCGTTGTGGAAGCGGTATTCGCCATCCTCGCGGTAGAGCGCTTCGACGTCGAGCCTGCCTTTGCGGATCAGGTAGTAGTCGACCATCATCACGCCAAATATCGGGCCCATGGTCGATCCGATCACGCCGACGAAGGTCGCGGCGCTGCCTTCCCACGGTGCGAACGGATAGAGCGCCAGCGCGATCAGAGCGGCGATGTAGCCGCCGCGCTTGAAGTTGATGTGCTTCGGAAAGACGTTGGCGAAGTCGAATGCCGGCGAGACGAAGTTCGCAACGACGTTGATCCCGAGGGTCGCGACGGCGAAGGTCAGGGCCGCGAGCAGCGCCAGGAACCAGCTGTCGAACTTGGCCGAAATCTGGCCGGGGTGCAGAAGCACTTCGCCGTAGACGTTGTAGGCGGCGATCGTCGTGACGCCGGCGAAGAGCGAAAAGAGAACGAGATTGACCGGCAGCCCCCAGAGATTGCCCTTGCGAAGCGAGGCTTCACTCGGCGAGTAACGCGAGAAGTCGCAGAAGTTCAGATAAAGGGCCGAGAAATAGGTGACCCAGATTGCGGCGACCGCCATCAGTGACGCCCAGGAACCGGGCAGGCCGGGAACACCCGCGTCCTTGGTCTTTTCAAGCAGGACTTCCATCGGGATGTCGCTCGAGAAGGCGAAGCTTCCGGATTTGACGCAGAGGTAGATGGCAAGAAGCAGCATCATCACCCAGACTGCCGGTCCGGCCCAGTCCTGGAACCGGCGAACGGTCTCCATGCCGCGCTGAATGATCAGCAGCTGCAGGGCCCAGACGACGACAAAGCAGATGACCTCAAGGCCGGAATGGCTGAGGAAATGCACGTTCTGGTGAAATGCGAGCATGTCCTCATTGCGGATCAGCAATGCGACGATCGCGCCGGAGGCCGCCGCCGTCTGGGCGCCATACCAGAAGCAAGCGACGATGGCGCGCACGAGTGCCGGGAAGTTGGCGCCCCAGATGCCGAACGACGCTCGCGCCAGAACCGGAAACGGAACGCCGGTGCGCACCCCGGCGATGCCGACCAGGTTCATGAGGAAGTAGATGATCATCGAGCCGATGCCGATGGCGATCAGGAAGTTGACGAAGCCGCCGCAAAACAGAAAAAGGCTTGCGGCCAGATAGTATCCCCACAGACTGTGAACGTCCGACGTCCAGACGTTGAATATACTGAAAGCGCCCCAGTTGCGTTCTTTAGCGGGCGCAAGATCCTCATTGTAGAGTGATGGCGATGAGCCTGGAATTGACATTGTTGTTCCCCCCCCCATTTCGTCCTGGAGATCCCACGGACGGAAGGGAGGTTAATTCGTCATTAACTGCCGGTCTAGTGATTTTGAACTTGTCAACCTAGCCAATAGTTCTATTCCACACGTTTTTCCGCGCCCACGCGATGGGCGTGGCTTGCCTCATGGTTTTTCTGGACAAGCCCGAGCATTCTGTCCCATATCACCCTAAGCCGCCGCGGTTGACGGTCAACATCCCGTGCCGGATCGCGGAGCACGGCGGGCGTCGCCTGCGACAGCCGGTCGGGCCCGTGGCGCTATCGCAGGAATTGTCAGGAGTTGATGCCATGGCCCTACAGGACGTTCGTACCGGGACGCGCAACGAGGCGGGAATCGCCGCCGTCTGCGGGATCTTGAAGCAGGCGCTCGGCGAGCGGTTCCAGACGGGCGAGGCGTTTCGAGCCCAGCATGCGCACACGACCACCTACATTCCCTCGCAGCTTCCCGACGGCGTCGCCTTTGTCGAGACGAGCGAGGACGTGAAGACGATCGTCAGGACCTGCGCCGAGCACAAGGTGCCGGTCATTCCCTTCGGCACGGGATCGTCGCTGGAAGGGCAGGTCAATGCGCCGAACGGCGGCATCTCGATCGACTTCAGCCGCATGAACCGCATCCTGGCAGTCAATGCCGAGGATCTGGATTGCACGGTCGAGCCCGGCGTGACGCGCGAGCAGCTCAACACCTATCTGCGCGATACCGGTCTGTTCTTCCCGATCGATCCGGGCGCGAACGCCTCGATCGGCGGGATGGCCTCGACCCGGGCATCGGGCACCAACGCGGTGCGCTACGGCACGATGAAGGACGCAGTGCTTTCGCTGACTGCCGTCACTGCACGCGGCGAGGAAATCTGCACGGCGCGACGCGCGCGCAAGTCCTCCGCCGGCTATGATCTCACCCGCCTTCTGGTCGGGGCCGAAGGCACGCTCGGCGTGCTGACCTCGGTCACGCTGCGGCTGCAGGGCATCCCCCAGAAGATCGCCGGCGGCGTCTGTGCGTTTCCGAGCATCAAGGCAGCCTGCGACGCGGTGATCCTGACAATCCAGATGGGCGTTCCGGTGGCGCGCATCGAACTGCTCGACGAGATGCAGATCAGGGCCTGCAACGCCTATTCCGGTCTTTCCTACGAGGAGAAGCCGACGCTGTTCCTCGAGTTCCATGGCACCGAGGAGACGGTGACGCTGCAATCGGAGCAGTTCGCCGAAATCGCCGCCGAGTTTGGCGGGGAGAATTTCCAGTGGACCGCCAATGCCGAAGAGCGCTCCAAGCTGTGGAAAGCCCGCCACGACGCCTACTGGGCCTCACGGGCGCTGGCGCCGGAGCTCAATGCGCTCTCCACCGACGTCTGCGTGCCGATCTCCAGGCTTGCCGATTGTGTCACCGAGACCCAGGCGGATATCCGCGAGCATGGCTATCTTGCGCCGATCGTCGGCCATGCCGGTGACGGCAATTTCCACGTGCTGCTGCTTTTCAACGACCAGGATGCCGGCGAGGTGGCCCGCGCCGAGGCATTCGTCCGGCGGCTCAATACCCGCGCCCTGTCGATGGATGGCACCTGCACCGGCGAGCATGGCGTGGGGCAGGGCAAGATGGCGTTCCTCGAGGAGGAACTTGCCGGTTCTGTCGACCTGATGCGTGAGATCAAGCGCGCGGTGGATCCGGACAACATTCTCAATCCCGGCAAGATCTTCCACCTTCGCTGACCGTGCCAAAGGAATTTTTCCGAATGGCTTGTTCCCGTAGCGAAAGAAGCTAGGGTCAGGACTCACTGAACGAGTGTATTCTGGTTCGAAGATGCCGCGGTGGGCCGACCCGAGAGGGCGCGTGATGCCCGCATCTTCAGACCGGAAGAACGAAGTTGATTGTCGCGCCCGAAAGGGGCGAGAAGCCATGAAATTGCGGGAATTTCCCGCGGCTGCCGTAATCCTGACACCAAATCCGCGCGCTTCCGCCGGATGGTATGACTAGGACGTCGGCTCTGGAATTTCCCATCGCGATGGGCACGGAGAAATGAAGCGGTGCTTGGACGAATACTAGTCTTCCTGGGCGGTCTGCTTGTGGTGCTGCTCTTTGCGGCCCTGCTTGCGCCGCTTTTCGTCGACTGGACGAATTTCCGCAAAGGATTCGAGGATCAGGCAAGCCGTATCATCGGCAAGAAGGTCGTGGTTCACGGGGAGGTCGACGCGCGGATCCTGCCGTTCCCCTCGGTAACGCTGCATGACGTGCGCGTCGGGCAGGACCAGGACGGCTCGCCGCTGGTCCAGATCGCGGAATTCTCGATGGATGCCGAACTGGCGCCCTTCCTGAGCGGCGAAGCGCTGATCTTCGAAATGCGCATCAACGAGCCGAAGGCGCGCGTGCGCCTGCTGAAGGACGGCACGCTCGACTGGATGCGTGGAAGCCGTGCCGATATCCCCGCCAAGTCGGTCGTGCTCGAGAATGTTCAGGTCACCGGCGGCGAAATCGAATTCATCGACGAACAATCGGGGCGGACGCGCCGGGTGACCGGCCTCAACGCCGAGATGTCCGCCCGTTCGCTCGCCGGGCCGTGGCGCGTCGAGGGCAGTGGCGCGCTCGATGGCCAGCGCGCCGACTTCACCTTCATCACGAGCCCGCCGGACGAGGAGGACGGTACCGTCAGGCTGATGAGCCGGATCGTTCCCGAACAGCAACCGGTCATGGCCGAACTCGATGGCGAACTCAGCGTCGTCGACGGCAGGCCGAGATATGCCGGCCGGTTCACTGCCGGACTGGTGCCGGTGCCGGGCGAAGATGAGCAGAAGCAGAAGACACCGGGGCCACGGCTGACCGGGGACTTCGTGCTGACCAATGAAAGCATCCGCGTGCCTTCCTACCGGCTCCAGGTCGGGCCGCTCAACGATCCCTATGTCGTTACCGGCGAGGCGACGCTCGATACCGGCAGCGAGCCGAAGTTCCTGCTCACAGCCGAAGGCCAGCAGATCGATGTCAACCAGCTCGGCAAAAACGGTCGCGGCGGCAAGACCGATCGCGACGGCAAGCCGTCGATCCAGCAGCGCCTGAATGCGCTGATAGCGCTTGCAGCGCGCATCCCCATTCCGCAGGTGCCCGGGCGTGCGACCCTGCGCCTGCCGGCGATCGTCATCGGCGATACGACCATCCGCGATGCCCGCGTCGACCTGCGGCCGGCCGGGAACGGCTGGACCATAGACAATGCCGTGGCAATCCTGCCGGGACGTACCCATGTCGAGGCGAAGGGCGACCTGCAGCTCCAGGGGGAGCCGTCGTTCAAGGGTAATCTTCTGGTCGCCAGCAACCAGCCTTCGGGCCTGGCGAGCTGGCTGTCGGGTTCGGTCGATCCGGCAATCCGCAAGTTGCAGGCGGCGGGCTTTTCCGCCGATGTCAATCTCGGACCGCATGTGCAGCGCTTCGAGAACCTCGAAGTCGCGATCGGGACGGCCATTCTCAAGGGCAGTATAGAGCGCCAGGTGCTGGTGGAGCAGAAGCCGAGCCTGTCGATCAATCTGACCGGTGACGAGGTCGATCTCGACGCGCTGCGCGCAATTGCCGGCCTGTTCGGCGGCGATGAGAGCGGCCTCGAGATTCTCGGCCATCAGATCGCTGCGCGATTGAAGGCGGCCCGCGTGACCGCATCCGGCGTCGCCGCGAGCAACGTCGAGACGGCGCTGACCTATGCAAGTGGCGCGCTTTCGCTCGAACGCCTGACGATCGGCGACATTTCCGGCGCCGCCATCACCGCGATCGGCAAGGCCGAGGGGACGCTCGCCGATTTTGCCGGGACGGGCAAGCTGACCTTCCGCGCCGCCGATCCCGAGGGCTTTCTCGCCATGCTGCGTGACCGCCTGCCGCAGCATCCCGTCATCGACCGTCTGGTGCGCAATGCGCATTGGTATGCCGACGCCGACATGAAGCTGACCGTATCGCTGGCCCGCGGCGACGACGCCGGGTTGCAGATCAAGATGAACGGCACTGCAAACCGCAGCCGCATCAACCTCGACTACCAGCTATCCGATGTGCAGGCCTTCGGCACCGACGGCAACATGAACCTTCAGGCGACCCTGGAGAATTCGTCGATCCCGACGCTGCTCGGGCAGGCGGGTCTCGATCCGCTGCCGCTCGATGTCGACACCAACGGATTGCTGGCGATCCAGATGAAGATGGCCGGGGCGGAGCCGGCCGACACGACCCTGACGTTCCGCACCGAGCAGACGTCCTTCTCCGCGAACGGCAAGGTCGACATGAGGCCCGCGAGCTTTCCCGCGGGGCAGCTCAAGCTTGCGCTCGAAAGCAAGGATATCGAGCCCTACCTGCTGATGAATGCCGTGGCCGTGCCGCAGTTCGGCGTCGGGCTTCCGGTGACGCTTGCCGCCGATGCGGTGATCGGCGCCGACAAGATCGACCTGCAGAACATCGCCGGCAAGGTTGCGGAAAACACCGTCGGCGGACAGCTTGTGTACGACCGAAAGGCGGCTGAACCGAAGCTTGGCGGAAAGCTCAACCTTGCATTTGCGGATGCCGGCTGGCTGGCTGAAGCGGTCTACGGGCCGCTCACCGACCCGACGACGGGCGCCCTTTCGACGACGGCGATCGGCAAACCCTCGTTCAGCGGGCTCGATTTCAATGTCGAGCTGACGTCGAAGACATTCTGGCCGGGCGTGTTCGGCCCGATCCGCGATTTTGCCGCCGGCCTCGTCTACAAGGGCGACGAACTGACCCTCAACGACATTACCGGCAAATGGAGCGGCGGCGATCTCACCGGCCGGTTGCTGATGGCCAACAGCGGCGGAAAGGGCTTTCTCCAGTCGCGCTTCGATGTGGCGCAGGGCGATATCGCGGCCATTTCCTGGCAGGCAGGCGATACGCCCGTCGTCACCGGCCGTTTCGGCCTGACGCTGTCGGCGGAAGGAACCGGCAACACCATCGCCGACATAGCGGCTGGCGCCACCGGATCAGGGGAATTCCGCCTGTCGGATCTCCACGTCAACGGCCTCACTCTCGACGTGCTGAAGCCGCTGATTTCGGCCGCTGACCTCATCGACGGCGAAATCACCCCCGAAAAGGTTCAGCCGATCATCGAGACGCTGATCGACAACGGCGAAACGGCGCTCGGCAATGTCACGATCCCGTTCAACATCATCGCCGGCAATGCACGGATCCAGGGCGTCGTCGCCGACAACGACCTGGCGCGGATCTCCGGCGCGGCGAATGTCGACCTCAGGGAGCAGACGATCGACGCCTCGCTGTCCGTGCTCTTCAATGCCGGCAAGGAGGCGTTGACCGGGGCCGATGCCGGCGTCCGCATCAACTATGCCGGCACGCTGGCGTCGCCCTCGCGTACGATGGATGTGACCGACATTGCCGGGTTCCTGTCGATGCGCGCGTTCGAGCTCGAACGCCACCGGGTGGAAAAGCTGCAGTCCAATGTCCTCGAAAAGCAGCGCCTGCGGCGCGAGGCGGCCTTGGTCAAGGCGCGTGAAGACGAGCGCGAGGAGCGGGCGGCGAAGGCCCGCGAGGAAGAGCGGCTGCGCATCGAGGTGGAGGAGCGCCGCAAGCGGATGGCCGCCGAAGAAGAGGCGCGCCGCAAGGCAGCCGCGGAAGCCGCGAAGGAACTGAACAGGGCGCCGGCGGAAGCGTGGCGCGTGCCCGATCGCGACCTTGACGGCGCTACCCCGGCGATGCCGGTCAATCCGAGCGAGAAGGTGTTCCGCGAGCCGCTGCCTCCGGTGCCGGGCCACCCGGCAGAGGGACGCATCCAGTAACGCCGGAGCGGGAGCTGGAGCGGCAGTCAGTTCAACGGCAGGGGTCAGGAGCGCGGAGCATGCCTAGTGAGCTTGCGCCGACGGTTCCTGCGCCCCGCCGCCATTTTTCTTGACCCAGGCGAGAACGTAGACCCTGAGCGCCGATGACAGGTTGCTCTCCGGCTGGCGGTTGTCGTCGATTTCGGCGAGAAGCGCGGCGAGCGGCATGTTTCGCGCGTGGGCGATCGCCTTCAACTCCTCCCAGAACGCGTCCTCGAGCGAGAAACTGGTCCGATGGCCGTGAAGGGTTGCGGAGTGCTTGCGTATCATGGCTGCCTGTTTCCGGGCCCGCGCTCGACCACGCGCTGTTGGCAAATTGATTCAACTCCCTCGCGGGGAGAGTCAGGAAAGGGAGCCAAGCGGCTGAAAACGAATCCGTTTCCGGATTTGTGGTCGGCGGAGAGGTTACTCGCGGCCATCCGGACTTTCGATGCGGCCCTGATCGAGCGCCTTCTCGGCCTTTTCGTTGAGCGCCTTGGTCAGGTTCTTTTCCGCCTTGGTGCGGCCGAAGCTGATGCGGTTCTGCTCGGCCTGCTTGTCCTTCGCGGTGCGCGTCTGTTGCTTGCGAAACTGGCGCAGGTTGACGACGTCGGCGCTCATTCTGGGACCTCAAGGAAAAAAGGGAGGCGTACCGCCTCCCTTGCGACTTACTGCTTCTTGCGGAAGGAATCGAGCGAGACGACCGAGCCGGCCTTCTTGTCGTCGTCGCCGCCGGTCTTGTCGGCAGCGACTTCCTTGGGCGCTTCGGCGCTGACCGGATATGCGGTGATTTCGGCTGCCTCGATGTCGTCTTCCTCGGCGAGGGGAACGTCGAACTCCAGTTCGAAATTCACCGACGGATCATAGAAGCCGCGGATGGCGTTGAACGGGATGACGAGACGTTCCGGGGTGTCGGAGAAGGAAAGGCCGATCTCGAACTGGGTATCCGTGACCTTCAGGTCCCAGAACTGGTGCTGGACGACGATGGTCATCTGCTCGGCGTATTTCGCCTTCAGGTACTGGGAAATGCGAACGCCGGGCGCGCCCGTGAGGAAGGTGATGAAGAAATGATGATCGCCGGGCAGACGGCCGGTCGCGGCGACTTCGGTCAATACCTTGCGAATGACGCCGCGCAGTGCATCCTGCGCCAGAATATCGTAGCGGATGTGGTCCTGCCCCATTTGATCCTGTCTTTCCTTGCGTATTTCCGGTCTTTTTAGATGAGGCTATATGCCACGGCGCGTAATTCAGGGGAACCCCCCGTCGCACGCGAGTCAGCGTATCATACATAAATTCGGGCAAAGGGAGAAGGTGAAGGCTTCTGTTGCCAGGTGCCTTCGGACCCCGCCTTCAGGTGCTAACCAGAAGGGCTTAGGTCGGGTTTCCCGCACCGCCATTAGGCAGCGAGAGCATAACCCTTAGCGTTGTTGTCGTTTGCAACTACACTTGTGACCCGATAACGGCGGTATCATGCCGAGCAAAAGTTCGATCTTTACACCCTTGTCGATCCTATTTCGCCCCCATCAAAAGCCG
>JAEWPB010000024.1 GCA_023399465.1 Pseudomonadota bacterium
TGGGTCGAGGCGGTCGGCAAGGAGGTCGAGGGCATCAAGGTCGGCGATCCGGTGATCGTCCATCCGAAGATCTCCGGCGGCACGTGCCTCGCCTGCCGACGCGGCTTCGACATGCACGGCCCCGGCAAGTTCCCCGGCCTCGACTGCAACGGCGGCTATTCCGAGTATCTCTGCACCTCCGAGCGCAACATCGTGCCGCTGCCGAAGACGCTGGCACCGAAGGACGTCGCCCCCTATTCCGATGCCGGGCTGACCGCCTATCGCGCCGCCAAGAAGGCGACCCGCCACCTGCTGCCGGGCGAGAGCTGCGTCGTCATCGGCGCCGGCGGCCTCGGCCATATCGGCATCCAGTGCCTGAGGGCGATGTGCGCCGCCGACATCATCGTCGTCGACAAGTCCGACGCCTCGCTGGCGCTTGCCGGCAAGCTCGGGGCGGACAAGCTGGTCAAGGCCGACGGCAACGAGGTCGAGGCGGTGCTGGAACTGACCGGCGGCGCCGGCGCCGAAGCGGTGATCGACTTCGTCGGCGAGAAGGGCACCACCACCAAGGGCCTGAAGATGACCAGGCCGATGGGCAGCTACTACGTCGTCGGCTACGGCGAGGACATCAAGATCCCGACCGTCGACATGGTGATCACCGAGAAGAACATCATCGGCAACCTCGTCGGCACCTGGGCGGAACTGGTCGAACTGATGGCGCTTGCCGATCGCGGCCTCGTCGACCTGACGACGGTCGAATACCGGCTGGCCGACGCCAACCAGGCGCTCAAGGATCTCAACAACGGCAAGATCCACGGCCGCGCCGTGCTGATCCCCTGACATCGCTTTGTTTCAACCGTGGGAGGAGACCACTTAATGACAAGGAAGCAGCTATTGAAGGCGTCCATCTGCGCCCTGGCGATCTCGTTCGCCCAGGGCGCGGCGGCGGCCGAAATCGACTACAGCAAGTTCGGCGACTACGCGAAGTATGGCTCCACGGCGGATGTCGCCGGCGCCTGCTCCTACGAGGCGATCGACCAGAAGGATTATTCCGGCCGCACGCTCAAGGTGATCAGCCATGCGGTGCCCGTCATCGGCGAGCCGACCGCACTGCACGCCAAGCAGTTCGAAGCCCTGACCGGCGCGAAGGTGGATGTCGTGCATATTCCCTTCGGCGACCTCTACCAGCGCATCATGATCCCGTTCCAGACACAGCAGGCGGCCTATGACGTGCTGTTCTACCCATCGCTCTGGATCGGCGACTTCCATAATTTCCTCGCACCGGTTCCGGCAGCCTACAAAGACGTCGGCGGCCTGAAGGATGTCACGGCCAACTACAAGGACGTGGCCACCTGGGGCGAGGAGATGGTGCAGTACCCGGTCGACGGCGACCGCCACTACATGAAGTACCGCTCCGACATCTTCGACAATGCCGAGATGCAGGCGAAGTACAAGACCGAGACCGGCAAGGATCTGCGCGTGCCGCAAACCTGGGAAGAATACAACGAGGTCGCCAAGTTCTTCTCCGGTTGGGACTGGGCAGGCGACGGCCAGCCGCACTTCGGCAGTGCCGAAGTCACCAAGCGCGACGACCTGATGTTCTCGGCCTTCATCAGCCGCGTTGCTGCCTATGCGAAGAACCCGAACGTCAAGGGCGGCTTCTTCTTCGATCTCGAGACGATGGAACCGCAGGTCAACAATCCGGGCTGGGTCAAGGGCCTGGAAATGTTCATCGACGCACAGAAGGCATTCCCGCCGGGTGGCGGCAACTTCGGCCTCGGCGACGAGATCTTCTCGTTCGGCGGCGGCCAGACGCTGATGAGCTATTCCTGGGACGATGCCTTCATCCAGGCGCAGGAAGCAGACAGCCCGATCCGCAACAAGGTCGCGGCCGCTCCGCTGCCGGGCTCGAACGCGGTCTGGAACCGCACCACCAAGGAATGGGACAAGTTCGAGACGCCGAACGCGCCGCCATACATCACCTGGGGCTGGACCTCGGCGGTGGCCAAGGCGTCGAAGAACCAGGACATGGCCTTCGACTATCTCTGCTTCTTCTCCAACGAGGCGAACACCACCCTCGACCTGCAGATCGGCCGTTTCGGGGTGAACCCGTACCGCACCACCCACTTCGATCCGAAGTTCTGGCAGGACAAGCTCGGCTGGGAGCAGAAGGTGGCGGAAACCTACGTCCAGACGTTGAGCGGCATGGATGACAGCACCAACCGCGTCTTCGACCTGCGCGTACCGGGTGTCAACCAGTTCATGTCGTCGCTGGCAAACGGTGTCGCGGAGGCCATGGCCGGCCAGAAGAGCGCACAGGAAGCACTCGACGGCGTCGCCGCCCAGTGGGTTGAAATCCGCGACAAGATCGGCGCCGACCGCGTGCGTGACGCCTATGCCAACGTCGTCGCCCTCGAGGACCGCGGTCGCTAAGGCAGCCCGTCTTCGCGGGAGTTTCGTCAGAAAGGCGGGGTGGCCATGCCGCCCCGCCACCCTTCCCCAATGATTGAACGGACGGCCCGCCATGGACCAGACAGGACTTCGGTTCTACAAATCTTCCTTCCTGCTGCCGGGCTTCCTCGTGCTCCTGGCAATCATCCTGTTTCCGCTGCTCTTTACCGTCCGCGTGTCGCTGTCCGGCTGGGACGCGATCTCGCCGGGGCTGAACTGGGCGGCGATCAAGAACTACATCGGCGTCTTCGGCGACCGGCGCTTCTGGGAAGCCATGTTCAGGCTGTCCGGCATGGCGGTCGGCACGGTTCTGGTACAGTACGTGCTCGGCTTCGCGCTCGCCCTGCTCGTATGGCGCGAGGTGATGTTCCGCCGGTTCTTCCGGGTCCTGTTCCTGATCCCGATGATGACGACGCCGGTCATCATGTCGGTGATCTGGCGCACGATCTTTCATGAATCGCTCGGCCCGGCCAATGACTTCCTCGGCCTCTTCGGTCTCGGCCCCTATCCCTGGCTGACCTCGGCCAACTTTGCTGTCGCCGCCGTGATGCTGGTCGAGATTTGGCAGTGGACGCCGTTCATGTTCCTGCTGCTTCTCGCCGGCCTCCTCAGCCTGCCGCGCGAGCCCTTCCTCGCCGCCGCGATCGACGGTGCCGGTCCGATCCGCACCTTCTTCAACGTCACCTTCCCGATGCTGGCGCCGGTTTCCATCGGCGCAATCATCATCCGCCTGATCGAGGCCTCGAAGATCATGGAGACGGTCTACGTGCTGACCTCGGGCGGGCCGGGCACGGCCACCGAGACCGCCGGCTACTACATCTACATCCGCGGCCTGCGTGACTTCGAGATCGGCTACGCAGCGGCTCTGTCGATCACCTATCTCGTCGTGATGATCGTGCTTATGACGATCATCGCCAAGCTGCTCGTTCGCGTCTTCATCGGCAGGAGCGCCTGATGTCCCTTTTCTCCACCCTGAAATACGTCGCCATCCTCGTCTGGAGCTGCTTCGTCATGGCCCCCCTGATGTGGGCGCTGACCACCAGCCTCAAGACAGCGAACGGCGTCACGAGCGGCCCGACCTACCTGCCCTGGATCGGCTACGAGCCTTCGATGGCCGGCTGGAACAGCCTGTTCGGCGGGGCCGGCGGCATCGACATCGTCGAGCCCTACATCAACAGCGTCATCGTCACGGCAAGCGCCAGCCTGATCTCGATCGTGCTTGGCACGCTTGCGGCATACGGCCTGTCGCGCTTCAGCTACCGCGCAGGCTTCGCCAAGAATGCCGACATCGTCTTCTTCTTCATATCGCAGCGGATCATGCCGCCGATCGTGCTCGCCATCCCCTTCTTCCTGATGCTGCAGTTCCTCGGCCTGCTCGACACGAAGATCGGCCTCGTGATCGTCTATATCGCACTGCTTCTGCCGATCGCCGTGTGGATCATGGTCGACTTCTTCGACGGCGTGCCCCGGCAGATCGACGAGATGGCGATGCTCGACGGCTGCACGCCTTTCGCGGCCTTCCGCAGCGTCGTCCTGCCAAACTCGCGCTCCGGCATCCTGGTGGCGGCCATGTTCTGCCTGATCTTCGGCTGGAACGACTTCTTCTTCGCCTTCACGCTGACCTTTACCGATACCCAGCTTCTGCCGGTTGCGGTCGTCTCGCTCAATTCCTCGGTCACCCCGTGGTGGAGCCTGTCCGCCTCGGCGCTGGTGTCCGTGGCACCGCTGATCCTGATCGCCATCGTCGTCGAGCGGCTGCTGTCGCGCGGCACGCTTGCCGGCGCCGTTCGCTAGGAAGACATCATGAGTCTGGTCCTGAATTCGCTTTCGCTCTCCCGGGACGGAGAGGTTCATCTCGACAACGTATCCGCCACCTTCGATCGTGGCAGCCTGACCACGGTGCTCGGCCGCACGCTCGCCGGAAAGACGACACTGTTGCGCGTCATCGCCGGCCTGCAGGACGCCGACACCGGCACGCTGGAACGTGACGGCAAGGCCTTCTGCACGCTGCCGGCATGGCAACGCGACGTTGCCATGGTCTACCAGCAGTTCATCAACTATCCGCACCTGACGGTCTTCGAGAACGTCGCCTTCCCGTTGCGCAAGCGCAAGGTTGCCGAGCCCCAGATCGCCCATCGGGTCAAGGCGGTGCTGGAGATGGTGGGCCTCGGCGGTTTTCAACAGCGCAAGCCCTCGCAGCTTTCGGGCGGCCAGCAGCAGCGCGTGGCGCTCGCCCGCGCCCTGGTGCGCAAGGCGGACGTGCTCCTGCTCGACGAGCCGCTGGTCAATCTCGACTACAAGCTGCGCGAACAGCTCCGCGAGGAGTTTCGCGGCCTGCTGGTCACCCAGAGCGAAGCGACGGTGATCTACAACACCACCGAACCCGCCGAGGCGATGATGCTCGGCGACCGGCTCGTCGTGATGCATGAAGGGCGGATCCTGCAGTCGGGCGCGCCGGACGAGGTCTTCGCCAGACCCGCTTCCGCAATCGTCGCGCGCATCGTCACCGATCCGCCGATGACGATCGTTCCCGGAAGGCTCGACGATGGCCTGATCCACTTCGAGGGGGGCGTCGCCCTGTCCGCACCCGAGCGCCTCAGGGGGCTGGCGCCCGGCCCCTACCGCTTCGGCATTCGTGCCGATGAGATCGCGCCGGTGGAAGAAGGCGGCATTGCCGGCCGGGTGACGTTCGGCGAAGTTTCCGGGTCGGAAACCTTCCTGCACGTGGAGACAGCACTCGGCGAAGCGGTGATGCAGCTCGAGGGCGTCCATCAGGTGGCCACCGGCCGGCAGATCGGCCTTTCGCTCGCGTCGGAACGGTTGTTCGTCTTCGCCGCGGAAGGCGAAGGCGCTCTGCTGCATGCACCAGGAAACGGAGAAGGCTGATGGCGACGATCCATCTCGAACAGGTCGGGCATTCCTACGGCTCGGCGGTCTACGCCCTCGAAAAGACCGACATCCTCTTCGAGGACGGCAAGACCTATGCGCTGCTCGGGCCTTCCGGATGCGGCAAGACGACCATGCTCAACATCATCTCCGGCCTGCTCTACCCCTCCGACGGCCGCGTCCTCGTTGGCGGCCAGGACGTGACCCGAACACCGACGGCGAAACGTAACATCGCCCAAGTGTTCCAGTTTCCTGTTATCTACCAGTCGAAGACCGTCTTTCAGAACCTGGCCTTTCCGCTCCGCTGCCGCGGATGGGACAAGGCCCGGATAGAGCGTCGGGTTGCAGAGATCGCCGAGCTTCTGGGGCTGTCCTCGCGCCTCGGCCAGTCTGCCCGCAGGCTCACCGCCGATGAGAAGCAGCTGATTTCGCTCGGACGCGGACTGGTGCGCAACGACGTCTCCGCACTGCTGATGGACGAACCGCTGACGGTGATCGACCCGCACATGAAGTTCGATCTCCGCCGCCGCATCAAACAGGCAAGCGACAGGACGCGCCATACCGTCGTCTACGTGACGCACGACCAGAACGAGGCAATGACCTTCGCGGACGAAGTGCTGGTGATGAGTTCCGGGCGCGTCGTCCAGCGCGGCACGCCGCAAGAGCTGTTCGAAAACCCCTGCAACCAGTATGTCGGCAATTTCATCGGGTCGCCGGGGATGAACTTCTTCGCGGTCGAGCGCGACGGCGGGCGCCTGCTCTGGCAGGGCGTCACGCTCATTGCCGATGAACGATTCGAACGGCTGCCCGCCGGGGCGGCGCTTGCGGTCGGCATCAGGCCCGAACATGTTGCGATTGCACAGGGCGGCAGCGGAGGCTTTCCGGCCGTCGTCCGGAACGTGCAGAAGCGCGGAAGCGTCAACGTCATCGAGGCGGCCGTCGGCAACGATCTCCTGAAGCTGAAAGCCCGCAGCAGCGTGGCGATCCCCGAAGGGCAACTCGACATCATGCTGCCGCCGGACAGGATCCGCGTCTATGTCGACGGCGCGCTCCTCTGATGCGGAGCGGCAATGGCCCCTGGAAACGCCCGCGGCGCCGGTATGGCGAGCGGCACAACCCCGCATTGCTTCACCGGCATGCCATTCGTCGCTCCGGCCGTGACGCGGCCACGGCACAGGCAGCCCATGAGACGGTATCCATATGTTATTTAACACCTTTTTCCGGGAGCGTAAATTTGCTGGAAATCGACGTCGACAATCTGCTATAAGCAAGCTATCCGTTTATTGCATGGTTCCGAAGTTCGCTTCGGGACCTGTTTTCTTTTTGTGTCTGCGGTACCGCGACATGAGACCTGAAGGATGAGGAAATGGTAGAAAAAGTTCCGATGACCCAGGGTGGGTTCGTCAAGCTGCAGGAAGAGCTGCGTTGGCGCCAGCAGGAGGAACGCCCGCGTATCATCGAGGCAATTTCGGAAGCGCGCGCCCATGGCGACCTGTCCGAAAATGCCGAGTACCATGCCGCAAAGGAAGCACAGAGCCATAACGAGGGCCGGATCACGGAACTGGAAGATCTCGTGGCCCGCGCCGAGGTGATCGACCTGTCCAAGATGTCCGGCAGCAAGGTCAAGTTTGGCGCCAAGGTCAAGCTTGTCGACGAGGACACCGAGGAAGAGAAGACCTACCAGATCGTCGGCGACCAGGAAGCCGACGTCAAGGCCGGCCGGATCTCCATCTCCTCCCCGATCGCCCGCGCGCTGATCGGCAAGGAAGTCGGCGATTCGATCGAGGTCAACGCGCCGGGCGGCTCGAAGGCCTACGAAATCCTCGCGGTCAACTGGGGCTGACCGGTCGACGACCGGCACGAGGACCATCCGCGTGACCGATATCAAAGACGTCGAGGTCATCGCGCCGAACTTCAAGTATCGGCTTTCAGGCGTGACCTCGACGATAATCCAGCTGGTACCGATCCAGAACAGGCTGGGGCAGAAGGTGGCAACCCTCGGTCCCGGCCTTCCGGCATCCCTGCCGCATATCGGCTATTTTGACATTCTCGCACTCTGGCGGCCCCCGCGGGACAGGCAGCGGCGCGTCTGGCATTGCCGGCGCAACAACGAGATGCTGGCCGGCCTCGTGCTGCGCGACATCTTCCGCATGCCGCTGAAGCTGCTGTTCACCTCCGCCTCGCAGCGCAGGCACTCCCGCTGGACGAAGCTGCTCATCTCGCGGGTGGATGCCGTCGTCGCCACCAGCAGCAAGACCGCCGCCTATCTCACCGTTCCGAATACGGTGGTCATGCACGGCATCGACACCGAACGGTTCTCGCCGCCCGCAAGCCGGGCGGAGGCCAAGACCGCGGTCGGTCTCGATCCCGCACAAAAGATCGTCGGCTGCTTCGGTCGCGTGCGCCACCAGAAGGGCACCGACCTCTTCGTCGACACCATGATCGCGCTGTTGCCGGAGCGCCCGGGCTGGACCGCCATCATCGCCGGGCGCGCCACCGCATCGCATGTCGCCTTCGAGAACGAACTGAAGGAGCGCGTCGCCAGGGCGGGCCTCGCCGATCGCATTCTCTTCGTCGGCGAACACACCAATATCAATGACTGGTACCGTGCCCTCGATCTCTTCGTCGCTCCGCAGCGCTGGGAGGGTTTCGGCCTGACGCCGCTCGAGGCCATGGCAACGGCGGTGCCGGTCGTGGCAACCGACGTCGGGGCGTTTTCCGAACTCCTCGTCACCGGGAAGGACGAGACCGGCATCCTGGTTCCGGCCGATGATCCCGCGGCCATGCGAGAAGTGGCGGCGGCGTTCATGGACGACGCGGAGCGCCTCGCCCGGGCGCAGACGAATGCCCTCGCCCACGCCCACAACAATTTCGCCCTCGAGCGGGAGGCGCGCGCGCTCGGCGCAATCTACGAGCGCCTGCTGCAGGACGATGCTCCGGCAATGCCGGGCTGATACAGGAACGGCGACCATGGACGTCATCGTCATCAACCTTGCAGCGGCGACCGAGCGCATGGCGTTCCAGAAAGCCCAACTGGATGCCCTCGGCCTAGCCCATGAGCGCCTTCCCGCAATCGATGCCGAAAGCGCCCCGGGCATGAAGCCGGACGCCTACTGGAACACCTGGGAGCGGCCGCTGAAGAACGTCGAGAAAGCCTGCCTGATGAGCCACCGCGCCGCCTGGGCCAAGGTGGCAGCCAGCGGCAAGCCGGCACTGGTTCTCGAGGATGACGCCGTCCTCTCCGACAAGGCCCCGGCCCTGCTTGACGAACTTGCACGGACAAAGGGCATCGACCTTCTCACCCTAGAGGTACGCGGCCGCAAGAAACTCGTCGCTCGGGACAAGACCGGGTCGCTTGCAAAGCTGCCAATCCGTCGCCTCTATCAGGACCGCACCGGTGCTGCCGCTTACGTGCTCTGGCCGTCCGGCGCTGCCAAGCTGCTGAAACGCACCGAAGACAAGGCGGGCCTTGCCGATGCCGTCATCTGTGCCGCCTATGAACTTCAAGCCTATCAGGCCGATCCGGCGCTCGCCCTGCAGATCGACCGCTGCGCCCGCTATGGTATCCCCGAACCAATCGCGACGCGGTCGTCGATCGATGCCGCAAAGCCTCCCCTTGCCCCTGAAGTGGGGGCTGGAGCTTCGCCGCAACTTGCCTTCCGGATCCGGCGGATACGGGCACAGATGCGCATGGGGTTGCGACAACTCGCCAAGGCCCCCGTTGCGGTGCGCCGGGACATCGTGCTCGATCCCGCCGATTTCGATTTCCTCAAGGCATTGCGCCGCGGCAGTTAGCCGTGCGCGCCTACCACCAGCCGGTGCGGTCGCGCCGGTGCAGCGCACGCAGGCGGGAAAAGGCCGTGTCGTTCACCTGCAGCCGGTCGAAGATCGTCTTCAGAATGAGGCCGACCGGCCCTTCGGAAAACACGGTGTCCATCCGCCAGCGCATGTTGCGCAAAGTATCGTCGGTGCCGACGGTAAAGCAGGAGAGGCCCTCGAACAGCGGCACGAGGTCGGTCTGCAGGCGTTCGACCCGCTCGCCTTCGACGGCATTGTCGGCGGCACCGGTTATATACCGCTCGCTCTCATAGATCTTCACGGTGTTGACGAGCACCGATCCCATCAGCGCCGCATTGCGGGTCGCCGGGTCGGGATCGTGATCGGCAAACGTATCGCAGGCCGATACCAGCCAGCGGACATTGAGATGACCGCACAGGAATTCGGCCTCGCGCTCCCAGAGATCCTTGAATTTCGCGTAGGTTTCCTCGACCCGGAACTCGCGGCGAATGAGCACGATAAGCTTGGCGTGGTGATATACGAGTTCGGGCTGTCCGGAAAACTCCTGCCGCAGGTTGGCAAGATGCTGATCGAGCGACTTTTCCGAGCCGCGGGTCTGATGTGGTTCTGCTCCCTCGACGAGAGTCGCCTTCAATTCCGCCAGATCGATGTCGTCATTCAGATGCTTGCCGCCGCCAAAACGCTTGCGATGCTGGTTGAACGAAAAGAATCGCTCCAGTTTGCTCTTTTTGCGCGGCATGCAGGCCCTTCCTTGAAACTCAATCGCGCAGATCGCGGGCATTTGCCGTGTTTCGCCTTGTCATACGGCATATCTTTGACACTATGATGCGCCGCAGTGTCACGTGAACAGAAAAAGTTAGAGTCGCGGATCGCGAACCTCAAGGATGCGGAGCAATCCGTTCTTGCCAATTTCCACGGCATTTGTCGAGCGCATGTTCAACACAATGGCCGCATGCGGCGGCTGCCAAGAGAAGGCTGAATGACCGTCGTTTCCAAGAACTTCGTATTTATTCACGTCCCCAAATCGGCAGGCCGGTCGATCACCAAGATGCTCGGCGGCGAAACCCGCAATATCCCAACGCATCTCCCGCATTTCTGCCTGAAACGTTATGGTCTCGAGGACCGCTTCAGCTTCGGTTTCGTCAGGAATCCCTGGGATCGCGCCGTCTCGATGTACAATTTCGCCTGTCAGAAGAAGCTGCGGCCGGATGAATCCTCCGACTATCAGGAGCGCGCCCGCACCCTGGGCTTCAAGCGCTGGCTGATGGAAGACGCCCGGTTCCTGGAACAGGACGAGCAGTGGAAATCCGATGCGCTTGCCCCGATGCAACGCCGCCCGCAAATGTTCTGGCTCGACGGTTGCGACTTCATCGGCAGGGTCGAAAACATCGACGACGATTTCAGATACATCCGCCGGAAGGTCGGCCTGCGGCGCGGTTTGATATTCTCGAGGATACCGAAGAAGAATTCGACCGTGCGCGGAAGGTACCAGCAATACTACGACGAAGAAAGCAACGCTTTCATCCAGCAGCACTTCCGCCCCGATATCGAGCGTTTCGGATACCGCTTTGAGGACAGTTGACCCCACGACCTTAGCTAAACCGCATATTCGAAAGTCGATTGCAATAAAGTGGCACATACTGTTCAAGAATGGCATTTCACACACGCGAGTCGGCTCCTCCTGGCCTGCTCCTTGCCAGAGAAACAGATGAGTTCACGAAAAAAGCCGCTCCGCCTCTTCTACAGCCGCAGGCGCAACGGTGCGGTCAATTTCGGCGATGATATATCGCCAATCCTCGTTTCCAGCATTACCGGTCGCAAGGTGGAACATGCCCGCGTCTCACAATGCGACCATGCCGCGATCGGCTCGATTATCGAAATGATCGTCGAACGGAGGGCCAAGCGTCTGCTGAGGGCCCGCCTGTCGCCGATCCGTGTCTGGGGTTCCGGATGCCTGCGGCAGGGCGGACCGGTTACGCGCTTTCTGCTCGAACCGCTGGCGCTTCGCGGCCTGTTGACGCGGGACCGGCTGGGTTGCCGGGGCGACTTGCCGCTCGGTGACCCCGGTATCCTTTTCAATCGCCTGCACACACCCGCCTCGACGAAGCGTCATCGCTGGGGCGTGATTGCCCACTATACCGATCACGGTTCTCCCCTCCTGCAGAAGGTCCTCGAGAACACGCCGAACGTGAAGCATATCCCGCTCGACATCGATCCGCTCGAGACATTGCGGCTGATCGGCGAGTGCGAACACATCGTCTCGTCAAGCCTTCACGGCCTGATTGCCGCCGATTGCTTCGGCATCCCGAACTGGCGGATCGCCTTCGAAGGAAAGCTTGATGGCGGCGACTACAAGTTCAGGGACTATGGCAGCGCCATCGAACGCAGCGCCTTCGAGGCAATAGCGACACCTCGAAGCGGCAGCCTCGACGACCTGCTGGCCACGGGCTACCCGGACTTTTCCTATTTCGCAGGGCTCGACGCCATTGCGGCAAGGCTCGAACGGGCGCTACGCGGATCGTTTGACTAGCGCTCCCCTGTTACTTCCTGAAGATCGTTTCCGCCGACGCCTCGAAGCTGAAATCGTAGTTTATCAGCGCCGACTTGAAGGCGTCGGACAGGTCGCTGCTCCCGCGTTCGCTGGATGGCTTCTTGGAGCCGTCGACGAAGGCCTTCAGTGTGCGGGACGCCTGTTTCTGGTCGACGAACGGCCGCATCTTCTTCTTTTGCGGATAGTAGAACAGCCGGTCGCGCAGGTCGCGCAGCCACGGCCGCGGGAACCGGAAGATCCCGTCGTTCAGCCAGATGCTGGCGACCTCCGTGTCCTTGGCCACATTGAACCAGGCAAGGGTCAGCAACACCTGATCCCAGACATGCGGATTGGCGCGACACAGGTCCGCCCATTCGGCGACGATCCTGCCGGCGGCCTCGGTCTTGTTCAGGTAGACGAAGCTCGAGATGTCATACCAGCCGTGGCGCCGTACCACCGCGAAATCGAACGGGTTGTCGAAGACGAATTCCGGCCGCCGCAGGATCTCGGCGTCCGCATCCACCCAGCAGATCGGTCCGTCGCTCTCTTCCCAGGCCCGTTTGATGAACGCGGATTTAAGCCCCGTATTGGCCACCCAGGTTCCCAGCGACTCGATCGCCTCGATGCGATGTGGCAGGCCAAGGCGGTCGAGCGAGGCACGCAGGCGATCGGCAAGCGCCTCGTAGGGCGTGTTGGCGGTGTAGTAGGAAACGAACAGCGGCGGCGTCTGTCGATGCCGTTCCATCAGCCCGATCAGGGATCTGAGGTTGGCAACACAGGACAGGTCCTCGCCGCCGGGACGGCGCACATGCGCGATCTCGTGATGCCGCCGCGGCAGGGCGGCGTTGGCCGCACCCCACCGTTCAAGCCGAAGCTCGCCGAGATAGTCGTCGTAGGAAGTCATTTCGCCTCAGATCTCCACCAGACCGAGCTTCTTCACCTGGCGAATGGTCAGCATCGTGCGCACTGTGTCGACATGCTCGTTTGCAGTCAGCACCTCGATGACGAAATCCTGGAAACGGGTCAGGTTCTCGGCAACGCAATGCAGGAGGAAATCGCTGTCGCCGGAAACCATCCAGGCCTGCCGCACCAGCGGCCATTCGGCCGTCGCGGCGGCGAAGGCCTTGAGGTTCGAATCCGACTGGTGCTTCAGACCGACCATGCAGAACGCCACCAGGTCGAAACCGAGGACCGGGGCGTTCAACATTGCGTGATAGCCCTCGATCACGCCGGCTTCTTCAAGCTTGCGCACCCGCCGCAGGCAGGGCGGCGCGGAGATCCCGACCCGATCGGCGAGTTCCACATTGGTCATGCGCCCGTCGCGCTGCAATTCGCGCAGGATTTTGATGTCGATAGCGTCCAGTTCAGCCCGCAACACGGAGTACCTTTCTTGTCGTCAGATTTTCCTTCTATCGGAAGAGCTGAATTACGCAAGATTGTTTCGCCACGGTAAACAAAAATTACCCCACCCCTATTTGCCCTGTTGGTATCGCAGGGCTGCCCTTGAATAAATGCATGGAGCAATCATAAATGAGGCGGCAAACAGGCGTATCCGCTGGTATTTTGCCTCGCGGCGAAATCGCGGACAACCGCCTGTGTACTTGAAAGGACATGCAATGACCGCCCGTCACACCAAGGTGCTGATCATCGGCTCCGGCCCGGCCGGATATACCGCTGCCATCTATGCATCGCGCGCAATGCTCGAGCCCGTGCTGATCGCCGGGATGGAACAGGGCGGCCAATTGATGATCACCACGGACGTGGAGAACTATCCGGGCTATGCCGATCCGGTCCAGGGCCCGTGGATGATGGAGCAGATGCTCAAGCAGGCGACCAATGTCGGCGCCGAGATCGTCAACGATCTCGTGACCGAGGTAACGCTCGACAAGCGGCCCTTCGTCATCAAGACCGATTCCGGCGCGACATGGACCGCCGATACGCTGATCATCGCCACCGGCGCCAAGGCCAAGTGGCTCGGCATCGAGAGCGAACAGATTTTCCAGGGTTTTGGGGTTTCGGCCTGCGCAACCTGCGACGGCTTCTTCTACCGCAACAAGGACGTCATGGTCGTTGGCGGCGGCAACTCGGCTGTCGAGGAGGCGCTCTACCTGTCGAACATCGCCCGGTCCGTGACCGTGGTGCATCGCCGCGACGCCTTCCGCGCGGAAAAGATCCTGCAGGAGCGGCTGTTCGCCAAGGGCAATATCGAGGTCATCTGGAACGCCGAGGTCGCCGAGATCACCGGCACGCCGGCCAAGCCGCCGATGCCGCCTTCCGTGACCGGCGTCCGTCTGCGCGACACGAAGTCCGGCGCCATTACCGACATGGCGATCGACGGCGTATTCGTGGCGATCGGCCACGCCCCCGCGGTCGAACTGTTCGACGGCAAGCTCAAGCACAAGCCGAACGGCTATCTCTGGACGGCACCCGATTCGACCGCGACCAATGTCGAGGGCGTCTTTGCCGCCGGCGACGTGACCGACGACACCTTCCGCCAGGCGGTGACCGCCGCCGGCATGGGCTGTATGGCAGCGCTCGAGGCCGAGCGTTATCTCGCCGGGCACCAGCCCGTCGCCATGGCTGCGGAGTAAACTCATAATGCGAGGCGGGGGCATGCCACTGGACTGGGACAAGCTGCGTATTTTCCACGCAGCAGCGGAGGCGGGTTCGTTCACGCACGCCGCCGACAAACTGCATCTGTCCCAGTCGGCGATCAGCCGCCAGGTGAGCGCGCTGGAGCAGGATGTCGGCGTCAAGCTGTTCCATCGTCACGCCCGCGGCCTGATCCTGACCGAGCAGGGCGAACTGCTTTACCGCACCGCGCACGACGTGCTGCTGAAACTGGAAACGGTGAAGATGCAGCTCACCGAGACGACGGAGACCCCGAGCGGCAAGCTCAGGGTCACCACGACCGTCGGTCTCGGGCAAGGCTGGCTGACCGACAAGATCCAGGAATTCCTGCAGCTCTACCCGGATGTCCAGATCCAGCTCATCCTCGACAACGAGGAACTGGACGTGAACATGCGCCATGCGGATTGCGCCATCCGGCTGCGCCAGCCGCAGCAGTCCGACCTGATCCAGCGCAAGCTCTTCACCGTGCACATGCACGTCTATGCGGCCCCGTCCTACATCAACCGCCATGGCGAGCCGCAATCGATCGAGGACCTCGACAACCACAGGATCATCAGCTTCGGCGAGCCGGCGCCAAACTACCTGCTCGACGTGAACTGGCTGGAGACGGCCGGACGCTCGTCGGACAACCCGCGTCCGCCGCACCTCCAGATCAACAGCCAGACGTCGATCAAGCGCGCCTGCCTGCTGGGCATCGGCGTGGCGCTGCTGCCCGACTACATCGTCGGCCGCGATCCCGGCCTCATCCAGCTGGCGATCAGCGCCGACGTGCCTTCGTTCGACACCTATTTCTGCTATCCTGATGAAATGAAGAACGCCGCCAAGCTCAAGGCCTTCCGCGATTTCATCGTCGCCAAGGCGCGCAACTGGAATTTCTGACCCTCTATGAGGGCGGATTTTCCGGGCCAAGCGCAATCCTTGCGCGAGCGCCGCACCAGCTAAGCGTGTAGAGCATGGCAGTCATGCATAATTATGTATTGCCGAATGCTCACAAAAACAGCATATCGCCCATAGCTGATGCATTTCGCGGGGCTCCTCCCAGTACCGCCGCAACAGCTGTTCCCCTCTGGAGGTTGTATGACCTTCACAAACTACAGGCCCCGGAGCAATCCAGAGGGCCTTTTTTTTGCGTTGTCGCCAGCCGGCCGTGCTGGAAGTCATCTCTTGCCATTGAAAAACCTGCATCTGATGCCATATGCGTGTTGGCTGATGCATTTGACGGCTTCCCTCCCAGTGCCGCCGCAGCAGCTGTTCCCCTCTGGAGGCTTTGACCTCCATACCTGCAGGGCCCTGGACATTCCGGTGGCCCTGTTTTTTTGACATAGTCTATCGAGTTAATCAAAAATGCATGGCTGGCATGCGCCGTTCGCCCTTGCGCGCTGCACAATAAACCACCATATCGCACTCAGCTGATGCACATGGTGGTTTTCCTCCCAGTGCCACCGCAGCAGCTGTTCCCCTCTGGAGGTTTATTTGACCTTCACACTTTAAAGGGCCCTGGAGCGATCCGGCGGCCCTCTTTTTTTACCGACTGGTAAAAATGCATGGCTGGCATGCGCCCTTCGCACTTGCAATATGCACAATAAAACAGCATATTACCCTCAGCTGATGCGCATGGTGGTTTTCCTCCCAGTGCCACTGCACCAGCTGTTCCCCTCTGAAGGTTTTTGACCTTCACACTTTTAAAGGGCCCTGGAGCAATCCGGTGGCCCTCTTTTTTTGCCTGCAAGAAGCCATCACAGCCGGCGCAGGCCGGGAGGTCACGGCGAAGTGAACCGCCATATCGAAAATCATCGATCTACATATTGAAAGACATCGATACGATGTCCAACTCAACTGGCATGGACACGGACATCATTCTGAAAGCTCTGGCGCATCCGACAAGGATGCAGATTCTGAACTGGCTGAAGCAGCCGGAAGAGCATTTCGCCACGCAGGAGCATCCGCTCGAAATGGGCGTTTGCGCTGGCCAGTTCGAGCGCTGCGGCCTTTCGCAATCGACCGTCTCCTCCCATCTGGCGATCTTGCAGCGCGCAGGGCTGATCACCTGCCACCGTGTCGGTCAGTGGGCATTCTACAAGCGCAACGAGGATACGATCGCGAAATTCCTGGCGCAACTCGGTTCCACTCTCTGATCCGCCACGGCGGGTCATTTTTCCCACCTGCATCGAGAATGAAAAGGAAATGGCATGCCTACGCTTTTTGACCCGATCACCATCGGCGACATCCCGCTCGCAAACCGCATCGTCATGGCGCCCCTGACGCGAAACCGTTCTCCGGGCGCCGTACCTAACGATCTCAACGTTACCTATTACGAGCAGCGCGCGACCGCCGGGCTGATCATCACCGAAGCGTCGGCCATTACCCAGCAGGGCCAGGGCTATGCCGATGTGCCCGGGCTCTACACGCCGGAAGCGCTTGCCGGCTGGAAGCGCGTGACCGATGCCGTGCACAAGGCCGGCGGCAAGATCGTCGTGCAGATGTGGCACGTCGGCCGTATCTCGCACGACAGCCTGCAGCCCGGCGGTGTCAAGCCGGTGGCCCCGTCCGCCATCCAGGCCAGGTCGAAGACCTACCTCATCAATCCTGACGGTACCGGCTCGTTCGCGCCGACCTCCGAACCGCGGGCACTGGAACTTGGCGAAATCCCCGGGATCGTCGAGGACTACCGCAAGGCCGCACGCGCGGCGATCGAAGCCGGCTTCGACGGCGTCGAGATCCACGCCGCCAACGGCTACCTGATCGACCAGTTCCTGCGTTCCGGCTCGAACAAGCGTACTGACGCCTATGGCGGCTCGATCGCGAACCGGGCACGGCTGCTCGACGAAGTGCTCGCCGCCGTCACTGCTGAAGTCGGCGCCCGCCGCACCGGCATCCGTATTTCGCCGGTTACCCCGGCCAATGACGCCAGCGATCCCGACCCGCAGCCGCTCTTCAACCACGTGGCCGAAGTGCTCGCCCGCTACGATCTTGCCTATGTGCACGTGATCGAAGGCGCGACAGGCGGCGCGCGTGATTTCCAGCAGGGCAGCCAGCCCTTCGACTACGCGGAACTGCGCGCTGTCTACGAGAAGTCTGGCGGCAAGGCCGCATGGATGGTCAACAACGGCTATGACCGCCAGCTTGCGATCGACGCGGTCAAGAGCGGCGAAGCCGATCTCGTCGCCTTCGGCCGGCCGTTCATCGCCAATCCGGATCTGGTCGGCCGCCTCGCCAAGGGCGCGCCGCTCAACACGGCGGAATCACCGACATTCTACGGCGGCGGCGCCAAGGGCTACACCGACTATCCCGCCCTCGAAAATGTCGCCTGACGAAACCGGAAAACACGAAAATCCCGCCATCGGCGGGATTTTTCCTTCGTCATCGAGGGCCATCGCATGTTCGACGATTACCTCGAGCGCTGGTCGCTCGTCCCGGATGGCCCGCCGGTCATCACGCATTCAAGCCGACTGCTGCCCGTCCTATGGCGCGCGAAGCCCGCGATGCTGAAGATCGCGCTGGCTGCGGAAGAGAAATCCGGCAGCGAGGTCCTGCAGTGGTGGGACGGTGAAGGCGCGGCGCGCGTCTATGCCCGGGAAAACGATGCGCTCCTCCTCGAGCGGGCAACAGGCGGGCGCTCGCTGTCGTCGATGGCTGTGAGCGGAGAGGACGACGGCGCCAGCCGGATCATCTGCCACGTTGTCAGCGCGTTGCATCAACCGCGCGGCGCGCTGATGCCTATCCTCGCCCCACTTCGCAACTGGTTTGCCGAACTGGAGCCCGCGGCCGTAACGCACGGCGGCGTTTTTGCCGAATGCTCAGCCGTCGCCCGCGCGCTTTTGAACGAGCCACAGGAGATCACCGCGCTCCATGGCGACATTCACCATGCCAACATCCTCGATTTTGGCGACCGCGGCTGGCTCGCCATCGATCCTAAAGGGCTCTATGGCGAGCGCGGCTACGACTACGCCAACATCTTCTGCAATCCGGAAGGGGCCGGCGTTGCCGACACGGCCCGTCTGCAACGCCGGCTGGCGGTTGTCGCAGACGCGTCAGGCCTGGAGCCGCGGCGCCTGCTGCAGTGGATTGTCGCCCACGCAGGCTTATCGGCGGCCTGGTTCCTCAGTGACGACGGGTCGCCCGCGCCCCGCCTTGCAGTCGCCGAAATCGCGCTTGCGGAACTCAACCGCTGACCACCACTGCGCCAGGCCCCGCAGCGCTCTCCCATCGCACCCCAAAAAATGTTATCCAGTGATGGCACCGTACCGAACGCACCAATGGGAGAGGCGATGGTCTGGGATGGCTTGAAGTTCGGCCGCTGCTGCACGGCATCGCTCATCGCGACCGCGCTTCTTGCACTTCCGCAGGCGCGACTTGCCTTGGCGCAATCGGAATTCACCTCCCCTCCGCCCTGCCTGTACTCGATCGCGCTGCCGGATGGAGCCAGGCTGTGCGTCCGCCAAAAGAGCTACGATCGCGATATCTGCGCGGCAATCGAGACCTTCGCGACGATCCATGCCCTTCCGACCGACTATTTCGCCCGGCTGATCTGGCGCGAGAGCCTGTTTCGCGCCGATGCGGTAAGCCCGAAGGGGGCGCAAGGCATCGCCCAGTTCATCCCCTCCACCGCTCGGCTGCGCGGCCTCAACAACAGCTTCGATGCGCTGGAGGCGCTGGCCCGCTCGGCCGAATATCTTAGCCTTCTGCGTGATCGCTATGGCAATCTCGGCCTGGCCTCCGCCGCCTACAATGCCGGCGAGGCCGGGCTTGAATCCTTCCTCGTTACCGGGCGCCTTCCCTTCGAGACCCGCGCCTATGTGTCGGCGATCACCGCCCACAGTGTCGAGACCTGGAAGGACGACCCGCCGAAGCAGCCGGACTTCCGTCTCGATCGTGACAAGCCCTTCCTGGATGCCTGCGTTGCGCTTGCCAGTACCCGCCGGATGAAGGAACTGGTGTTCGAGGACGAAGGCACCTGGGCGCCCTGGGGCGTGCAGCTTTCGGCGCATTTCGACAAGGCTGTCGCGCGCCGGCTGTTCAGCTCTGCGGTGGCGCAGTTGCCCGCGCCGCTCAAGGACGAGAAACCGCTGATCCAGCGCAAGCGCGACCGCAGTTTCGGCTCGCGGCCCCGCTATACCGCGCGCATCGGCCGCCAGACCCGTGCCGAAGCCGACAAGGTCTGCGCCACGATCCAGAGCCATGGCGTCGCCTGCACCGTCTTCAGGAACTGACCTGCATGGGCTGCAATCCGCCGGCTGGGGTCGCGGCCTGCGGCAGGCAGCCGAGTGACGTAAGCGTTGCCTTCACTGCTTCGTCGAGCGGGGTATGCGGCTCCTCGCCCAGTTCGGCCAGCAGACGGTCATTGGTCATCCGCAGCGGTTCCTGCCAGAGGTAGCGCATCTCCTTCAGTTCCTTCAGGAACGGCACGAAAGGCGCCGCGAATGGAACCAGCAGCCATGGAAAGCGCCTGACCTTCAGCCGGGCCCGGCCGGTCGCCCGTGCGATCGCTGCCGTCATCGCCGTTCCATCGGGATCCCAGTGCCCCTGCATGTGATAGACGGCAAAGGCCGGCAACCGGTCCGCCTTCTCGACCAGCCGGACCATGGTTTCGGCGACATCGGGCAGGTAAGCCCATTGATGGCCGACACCGGACTTCCCGGGATAGAGCACCGAGGTCACCGGCTTGCCCGGCGTGACGAGGCCTTGCGAAAGCCAGTTGTTTGCGGCACCGGGGCCAAAGAAATCGCCGGCGCGCACGATGATGACGGGCACGCCCTCGCCCGACACCGCTTCCAGCCGGCGCTCCATCTCCACCCGGATCCTGCCCTTTGCCGTCGCCGGATTCTGCGGGCTCGCCTCGGTGATCTCAGGAAAGGCGTCCGGGCCGAAGTTGTAGACCGTTCCCGGCAGCAGGATACGCGCGCCGACCGTGCGGGCGGCGGCGATCGTGTTATCCAGCATCGGCAGGACGAACTTCTGCCAGTGACGATATCCCGGCGGGTTGACCGCATGCACGATCAGTTCCACGCCTTCCGCGGCCTTGAGCACGTCGGCGGCGTTCATGGCATCGCCCTGCCGCCAGTCGAATTCGGGATGGCGCAGGCGCGCCCCGGCCGCATTGCGGTTCAATGCCCGCACCGTCCATCCGAGTCGCCGCAGCTTCCGCGCGACCGCGCCGCCAATGCCGCCGGTTGCGCCAAGCACGAGCACTTCACGTTCTGCCTTCACATTCATGGCCTGTTCTCCTTCGCTTGAGCCGAAGGGAATGTGCAGGCGCGGCACGCTAAACGGAATTGCCGAAATTTCTTTACTCGCTATACTATTTTGTATGAGCGATATCGAACCCAGCTGGGATTTCTACCGGACCTTTCTTGCTGTCCTGCAACACGGATCGCTGTCGGCTGCCGCCCGCGAACTCGGCCTGACCCAGCCGACGGTCGGACGCCATGTCGACGCCCTCGAGCAGGCGTTGGGCTCCGAGCTCTTCACCCGCTCCCCGCAGGGCCTCCTGCCGACCGAAGCCGCGCTGGCGATCAGGCCTTATGCCACGCAGCTTGCATCGACTGCCGCCTCGCTGCTGCGCACTGCCTCCGGCACGCGCGGCAAGGTGGACGGCACCGTGCGCATCAGTGCCAGCGAGGTGGTCGGCGTCGAAGTGCTGCCGCCCATTCTTGCCACCCTGCAGGAACAGTATCTGGAACTCGGCATCGAGCTATCGCTATCCGACAATGTCGAGGACCTGCTGCAGCGCGAGGCCGATATTGCCGTGCGCATGGTCGCGCCCTCCCAGGATGCGCTTCTTGCCCGCCGCCTCGGCGACATCAGGCTCGGCCTCTACGCCCACAAGGGCTATCTCGAGCGCCACGGAACGCCGCACACGCTGCCGGAACTGGCCGACCACCGCCTCATCGGCTTCGACCGGCCGCTGCCCTATATCCGTGCCATGCTGAAGAAGATGCCGGAACTCAAGGGCGCCCGGTTTGCGTTCCGGTCGGACAGCAATCTAGCGCAGCTTGCCGCCATCCGCTCAGGCAATGGTATCGGGACCTGCCAGACAGGCATAGCAAGACGCGATCCGAACCTCGTCCGGCTGCTTCAGGAAGATTTTGAATTGCCGATGGAGACGTGGCTGGCGATGCATGAGAACCTCAAGACCTCGCCGCGTTGCCGCGTGACTTTCGATGCGCTTGCAAGCGGGCTCGCCAATTACATCAGGCAGGCGGCAGACCACGCCTAATATGCCCGATCAGGCCAAAGACATCGCACTCCGTGCGCGGGCTCCCCGCTGAGGGCCGCTGTCCGTGCTTTAGGGACAGCCATCGCTCACTGCTGCGGGGGCTCGTCGTGCCAGACCTTGTCGACCACCTCGGTATCCGGGCGGTCGCCGCCCTCGGCATACTCCTCCCGCCAGACACCCCGGTCGTCCTGGAAGCTGATCTCCGCGGCATCGCCGCCGATCCGCTGTTCCTCGGCCACGATGCGCGCCGCTTCGAGCGCCTCGGCATGGGTGGCGAAGGTTTCGGAATAGACCGTGCCCAGACGATAGGCCCAGCCGCCGTCATGGGGCACCACTTCATAGATGACCTTGCTCATTCGGCACCTCCTGTTCCATTCCAAGGCCGCACGTTTTCGAACGTCTCCGGCGAGAGTTCGCGGCGTTGGCTAGCGTTGTCTAACAGGACCTCGAGGATGCCGCGATTGCTGCCCGGCAGACCGACAAGGGCAGTATTCCACCAAAACCGCGGGCTTGCAAATATTCGTCCCCGCCGCCGATCATCACGCGTAACTCCCGACAATGAGCCCGGCGGCTTTCCCTTGATGCCTCGTCCGATCGCCTTAGATTCCTTATGATCGGGGCAATCGGGAGCAAGCCCGTGCAACGTCCGTCCCTGCATAGACAAGAACGAAATCTCATACTCGCAGCGCTGGTCGGAGCCGTCGCGTTCTACGCCGAGCACACGATCCTCGAGGCGGGACGGCTGATGTCGCTTGCCGCAGCGTTTGTGCTCATCGTCACGATCGTGCTGGCATCGATCCGCATAGCCCACCATGCGGAGATCCTGGCGGTCAAGGTCGGCGACCCCTATGGCACGATGATCCTGACGCTCGCGGCCGTCGCGGTGGAGATCATCGTGCTCGGGATCATGATGCGTCACGAGACCTCTCCAACCCTCGTGCGCGATACCATCTACGCCGCCGTCATGCTCGATATCAACGGCATCCTTGGACTGGCCGCCCTGCTCGGCGGCCTCAAGCACGGCGAGCAACCATACAACGACGATTCCAGCCGCACCTATGGCGTGATGATCCTGACCGCCATGAGCATATCCATGATCGTGCCCGAGTTCATTCCACAGGCGAAGTGGCACCTCTATTCGGCCTTCACCATCTTCGCGATGATCGCGCTCTACTCGCTTTTCGTACAAATGCAGGTCGGCAGGCACAGCTACTTCTTCCACTATGCCTATCCCCGCCCCGAACAGCCCGATTACGGCCCTCCAAATATCGCTCCGGACGAGCCCGCAACGGTGTCGATCGTCGCGATACTGGCCGGTGTCGTGATCATCGGTGTGCTGGCGGAGTTCATGTCGGCGTTCATGAATGCGAGCGTCAGAGGCACGGCGGCACCGCCGGCCCTTGCGGCAATCGTGGTTGCGGCGATCTCGGCCGCGCCGGAAATCCTGACCGCGCTGCGCGCGGCCCTGCGCAACCGCATGCAGGCAACCATCAACATCGCCATGGGCGCGTCGCTGTCGACAGTGATCCTGACCGTGCCTGCGATGGAGGCATTGGCGCTCTCTACAGGCCAGCCGTTCGACATGGCGATGACGCCGGTGCAGACGGTGATGATTGCGGTCACCCTGATCGCCGCAGCCATCAATCTCAACGACGGCGAGACCAATGCAATCGAGGGCATGACCCACTTCATCCTGTTTGCCACCTTCATCATGCTCAGCCTGATCGGCCTTTGAAAACAAAGTCTTGCGGAGCATTTCTGATTCAACTTCCGATGCAGTTGAATCAGTTTCTCACAGTCGATGACACCGATGGACGGGCGAAATCCGGACACAAAAAAGCCCGCCGTTTCCGGCGGGCTTTTCATTTCCGGTTCGCGGCGGGCCTTACTTGCAGGCGGCGCAGAAACGCTGGATGCGGCTGCAGGCTTCCTCGAGAAGCGCCTCCGAGGTCGCGTAGGAGATGCGGAAGTTCGGGCCGAGGCCGAAGGCCGAGCCGTGGACAACTGCGACGCCTTCGGCTTCCAGCAGTTCCGAAACGAAGTCTTCGTCGGTCTCGATGACCTTGCCCGACGGCGCGGTCTTGCCGATCAGGCCAGCGCAGGACGGGTAGACGTAGAAGGCGCCTTCCGGGGTCGGGCAGGAAATGCCGGTCGCCTGGTTCAGCATCGAAACGACGAGGTCACGACGGCCTTCGAAGATCTTCTTGTTCTGGTCGATGAAGTCCTGCGGACCGTTGAGGGCCTCGACGGCCGCCCACTGGGCGATCGAGCAGGCACCCGAGGTCTGCTGGCCCTGGATCATGTCCATGGCCTTGATCAGTTCCAGCGGGCCGGCCGCATAGCCGATACGCCAGCCGGTCATCGCATAGGCCTTGGAGACGCCGTTCATGGTCAGCGTGCGGTCGTAGAGGCGCGGCTCGACTTCGACAGGCGTGACGAACTTGAAGTCGCCATAGGTCAGGTGCTCGTACATGTCGTCGGTCAGGACCCAGACATGCTCGTGCTTGACCAGCACGTCGGTCAGCGCCTTCAGCTCGGCATAGGTGTAGGCCGCGCCCGACGGGTTCGACGGCGAGTTGAACACGAACCACTTCGTCTTCGGCGTGATCGCCTTTTCGAGCGCTTCCGGGGTCAGCTTGAAATTGTTTTCCTGGGTCGTGGCGACCGACACCGGGGTACCGCCGCACAGCGCCACCATTTCCGGATAGGAAACCCAGTAGGGCGCCGGAATGATGACTTCATCGCCCGGGTTCATGGTCGCCATGAAGGCGTTGAAAAGAATCTGCTTTCCGCCGGTGCCGACAATCGTCTGGGCAGCCGTGTATTCGAGATTGTTTTCGCGCTTGAACTTGCGGACGATTGCCTCGCGCAGTTCGGGGATACCGGCAACGGCCGTGTACTTCGTCTCACCGCGATTGATCGCTTCGATCGCAGCGGCCTTGATATTGTCGGGCGTATCGAAATCCGGCTCACCGGCGCCAAGCCCGATCACGTCCCGGCCTTTCGCTTTCAGTTCGCGGGCTTTCTGGGAGACGGCGATGGTGGCGGACGGCTTTACTCGGGAAAGTGCGTCGGCAAGGAAGGCCATGATGATCGGTTCCTGATACTGTTGAAACAGACGGAACCGCTGGACAGTCAGGGTTCCGGCGTAATGCTCTATGTCGAATATAGCCCGCCGTTTCAAGCGGAAAGGCGTCACCCGTGCATGTTTTTGCCACGGCCTGATGCCAGCACCTTTTAAGAAAGCGTTAACGGCGCGGTAACGCTTGCCTGCTATGCAGAATGACGGCTTGTGCCGAGTGCAGCGCAAGGGCAGACGACATGAATACGAAAAGCAGCTTCGCCAATCTGGTCCGCTCCGCAAACGGGGCCTATTCGACCGCCTACGGCCCCTTCGTGCTGCAGTCTGCATTGCAGCCGATCTTCGAACAATATCCCGACGGCATCCTCGACATCGTCGCCTTCGAGGGACTGGCTCGCGCCTCGCGCGACGGTATGGCCTTTCCGCCGGCACAGTTCTTCCCGCTCGTGGCACCGGAGGATCTTTGCGGACTCGATAGCCTGCTGCGCTCGCTGCACATCCTCAACACCGGCCGCCTGAACCGCACACGCGCACGGATCTTCGTCAAGTTCCAGCCGGGGCTGCTGGTGACTGCCGCAGCGATGCACCTCGAGGTCGAGCATCTGCGCCTCGCCGCCCACGAAGCGGGGATGAGCGTCGACCGCATCGTCTGCGAGGTATCGGCCAAGGACGACCTCACCGCATCGATCGCGTTGCGCTTTGCCCACTACATCCGTGCGACCGGCTTCCGGATCGCGGTCACGGACTACGGCGCGCAGGACAACGACATCGCCTTCGTGCGCGCGATGCACCCCGACTACGTCAAGTTCGACTCGCGCTGGGTGCGCGACTTCATGCACAACTCCGCCGGTTTTGCCCTGCTGAAGGTCATCGTCCGGCAATTCGCCGACGACGGTATCCGTCCGATCTTCGAGGGGCTGGAGGACGAGGATCAGGTAGCACTGTGCCGCGATCTCGATGTCCCGCTGGTGCAGGGCTATGCCCTCGCCCGTCCGGAACTGGCCCCGACGACCTTCAACGAGCGCTTTCCGGAAATGCTGGTGCCGCCATCGCCGGCGGCGCAGCGTGAGCCGCCCCTGTTCCTCGCCACTCCGCGCGACGAACGCGCCGATGAGGCATCACAGCCACGCGCCACACAGCCACGGCCGCGCGCTGCGCGGGCGTTCGGGCGGCGGACAGCCGGCTAGCCTCCGGCTTCGGCAACTCCTGCGCATCGGCCATCACTTTTTTGCCACAACAAAACTGTGCGTTGCCGTAATTCCGTCCCGATGAAGTCGACTTCGAAGCTCTTTTCTGCGGTCCTCGACAACATCAAGTTACGAGGGTTTAGGAATGTTTCTTGATGACAAAAAAGCGCTGAAGATGGAGTTTAATCGCCGGGATCACATGTCGGTGCTCGGGATGGCGCGCGTCGCGATTGCCACCGGCGCCGTCCTGCTCGCGGGGCTGTTTTCGCCAGCGGCGGCGACCGGAATCACAGACCTCGACCTCGCCGCTTCCGACGAGCAGGCAGACCATTCGCTGGCCATGGCGATGCTGCTGATCGGCTTCATATCCATGGCTATCGCCGGCCGCGCCGTGCGTCGGCGGACCGTCAAGGATCTGCTCGCAGCCGAAAGCCGCCGCTGGCGGCGTTGACGGGCTCGGGACCTCGCGGGGGATTGAAAGCGGCCCCGGACCTTGCAACCGAAGTGGCAAGGCCCCACCTAGGGTGAAGCAGCCGGGCCGCGGGGCGGCCTTAACACGTCTCCAATGGGGGGGAAGGACGCGATGCTACCAAGCCCTATTCGCGCGAAATCCATGCGCCTGCTGGCCGCCGCCTTGATGGCGACGGCACTCGCCATCAAGGCGGCCCGCGCGGAGGAATCGATCGCCAGAGAGCAGGAATACACCACCAAGAAGATGCCGGTGAAGGTCGAGGTCGTGACCTCCGGGCTCGAATACCCCTGGGCGGTGGAGGTGCTGCCGAACGGCGACTACATCGTCACCGAGAAGCCCGGCCGCCTCAGGATCATTCACGACGGCAAGATCCTGCCGCCGATCGCCGGCCTGCCGAAAGTCTTTTCCGGCGGTCAGGGCGGATTGCTCGACGTCGCGCTCGCCCCGGATTTCGCCACCAGCCGCCGGCTTTTCCTGTCCGCATCGATCGACGGATCCGGCGGACACGGGACCGCGATCTTTTCCGCGCGGCTCTCCGACGATGCCAGCCGTCTCGAAGATCTCAAGCGCATCTTCGAGATGAACCGCTTCACCTCCAGATCCCAGCATTTCGGCTCGCGCATCGCCATCGCCCCCGACGGCAGCCTGTTCTTCGGCATCGGCGATCGCGGCAGCGCCGACCGCGCGCAGGATCTGCGCGACCATGCCGGAGCCATCCTGCACATCAATGCCGACGGCAGCATCCCCGCATCCAACCCCTATGCGGGCACGACCGAGGGACTGGCCGAGATCTGGTCGAAGGGACACCGGAACCCGCAAGGCCTGACCTTCGATCCGAAGGATGGTACACTCTATTCGGTCGAGCACGGTGCGCGCGGCGGCGACGAGATCAACCGGCCGGAACCCGGACGCAATTACGGCTGGCCGGTGATCAGTTACGGCAAGCACTATTCCGGGGCCGAGATCGGCGAAGGTGCAGTCAAGGAAGGTTTTGAGCAACCGCTCCACTACTGGGATCCGTCGATCGCGCCCGGAGCCATCGCCGTCTATCGCGGCGACATGTTCCCCGAATGGGATGGCGACTATCTCGTCGCCGCACTCAAGTACAACCTGCTGGCGCGCCTCGAACGCGACGACAGCGGCGCTGTCATTGCCGAGGAACGACTGTTCCAGGGGGATTACGGACGCATGCGCGACGTAAAGGTCGCGCCCGACGGGTCGATCCTTATCCTGACCGACAGCGACAACGGCTTGCTGCTGCGGGTGACCGACCCCGCTTCCCATTGAACCGCCGCGAGTTCCGGCGCTAAGGCGCCGGCCAGGTCAACGGCCAGTTCTGCACACCGCCGCGATTGTCGCCGTCACACTCGCCCTTTTCCCTCTGCTCCTTGAGCACCAGTGGATTGTCGTCGCTGCCATCGGTTATCCACCAGATGTAATAGCTGCCGCAATCGCCGATCCCGCGTCCGCGGAAGAAGGACGCGAGCGTCCCATTCACCGGATCGTAGTCGATGTTGTAGGCAAGGTTCATCGCGCCCGGGCCGCGCTCGCCGATTACCGGAAAGTCCATCCGTACCAGCCCGTCTCCGAAGCTCGCGTATAGCGCATAGGCCTGGTTGTAGGCTCCGCCAGCCTGGCAGGGCAGAACGACGATCCTTCGACCTTCGGGGAGGATGGCCTCGAAGCCATCCGCATTGGCAAGACCGGAGGGTGAAATCGAGCAGAACCCGGCCTCGTTGTCGAAATCGCCGCGGATTTCCGCCGGCAGTTCGGCATAGGTATCAAGGTCGCGTGCAGGGCTGGCGGACGGCACGGCGCCCTCGCCTTTGGCTTCGAGCGCGTCCAGCCGCCCGACGCGCCCCTGGACCTCGTCGACATAGCGCAAGCTGGCCGTCACCCCCGACAGCGGCACCGGCAGGGTGAAGCTGCCGAGATCGCCCTGGTATCGCAGTTGCAACTCCCGGCCATCCTTCATCGCCGCGACAAGGTCGGCGACTGGTTGCTGCGCCGTGAGCGCTAGTTTCCCGGCATTCGCATCTGCGTCCAGTTCCGCCACTGGAACGTCAAGAACGGCCCGGCCATCGACCGAGAGAATGAACCTCCCCTTCGCATCGCCCTTGTCGCCATAACCGGGCGGGAACGGAAGAGCCAGAACGACCGACGCGTTCGGGGCCGCGCTCCTCGCGAGGTTCAGATGGTTCAGCCCCGGATTGTCCGGCTTGCTGTAGGTGATGGTGCAGGAAAGTCCGTTGCTGCAGGAGACCGCCCAGTCGCGGATCTCCCTGTAGCTATAGGCCCCCGCCCCGGGCGCGGCAATGAACGTCGCCCCTGCAAGGATGCAGGCAAGTCCTGGCCGTCCCCTCATCCGTCCGTTCCCTTCCGCCATCGATTCTGCTGCCGGCGACAATGTTCCGGCTTGCCCAACGGAAATGCAACTGTTAACCCTGCCCCGTCCTTCCGGCAAATCTCCCGCCCACTTCAGGATGTACCATGTCGCGCATACAGGCGAACCTCGTTTTGCTGCTCGCAGCCGCCATCTGGGGCGGTGGCTTTGTCGCCCAGTCCACCGCGATGGGGTCGATCGGCCCATTCTGGTTCATCGGCCTGCGCTTTGCGGTGGCGACAGTGGTTATCCTTCCCTTCGTCTGGCTGGAGGCCCGCAAGGCCGAAGCACCGTTGAAGCGTCGCGATTTCCGCGCCTTCCTGCTGATCGGCCTGGCGCTGTTCGGCGGAGCGGCGACCCAGCAGGTCGGGCTGCAGACCACGACCGTCACCAATTCGAGCTTCCTGACCGCGCTATACGTATTCTTCGTTCCGCTAATCGCCGTCGTGTTTCTTCGCCGGCGCCCGCACTGGATCGTCTGGCCCGGCGCGGCTATGGCGGTTTTCGGGATCTTCCTCCTGAGCGGCGGCACCCTGTCGGCCCTGACCACCGGTGACTTTCTCACCATCATCTGCGCCGGTTTCTGGGCGATACAGATCACCCTCGTCGGCCTGGCGCTGGAAAAGTCGCCACGCCCGCTGGCGCTGTCGGCGATCCAGTTTTCCGTCTGCGCCATCGGCGGCATGGCCGTCGGGCTCATGACCGAAAGCCTGAGCGTGGACGCCATCTCCAACGCGCTGGTGGAAATCCTCTATGTCGGCGTCTTCTCCTCCGGCCTTGCCTTCGTGCTACAGGTCGTCGGCCAGCGCTACACCACCGCACCACAGGCGGCGATTTTCCTGTCCTCCGAAGCCTTGTTCGGGGCACTGCTTGGCGCGCTGATTCTCGGCGAGACGATCACAAGCATCGGCTACCTGGGCTGCGGCATCATCTTTTTTGCTATGTTGCTCGTAGAACTTGTACCCGAATTGACTCGCCAGAAGTCGGTACCGGCGTGAACAAAGCTCTACAAATAGTATAGAGATACTTGGAATACCGGCACGTTTACCGCTGCCGCGAAATTTTCTCACTTGTACGGTGAAAAAAAGAGATATTCATAAGACGCCCTACAGATAAGCAAATATTGCGTAACTCCGCACAAAAATGTCTCAAATCGACGCCGACATGATATTTTCCGACAAAATCCATATCGAAATACAGCAACTTCCTGTTTTAGCCAAAACTGTGCTTCGCCGTTCTATATGCATTTTGAAAAAGTTTTGCTTGCCAACGAAAAATAAAAACATCAATCTGCTCGAGTTCGGGCATAGTTGCGAGCACGGGAAGACCATATAAATCATGCACGCCGGGAGTGCTATAAGTTCCGGGCTTCGGCGGAGAGAAGATTTCGCGAATCGGATCGACGTCGTTGCGGTAACATGGGCACCTTTCCTCTCCTATCACGTTTGCCTGCCGTACGCCCGCAAGGGCATCAATACCTGTAGTGCTGCCCGCAGCCAAAACTGGGCAGAGAGAAAAGGACCTTAAGCATGGCCGAGACTGGCACCGTAAAATTCTTCAACACCGACAAGGGCTTCGGATTCATCAAGCCGGACAGCGGTGGCGCAGACATCTTCGTACATATTTCTGCCGTTCAGGCCTCCGGCCTGTCCGGGCTCTCCGAAAACCAGAAGGTAAGCTTCGACACCGAACCGGATCGCCGGGGCAAGGGTCCGAAGGCCGTTAACCTTCAGATTTCGGGCTGATCGCCGTCAGACGGTACAAGATTTTATGAAAACCCGGCAGGGATGCCGGGTTTTCTGTTGTTCAGATTGCGTTCAGTTAGCCGCCGCTAGGTTGCCCAAGTCAGCCCATACAGACCGGCGCTCACCGATATCTGAACAGGAAACGTAGTTATGAAGTCCCTCGCGAAAAACCTGGTTCTCGCCGCCGCCATCGCCGTCACCACCGCGGCAACGGCCAGCCCCGCTTCGGCCCGCGACCCCTATCGTTATCCCGAGCGGCACCACCGCCATCATGACAAGGACATCGCCATCGGCGCCGCAGGTCTCGCCGCCGGCGTCCTGCTCGGTACCGCGATCGCCAGCCAGCCGCGCTACGTCGAACCGGTGCCGCGCTATGTCGAACCGGCACCTGTCTATGTCGAGCCTGAGCCCGTCTACGTGGAACCCGTCCCGGTCTATCGCGAACGCGTCTACGTGCGCCCTGCGCCGGAATACTACCCGGCCCGCCCGGCCACCGTCATTGATGGCGGCCTGCGCCCGTGGTCTTCCGCCTGGTACCAGTACTGCACCGAGCGCTATCGCTCCTTCAACGCCAAGTCCGGCACCTATGTCGGCTACGACGGCAAGCGGCACTTTTGCTCCGCCAGCTAAAAGGCCCGCCGTCGTATCGAACTGACATGCGCCGGGCTTCCCGGCGCATGTTGGCCCGCAGCCAAAGGCCGCAGGCCGCTTGTCACAGCCCCTGCAGGAACGGGTTGGTACGGCGCTCCTCGCCGATCTGCCCGCCGGGCCCGTGGCCGCAGATGAAGCCGACCGTATCGCCAAGCGGCAGCACCTTGTCGCGGATCGAGCGAAGCAACTGCTCGTGATCACCACCGGGCAGGTCCGTCCGCCCGATCGAACCCCGGAACAGCACGTCGCCGACATGGGCGAAGCCCTGGTCGCGATTGTAGTAGATCACATGGCCGGGCGCATGGCCGGGGCAATGCAGCACCTCGAAGGTGTGCTCCCCGAATGAAACCTTGTCGCCATCGTCCAGCCACTGGTCGGGAACGACATTGCTGACCTTCTGGTCGACGCCGAAGCGCTGCGCCTGCATTTCCAGATTCTGGAGCAGCGGCAGGTCGTCCTTGTGCGGCCCGATGATCTCGAGCCCGAGGGCGTCCTTCAGTTCCTTGGCGCCGCCGGCGTGGTCGATATGCCCGTGCGTCAGCCAGATCGCCTTCAGTGCGATGCCGTTTTCCTTCACGGTTTCGAGAATGAGATCAACGTCGCCGCCGGGATCGACGATCACGCCTTCCTTCGTGTCGCTGTCGAACAGGATGGTGCAGTTCTGTTCGAATGGAGTTACGGGAATGATCCCGGCCTGTAGCTTGCCCATAAGCGCCTCGCTTCGTTTCGAGGCGTGACACGGCAGGACGAAGGACTGCCCTCGCCGGCATCACGCGACATGGTTCGGTTCGCCCCAGACGCAGCCCCACGACTGTCGCCCGCAAGCGGTCGATCAGAGGGTATAGCGGCATTTTGCCAGTTGCGCAGCCCAAATACCGAGGCGTCCGCGCTTCGCATCTTCCCGACAGCGGCGAGCGCACGCATAGTTCCTGTTGATTGTTTTCCCGATTGCGTTTTATGCAGAGACGCACGAAGCTGGCAAAAAGCTTTAATACCCGATATTACTGGCATTTTCGGGGATGGGGGCTTGGACGCGGCTCCCCAGCAGGCAGGAAAGGAAGTTCCGAGGTGTCACGTCAGAGAATTGCAAAGGCGACGCCGGAAGAGTTGCTGGAAGAGCCTTTGGGGAACACCGACGACATTGATTTCGAGATTATCGAACTGCTGTTCTTTTCCTACCGCGATTTCGTCTCCGATCCCGACGCAATTCTGGAGAAGATCGGCTTCGGCCGCGCGCATCACCGGGTCGTCCACTTCGTCAACCGTCAACCGGGCATGACCGTCGCCGACCTGCTCGACACGCTCCAGATCACCAAGCAGAGCCTCGCGCGCGTTCTCAAGCAACTGATCGATTCCGGCTATATTCGCCAGGTCGCGGGCCCGGAAGATCGCCGTCAGCGCCGGCTCTATCCGACAAAATCGGGACGAGAACTGCTGCTGGCGCTGGTCGAGCCCCAGTCCCGCCGCATTGAGCGGGCATTGGCGGGAGGATCGGACGAAACCCGCGCCAACGTACTGCATTTCCTCGAGGGCATGCGCAACAAGAAATAGACCGGACCCGAACCATGACGCCAGCCAAGCCACTCAGCATTTCGGACGATGCGGCCCACCTTCTCGTCGTGGACGACGACACCCGCATTCGTGCGCTTCTCAACCGTTACCTGATGGAACAGGGCTTCCGGGTCACCGTCGCCGCCGATGCCGGCGAAGCCCGGCGTAAGCTCGAAGGACTTGATTTCGACCTCATCATCATGGACGTGATGATGCCGGGCGAGACCGGCCTGTCGCTGACCCAGAATCTGCGGCAGATCAAGCAGGTGCCGATCCTGATGCTGACGGCGCTGGCCGAAGCCGATGCGCGCATCGCCGGGCTCGAAGCCGGCGCGGACGACTATCTGGCAAAGCCCTTCGACCCGCGCGAACTGGTGCTGCGCATCAACAACATCCTCAAGCGCCACGCGCCCGCCGACACGCCGAAGATCGAGCAGGTCATGTTCGGCCCCTACACGTTCTCTATCACCCGCAAGGAACTGAAGAAGGCGTCGGAACTGATCCGCCTCACCGACCGCGAGCAGGAGATCATGCAGCTCTTCGCCCTTCGCGCCGGTGACACCATCCCCCGGCACGAACTGGTCGGCAGCGATACCGAAGTCGGCGAACGGACGATCGACGTTCAGATCAACCGCCTGCGTCGCAAGATTGAGGACGATCCGGCCAATCCCATCTGGCTTCAGACCGTCCGCGGCATCGGCTATCGCCTCAGCATCGACTGACCAGTTACCTGATTGCAGTGCAGCCAGCCGGGGCAACCGGACGAAGAGAAGACAGAAGCACATATGGCAAGTTCGGAGTCATTGCGTCGCGACCATGATCGCCCCTCACCGGCGGGCTTCAAGGCCTTCAGCCGTTGGCTTCGCCGGCAATTGCCGACCGGGCTCTATTCGCGTTCGCTGCTGATCATCATATTGCCGATGGTCATACTGCAGGCCGTCGTGGCCTACGTGTTCATGGAGCGGCACTGGCAGCTGGTAACGGAACGCCTCTCCTCCGCCGTCACCCGCGACATCGCAGCGGTGATCGAACTGATCGACGCCTATCCGGATCCCAAGGACCAGGAAAAGATCATCGGCATCGCCCGCGACAAGCTCGACCTGACCGTATCGATCGAGCCCGGAACCGAATTGCCGCCGCCACAGCAGAGGCCGTTTTTCTCGATCCTCGACGAAACGCTGAGCAGCCAGATCAAACGCCAGATCCGTCGGCCGTACTGGATCGACACCCTCGGCGATTCCCGCCTCGTGGAAATCCGCATCAAGCTCGACGACGAGATCCTCCGCGTCTTTGCCCGCCGCAGCCAGACCTATGCCTCGAATACCCACATCTTCCTGTTGTGGATGGTTGGCGCCTCGCTGGTACTGATCACCATCGCGATCCTCTTTCTGCGCGGCCAGATCCGTCCGATCACAGCGCTCGCGAAGGCCGCCGAGAGCTTCGGCAAGGGCCAGAAGACCCCGGATGACTTCTCTCCGCGCGGAGCCGACGAGGTTCGCCGCGCCGGACTGGCCTTCATCCTCATGCGCGAACGCATCGAGCGGCAGATCGAGCAGCGCACCGCCATGCTGACCGGCGTCAGCCACGACCTGCGCACCATCCTCACCCGCTTCAAGCTCCAACTGGCGCTCGCCGGAGACAATCCCGAACTGCAGCACCTCAACAAGGACGTCGAGGACATGCAGTCGATGCTCGAAGGCTACATGTCCTTCGCCCGCGGCGAGGCCGAAGAGGACGTCGGCCAGTTGAGGCTCAGCGAATTGTTCGAGCAACTGAAGTCCGAGGCCGAACTGCACGGCAAGAGCCTCACCTACCGCATCGAAGGCGACGACGAAGTCTCCGTGCGCACCAACGCCTTTACCCGTCTGGTGTCGAACCTCGCCTCCAACAGCCGGCGCTACGCCGACCATCTGGAAATCGACGCCATCCACAGTCCCGAATGGCTGACGATCATCTTCGACGATGATGGCCCGGGCATTCCGGAAAGCGCGCGCAACGACGTCTTCAAGCCATTCTTCCGGCTGGACGAGGCGCGCAATCTCGATGCGTCCGGCACCGGCCTTGGCCTGGCGATCGCCCGCGACATCGCCCGCAGTCACGGCGGCAACGTCACGCTCGCCGACAGCCCGCTCGGCGGCCTCAGGGCAATCATCCGCATCCCGGCATGAAAAAGGCGGCGCTTTCGGCGCCGCCCGTTTTATCGTTCGATCCGCAACCGCCTTCGGTCACATCATCTTCTTGCCGTTCGGCACCGGGCGCTCCACGGCCGCCAGTACGATCGCGCCGTTCTCGTCCTCATAGCCGAGTGTCAGCACTTCCGAACGCACCGGACCGATCTGGCGCGGCGGGAAATTGACGACCGCCATCACCTGCCGTCCGGCGAGCTCTTCCGGCGTATAGTGCACGGTGATCTGCGCCGACGACTTCTTGACGCCGATCTCGGGGCCGAAGTCGATCAGCAGCTTGTAAGCGGGCTTGCGCGCTTCCGGGAACGGAGCGGCTTCGACGATCGTGCCGACGCGAATGTCGACGCGCGCAAAATCGTCATAGGCAATCTCATTGGTCATTCAAACGATCTCAACTGTCAGTTCGCAAGTTCTTCGGCCCGATCGCGGGCCGCGGCGATGGCCCTGTCGAAGAGCGGCTGCATGCCGTCCTCGGCCATCAGCACCGAAAGCGCGGCGGCCGTCGTGCCGCCGGGCGACGTCACGTTCTGGCGCAGGCGCGAAGCGTCCTCGGGGGACTGGTTCAGCAATTCCCCAGCCCCCGAGACGGTTTCCCGTGCGAGGCGCATGGCGAGGTCCGCCGGCAGGCCAGCTTTGCGACCTGCCTCCGCCATGCACTCGACGAGATAGAAAACATATGCCGGACCGCTGCCGGAAACGGCCGTGACCGCGTCAATGTCTGCTTCGCTGCCGACCCATTCGACCGGGCCGCTGACCTGAAGCAGCGCCTGCACTTCGGCGTGCTGGGCCTCGCTCACATCGGCATTGGCGAAGGCGCCGGTAACGCCGCGGCCGATCATTGCCGGCGTATTGGGCATGGCGCGGACCATTGCGGCGGCGCCGAGATGGCTTGCGAGATAGGCAAGAGTCTTGCCGGCGGCAACCGAGACGACGACAGTCTGCGGCCCGACCAGCGCCTTCAGCGGCGGCAGGACGGCATCCATCAACTGCGGTTTGACGGCAAGGAACAGAACTCCGGCCTGCATTCCTTCGGGCGCGGCGGTGACATGTTTTGCTCCGGCGTCAGCGATAAGCGCAAGCATCGCCTCTGACGGGCCCGGATCGACGACGATCACCGACGATCCCGGCACGCCGCTTTTCAGCCAGCCGGTGAGCATCGCGCCGCCCATGTTGCCCGCGCCGATGAGAACGATCGGTCCGGAGATATTCACTGCCATTTTCATGCCTCTCCAACGGTCTCGAACAGGACCGCGGTCATTGCGTTCTGCGCGTCCATACCGGACCAGACGACGAACTGGAATGCCTGATAATACGCTTCGCAGGCTTCGAGCGCACTAGAAAGCAGCACTTCCACCTGCTGGTTGGTCGGCTCGGCACCGCCGGCAAGCAGCAGCGACTGGCGGAAGATGACGACGTCTTCCTGCCGCCACAGGTCGAAATGACCCATCAGCACCTGCCCGTTGATCAGGGACAGGAGACGGATGATCTCGTTGACCCGTATGCCGGGAACCTTGAGGTCGAAGGCACAGGCCAGATGCAGCGCTTCGAATTCTTCCATCCAGGAAAAGGAAACGTGATAATCTGCCCAGCGCCCCTTCACCGTCATGGCGATTTCATCTTCGCCCGACCGCTCGAAAGACCAGTCGTTGTTCGCAGCCACGAACTCGATCATGTCGACCGGATTGGACTGTCTTTCAATTTCAACTTCCATAAGGCTCATGCGGCACCTTCTTGACCGGAGTGAATGCGACGTTTCGTGCGGCAACCACACAAAGGACACAAACAGAACTACCGGAATCCCCCAGTGGGATGATTGCCTGAACGGTCACCAGATTTACGCAAAAACCATGCCTGGAGCTGACTAAGTTCGTTTCGAATCATCATTTAAAATCAGTGTATAATGACAGACTCCGAGTGCCAGCCCCCGTGTGGCGGAAATGCGGCAGACAGCTGTGGATAGGTCTTCTGATTTTGATTCAGCGCGGAGTCATAACTGACTCATGCCATTGATCTTTTTGGCAGTGTCCACAGGCCGGAAAATTAGCATCATTTTATCAAGCACAACGGGGCCGACCCTCCCCGTTGTGCCGTTTTGAAACAACTATTTGCGCTTTTCGGCGAGCTTGGCCTCGAGCGCTTCGATGCGCGCCTTGAGCGCGTCGTTTTCATCGAGCGCCTTGATCGCCATTTCCCGCACCACCTCGAATTCCTCGCGCTTGACGAGGTCCAT
>JAEWPB010000102.1 GCA_023399465.1 Pseudomonadota bacterium
GCTCAGGGCGCTCGGCTACAACGCTTCTTTCGACAGAACGATGAGCATGTGGGAGAATTTCTCGCTCGGATTTACCTATCTCTCCCCGGTCGTCGGGGTGTACACCCTGTTCGCCTTCGCCGTTGCCACCGGCGGCGCGCCGATGTTCTGGAGCTATCTCCTGATCGGCCTCGGACAGTTCCTGGTCTGCCTGGTCTTCGCGGAGATCGTCTCGCAATATCCGATCTCAGGCGGCGTATATCCCTGGGCGCGCAGGCTGGCGGGCGATCGATACGGCTGGCTCACTGGCTGGGTCTACATTTGGGCGCTCGCAACGACTGTTGCTGGCGTCGCTATGGGGGCAGGCCCGTATCTTGCGGTGCTGCTCGGCTTTACGCCGTCTCCGGAAGTAAACACGCTGACGGCACTCCTGATTATCGGCGTCTCCACGATCTTCAATCTCGCCGGCACCAAGGTTCTGGCGAAGGTGGCGATGATCGGCTTCCTCTGCGAACTCGGCGGCGCCATAATCGTCGGCGGCTGGCTGCTGCTTTTTGGTCGCGAACAGCCGTTCTCGGTGTTGTTCGATACGGTGGCTGTGGTCGGCGAAGGCAGCTACCTGCCAGCATTCCTGGCTGCCTCGCTTGCCGGTATCTTCCAGTACTACGGTTTCGAAGCCTGCGGCGACGTTGCCGAGGAAGTGCCCAATCCCAGCCGCGCCATCCCGCGCGCCATGCGGTTGACGATCTACATCGGCGGCGCGGCCGCCATGTTCATCTGCCTGGCCCTGATCCTGTCGATCAAGGATATCGGTGCGGTGATCGCCGGCACGGACACCGATCCAGTCTGGACCATCCTGACAGCGAACTTCGGCGAAGGCGGTGCACGTCTGGTGCTGCTGGTGGTGCTGGTCTCCTTCCTCTCCTGCGTGCTCAGCCTGCAGGCTGCCGCAAGCCGACTTCTGTTCTCCTTCGCCCGCGACGGCATGCTGCCGGCCTCGGAAGCGCTTAGGAAGCTCAACTCGGCACACGTTCCCTACACGGCGCTGCTGCTCTGCGGCATCGTTCCGGCGATCATCGCGCTCGGCGGCTATTTCCTGGCCAACGCCGTAGCTATCGTCGTCGCCTTTGCGGCGGTCGGAATCTACATCGCCTTCCAGCTCGTCGTGGCCGGGGCGCTGTTTGCGAGGCTGCGCGGATGGAAGCCGGTCGGCGCCTTCAACCTGGGCAAATGGGGTATGCTGATCAACCTGGCCGCACTCGCCTACGGCGTCGGCGCGATCGTCAATCTCGCCTGGCCCCGGCTGCCCGATGCGGCATGGTACCAGAACTACGCAGTGCTGCTGACCTCGGGTATCGTCGTCATTCTGGGATTGCTGCTCGGTCCGTTCTTTTCGACGGGAGCAGGTCTTTCATCTTCCAAGGCGCAGGGCACTCTCTCATAAGTATTGACTAACAAATGACGGAAACGGCCAAATGTGGCCGTTTCCGGATGCTTGATAAGCGGCGAGCCCGGTTAGCTGCATCGATGATTGAACGGGCCATTTGATACACATCGATGCGCAGGCCTACGCCGCCTTCTTCTGCGCCGCCTGATTGATCGCGGGCTCGGCGAGCTTGGTCAAATTCGCGTCTGTGGCGCTTTCTTCCTGCAGCGTTGCATCGAGGAGTTTGACCGCATCCTTGTGCCCGAGACTGGCTGCCCACGATTTCAACGTCCCGTAACGGGTGATCTCATAATGCTCCACGGCCTGCGCGGACGAGATCAATCCGGCATCGAGTGCAGGAGCACCCTTGTACTCTTCCAGAATATCCTCGCCCTCACCCAAAATACCCTGGATCGCTTCGCAGGTCTTGCCCTGGGCGCGCTTGCCGAGCATTTCGAAAATCTGCTGAAGACGTTCGACATGCTGTTCGGTCTGGTTCCGATGCTCTTCGAACGCTGCCTTCAACTTGGGATCTGTGGCGCCGCGCGCCATCTTCGGGAGTGCCTTCAGGATTTGCCGTTCGGCAAAGTAGATATCCCTCAATCCATCATAGAAGAGGTCGTCCAGTAGTTTGTGTGCCATCATTCGTTCCTTCCCTTACAAGCCCCGTATTGCTAATGCTGCCCGCCCGAGATGGTTCCAGCAAATCGGGCTGGCCGAGAGGGGATTGTCGGAACTTTTAGCCGACGGCATTTGAAGCGCCCGGCTCTGGTCGCTTTCACGCACTCGGTCGAAGGGCTGGTCTGGCCATTTTGGTGCCGTCCGCAGGGCGCTTCCCACCGCCGCGGCATCCGGAATTGCAGCTGTGGTACTAGCGGACGAGCTTCAGCGCCGGGAAGTCGACCCCGAGCGGAGCTGCCAGATCCTCCATCGAGTCGTAGAGCAATTCCAGCGCATAGTGCGGATTGTGCACGTGGATGCCCGCATCCGAACCGACGAATTTCCAGTTGTAGGCCGCCTTCAGCATGCGTGGCGTCCAGGCGTTGTAGGGAACGGGCTTGCCTTCCGCCTGATCGGCGACGCCGTCGCCATTGGCATCGGCAAAGAAATAGGGATGCCGGTCGCCGTCATAATGCAGCCGGACGCCGGCGACCCTGATCGCATAGTCCTCCACCATCGCCTTCAGCCGGGCGGCGTTGGCCGTGATGTCGGCGCGGATGCCTTTCTTGAGATCGCCGCTGCCGTCGAAGCTGACACGCGATATCCGGATCGCGTCGGCCTTGCCGTCGGCATGGCAGGTCAGACAGGTCTTTTCCGCCACGCTCAGGCTGTGTGGGTCGTGGCATGAGGCGCAGGTCGCGACCGGCCGTGCATGCAGGAAGCGGCCGGCATAGGTCTTGCCGGGGTAGTGGTAACCCATGCCGCCATAGCCACCCAGAATGGTCGCACCCGCGGTCGCGTAATGCGGATTGATGAAGGCGAGCGCGGAATCCGCTGTGTCCTCCGCCTTGTCTGCCACCGCCCGCTCCACCGTCACGCCGGCCGCACGTCCCTGGTGACAGGTCATGCAGGATGCTTCGCCGGAATTGACCGGATGGCTGATGCCGCTCGGCAACGTGATCGCGGTCACCGCGCTCAGCCCGGGGTTGTGGCAGGTTTCGCAATCGACGACCCCACCCACGGGCACAGGGTGCTCGGGCAGGCCCGGCTTGCTGCCGTCAAGACCGTGGAAGGAGCGGAAGCCGACACCGGAGTGACAGACCGAGCAGACCGGCGGAATGGCGCCTGCGTCGTTCCAGTAGGAGAAGGAAACCGATGCTGCGTTCGAATGGGCCGAGCGTGCCCAGAGCGAAATATATTCGTTCTGCGGGATCGCGACCTGATCCGGCGAGAAGGGACCCGCATGCGGCATGACATAGATCGGCGCCTTGCTGTCCATATCTTCGGCGCGGCTCTCGGTCGTCAATGCAAGCGTCGCCGGCAGCATTGCGCCCAAAGCGATAAGCGGTATCAGGATTCGACGCATGTTCCCCTCGCGGCTTGATGGTCCTGTCAGCTTTTGTTAGACCCATAACAACGACTGTTGACTGGGGCAACATTGCACTGCGGAATTATCTGCGTTCGGGGGAAGGTGCGGATTGGGAGTAGAGGCGCGAAAATCGACAAGCTCCGATGCCCTCGCGCTGACGAAAGCCGTCGTTGAAACCCACATCACCGATCAGTGCACACTTTTTGCGCGTCCCGAACACGATTTCCGTGTCGACATGCTGGTCCACCCAGGAGAGAAAGTGGCGCAGGGTGCGCCCGTTCTCCGGTCGCGTCGACACCCGTCGCTGACGCTGGTGGCGCCGGTTGCCGGAACGGTGGCGGGGGTCGACCTCGGGCCCGGCCGCCAGTTGTCGCAGGTGCTATTCTTCCATCTCCCGGAGGGCGAGCGCCACGTCCATGACGTCAGGGCCGCCGCGAATGGCGCCGATGCCGGCGAGACGCGCAGCCTGCTGCTCTCGGCGGGCCTATGGCCCTATCTGCGATCACGCCCCTTCGGCAGGCTGCCCTCGCCCGACGAGACGCCCGCCGCGATTTTCGTGATGGCGCTCGACACCCGGCCGGATGCCCCGCCACCGGGTCTGGCGCTCAAGGGCCGGATGGAATCCTTCGCACGCGGCCTGCGGGCGCTTGCCGGACTGACCTCCGGACCGGTTCACGTTTGTCATGACGGCGCCACCGGCCTCGGCGATTTGGACAAGGGCGACGACCGCATCCGCCTGGTCAGGGTCGAAGCGGTCCATCCGCTTGGTCTGCCGGGCATGCAGATCGCTGCCCGTTTTTCGGCAGCAATCGGCCAGCCCGTCTGGGACATCCATGCCGAGGATGTGGCCGGTATCGGCGAATTTTTAGCGACCGGGTTGGTGCCGAAGACGCGGATCGTTTCGATTTCGGGCCCGGCCTTGCGCGAAAGGCGCCTCGTGCGTTGTCAGCCGGGCGCCGATCTGCGCGCCTTGACCTTCGACATCGTCAGGCCCGGTCCGCATCGTCTTATTTCGGGGTCGGTTCTCGATGGCGTCGAGGGCCGCTGGCTCGGATCCTGGCACCGTCAGGTCGCAGCCATCGCTGCCGCCGGCCCGGAGCGGCGACCGCACTGGTTCTCGGCGGCCCTCCGGCGCTCCAGCCGGCCGTTGCCCATCATTCCGACCGCTGCCCTCGACCACGCGTTCGGCGGTGTACTCCCGGCCGCGCCCCTGCTGCGGGCAATCGCCGCCAATGACACAGAGACCGCCATCCGGCTCGGCGCCCTGTCGCTGACCGAGGAGGACGTGGCGCTTGCCGACTACGTCACTGCCGCGTCTCCCCGTCTTGCCGTCTTGCTGCGCGCCATGCTGGACCGGATCTCAGAGGAGGCGTCGTGATGCGGGGCATCTGGCATCGGGAGACGGTCGCGCTTTTCCTGCTGGCTGCAGCGGCGCCGCTGGCGTTGACATGGCTGCTGGCAACCGGGGTCCCCGGCCTGCTGCGGCTCTTCCTCGTCCTGGCCATAGCCGGCTTCTGGCATTTGGTCTTCATGCTGGCGAGAGCACAGCCGCCATCCTTTGCCGGCGCCCTGACTGCGCTTGCCATCGCAGTGTTCGCTCCAGTAGATCTCGGACCGCTGCCGATGCTGATCGGCATCAGTTTCGGCGTTGTGGCAGGAGAGCTCGCATTCGGCGGCTGGGGACGCAACATCGTCAATCCGGCGACCATCGCCGTTGCTTTCATCGGCTTCGGCTTTCCGGCCGCGCCATGGCCGACCTTGCCGGTACAACTCGGCTGGGCTGCCATCGCCGTCGCCTCGATCGGAATCCTGACCGGTGTCCTGTCGTGGCGGCTCCTGATCGGCGCTGCGGCCATACTCGGCGCCGCGTGGCATGGCGACCTGCTTGCCGGGCCGCAACTGACGGCAGCGGGCGCAGTGCTCGTGCTTCTTGTTGCGGATCCGGTGACCAGCGCGGCTACGTCGCTGGGCCGCTGGCTCAACGGCCTGCTCTATGGCGTGCTCGTCGCCGTCTTCGCCCACGGCTGGCAGGCCGGGGCGGCAGTGCAGATTGCGATTTCCGCCGCCTTGCTGGCCTCGCTGACGGCACCCCTACTTGATGAAATCGCCACGCGCCTGTGGCTCGCGCGGAGGAAGCGTCTTGGCTGATCTCAATCCCTTCTCGCTCTGGCGGCGCTTCCTGCTGACGCCAAACGACAGCCGCACCAAGACACTGGTCATGGCCTTTCTTGTCTCCGCCATCTCCGCGGTGCTCGTCACCGGCGTGACCGTGACGCTCCGGCCGATCCAGGCGCAGAATCGAGCCGCCGAGCAGCAGGCCAGACTGGAGGCGCTGATCGCGGCCGTGCCCGGCCTGTCTGATCTGATCGCGCAAGCGGGTGGGGACGCGCTGTCGACCGTCATCGTCGATCTCGATGCGGGCGCTGCAGCAAGCGACGTCACGCCGGACACGCTTCAGGCAGCCCTCGCCGAGACCTCGAACTGGACGACACTTGCCGCGGCGGACGACGTGGCCGGCATCGGCGCGCGTCCGAACTTCGCCCAGGTCTATCTCCTGCGTAGCGGCGATGCCGTCTCGCTCGTCATCCTTCCGATCGCCGGCACTGGCTACGGCGGCCGTATCCAGGCGCTGCTCGCGCTGCGCGGCGACATGCGGACGCTGGCCGGCATTGCCATCACCGAGCAGTCGGAAACGCCTGGCCTCGGCGCACGCATCGAGGAACCGCAATGGCAGCAGGGCTTCATCGGCAAGCACCTCACCGACGACAAGGGCGCTGTGCGGTTTACCGTCGCGCGTGGACCGGGACAGGGCGACCATGAGGTTGACGGCATCACCGGCGCGACCCGCACCAGCAATGCAATCACCCAGATGATCAGCTTCTGGGTCGGCCCGAAGGGGTATGGCCCGCTGCTCGCCGCCATCCGCCGCGGAGAATTCTGACAATGGTCGGAACCGGCAAGCTCTGGAACACGATGACCGCGCCACTGATCCGCCAGAACCCGGTGACGTTGCAGATCCTCGGCATCTGCTCGGCGCTCGCCGTCACCACCTCGCTCGATACCGCGATCACCATGTCGCTCTCGCTGACGGTGGTGGTGGTGCTCGCGGCCGGGATCATCAGCCTGATCCGGCACCACATTCCGAATGCGATCCGCCTCATCGTGCAGATCATCATCGTCGCCTCGCTGGTGATCATTATAGACCAGATCCTGCGCGCCTTCTTCTTCGATCTCAGTCAGCGGCTCTCCGTCTTTGTCAGCCTCATCGCCACCAACTGCATCGTGCTGGGGCGCACCGAATCCTTCGCCCGCTCCAACCCTCCCCTCCCCTCGATGGTGGATGCGCTCGGCAGCGGGCTAGGCTACGGGCTGGTCCTGGTTTTGCTCGGCGCCTGCCGGGAACTGTTTGGCGCCGGCAAGCTCATGGGCTACCAGGTTCTGCCGCTGGCGGATCAGGGCGGCTGGTTCACGCCGCTCAGCCTGATGCTTCTCGCACCCAGCGCCTTCTTCCTGCTCGGCGGCCTCGTCTGGGCGGTTCGCAGCATCCGGCCCGAACAGGTCGAGGCGACCGACCATCCGCCGCACGTGATCGGGGAGCAGCGCTGATGGCAGAGCACGGGGCCCTCTTCCTCCGCGCCATGTTCGTTGAAAACATGCCGCTGACCTATTTTCTTGGCCTCTGCACCTTCCTCGCCCTGTCGCGTCGCACCGACACGGCCTTCGGCCTCGGCGTTGCGGTCTTTCTGGTGATGGGCGTCACCGTGCCGCTCAACCAGATGATCTACACCGCCGTACTGGCGCCCGGCGCCTGGCGCTGGGCCGGCATGCCTGATGTCGATCTGTCCTACCTGTCGCTCCTGACCTTCATCGGTGTCGTCGCAGGCAGCGTACAACTGCTGGAAATGGTGCTCGAGCGCTATCTGCCGCATGTCCAGGCCTCCTTCGGCGCCTTTCTGCCGCTGCTTGCCATCCACTGTTCCATCCTCGGCGGCAGCCTGCTCATGGTCGAGCGCCGCTACGATCTGGCCGAGGCGACCGCCTACGGCTTCGGCAGTGGCGCCGGCTTCGCGCTCGCGGTGATCATGCTCGGCGCGGTGCGAGCGCGCCTCGCCTATGCCGACCTGCCGGCAGGACTGCGCGGCCTTGGTGTCGCCTTCCTGATCACCGGCATGATGTCGCTCGGCTTTTCCGCCTTTGCCCAGATGGCCGCCCAATGACAGAAATCGCGCTGGGCTCCCTGTTCATCATCCTGCTGGTCGTGGCGCTGACGGCCATGCTGGTCTTCGCGCGGGCGCGCCTCATCCCGCAGGGAAAGGTCACCGTCACGGTCAATGGCGGTACGGCGATCGAGGCGGCGCGCGGTGATCAGCTTCTCTCCGTCCTCCACGGTGCCGGGATCGGTATCCCGGCCGCCTGCGGCGGCGCGGGTACCTGCGGTCTCTGCCGCGTCGCGGTGGAAGGTGACGGCGTCGGCGATCCGCAGGCAACCGAACTCGGCATTCTCTCGCCGGCGGAACGGCGCGACCATGTCCGGCTCGCCTGCCAGACCAAGCTGCGCGGCCCAGTCGAGGTTTCGGTTGCCGCTGACGTGCTGGCTGCCGAATCCTTTTCCTGCCGGGTCATGTCCAACCGCATGCTGGCGCCGCTCATTCGCGAGCTTGTGCTGGAATTGCCGGCGGGCCGCGACTTCCCTTTTCGCGCCGGAGGCTTTGCCCAGCTCAAGGCACCCGCCTATTCGCTCGACTTCAGCGATATCGATATCGATCCGGCGCATGAGCGCGCATGGAAGATTGCCGGCTGGCCGGCCCTGAAGTCTGCATCGTCCGTGCCGGTGACCCGCGCCTATTCCATCGCAAGCCGCCCCGAGGACAAAGGCCGCATCGTCTTCAACATCCGCCTCGCCGTTCCACCGGCGGGCCGTGAACACGATATCCCGCCGGGCCTCGTCTCCTCCTGGCTCTTCTCCCGCAAACCGGGCGACATGGTCGACGCCGGCGGTCCCTTCGGCGAATTTCACGTGCAGCCGACCGAGCGCGACATGGTCTTCATCGGTGGCGGTGTCGGCATGGCGCCGCTGCGTGCGATGATCCACGAACAGATCGGCCTCGGCACTACACGCCGCATGTCGTTCTTCTATGGCGCCCGCACCGCAGCCGACCTGTTCTATGTCGAGGAGTTCGAAGACATCGCCGCCAAACATGCGAACTTCTCTTGGGTTCCGGCGCTCTCCGATCCCGCCCCGCACGACCGCTGGACCGGCGCCACGGGCTTCATCCACGATACGGTGCGCAAGGCACTCGCCAGCCATCCGGCACCCGACGAATGCGAATACTACCTTTGCGGTCCGCCGGTGCTGATCTCCGCGGTGCTTGCCACGCTGAACAGGTTGGGTGTCGAACCGCATTCCATCTACAATGACGATTTCGGAGGCTGACCGATGCGCCCCATGAACTCCCTCATCGATCGACGTCGCTTTCTTGCCCTCACCGCTGCGGGCGCCCTCGCCCCGGTTTTGACGCCGGCGGTGGCCCGTGGTGCGGCCGCGACATCGCAGATCGCGGGTAGTGCTTTCGGTACGGGCTGGAGCGTGACGCTTCCCTCGGGCGCGAAGACACCGCCGCTTCATCAGCGGATCGAGGCACTGCTCGTTGAACTCGATCTCGCCTTCTCGCCGTGGCGCCCGGACAGCCTGGTGTCGCGCTTCAATGCCGGCGAAGCCCCGGCCATGCCCGTCGGCAGTGAACTCGCGGGGGTGACGGCCTCGTCCCTTGCCATTGCCGCAGCCAGCGACGGATATTTCGACCCGACCGTCGGCCCACTTGTTGCGCGCTGGGGCTTCGGCCCGATCGATCATGGCGAGGCGTCACCGGAAGGCTGGCGGCGGCTGTCGGTCGACAACGACCACATTGTCAGAAGCGGTGCAGGCCTCACGGTTGATCTCTGCGGCATTGCCAAGGGGCACGCGCTCGACTGCGTGAGCGGATTGCTGCGCGATGCCGGCTGCGACGACTTTCTGGTCGACCTCGGCGGGGAGCTTGCGGCACACGGCCGGCATCCGTCCGGACGGGAATGGCAGGTGGGCGTCGAAGACCCCAGGCCGGGCGCGCAGGCGCTTGCAGCCCGGCTGCGGCTCGATGGCACGGCTGTTGCAACGTCAGGCGACCGGACAAACGGCTACGATGTCGGTTCTCGCCGTTACAGCCACATCATCGATCCAGTCACGCTGGAGCCGGTCGAGAGCACGCTCGCATCCGTCAGCGTGGTCATGCCCACGGCCAGCGCGGCGGACGGCTGGGCAACAGCGCTGATGGCCGCCGGCGGAAGCGGGCCGGATCTGGCGCGGCGCCAGGGTATCGCCGCGCTCTTCCTTTTCCGTGCCGGGAGCGGGTTGCGCCCGGTCACGACCGGCACCATCGAACAGCATCTGGCCTGAGGTTCCAGGGATGGAAGCACTTCTTGCAATCCTGATCGTCTGTGTCGCGGCCGTCGGGCTCGGAGCGGGCCTGCTGATGGGACGTGGCGCGCCGCGCCGTGGCTGCGACGGTCTCGCCTGCGTCGGCGGCACGCGCTGCGACGGCTGCCCGAACACCAACCGGGAGGGCTCTCCATGAGCGCCGCTGCGACCGTCGAGCAGATCATGCGCGCCGAATTCCCGAGATTCGCCCCGGCACTGCCGATCCGCGAGGCAATCGCTAGCTTCGCCCATCAGGGTGCTGGAGCGGCGCCTGTCATCGACGATGCCGGCGAGCTTGTCGGCATCCTCACGGAGAAGGACTGCTTCCGGCCGATGCTCAATGCCAGTTACTACCAGCAATGGAGCGGATCGGTTGCCGATTTCATGAGCGGCGACGTGCGCGCACTGCCTTGCGACCTCGATCTCGTGTCGGCAGCCGAGGAATTCCTGGCCCGCTCCCACCGGGTCTATCCGGTGCTGCGCGACGGCGACGTGGTCGGGATGTTGCACCGTTCGGACCTGTTCGCCGCGATCCTGGCCGCATCCCAGCCCTCGCGAGAGGGCTGACACAAAACGGCACGGTAACAGCCAGTAGCCTCACTATACCTTGGGGTTCCGGAGCTAACGGGATAAGCCGTTTCCCGGCCATTCGAGGCGTAGTCGTGGCATATGAAAAGGCGTATCTAATCGGGTAGCGAAAGCAAATTATTCTCTTCCTGCCCGAACTCATGCGGAATAAAGGACAGATACAAGAAATCGGGAGTATCAGTTGTTGCACACAACGAGCCAAGCAAACGGTGAGCGGTTGGCGCTCATCAGTCTGCCGACCCCCTTCGAGCCGATGGACCGGCTGAGCCGCCATCTTGGCGGGCCGCGCATCTGGGCCAAGCGCGATGACTGCACCACGCTCGGCGGTGGCGGCAACAAGAGCCGCAAGCTCGAGTTCCTGACGGCCGAAGCCCTGCGGGATAAGGCAGACACCGTGATCACCGCCGGCGCCATCCAGTCGAACCATTGCCGCCAGACGGCAGCGGCATCTGCCCGTCTCGGTATGAAATGCATCGTGGTGCTGACGGACTCCGTCGGTGGTCGCACCGAGGCCTACCGCGAGAGCGGAAACGCTCTGCTCTCGTCCCTGTTCGGCGCAGAAGTGCGCCACTTCCCTGACGGGACCGACGTCACTGTCGTTATGGCCGAGATTGCCGACGAGGTCAGCAAGGCAGGCGGCACGCCCTATCTGGTACCGATCGGCGGTTCCAACGCGGTCGGCGCCTCGGCCTACGCCTATGCGATCCGTGAAATGCAGGAACAGGCCGATCAGATCGGAGCATCCATCGGCTCGATCGTGCTCGCCACCGGCAGCTGCGGCACCCATGCCGGCCTGCTCGCCGGCGTTATCGCCGAGGCTTCCGCCATCAGCGTCCAGGGCGTTAGCGTTTCCAAACCCGCTGCTGAACTGCATCCGCGTGTGCTCGCACTGACCGCCGATACACTGAGCGCAATCGGCTCGTCGCTGACGCCGGACCCGGCCACCGTCAAGATCGATGACCGCTTCGTCGGCCAGGGCTATGGCCTGCCGACCGAGGAGATGCGGGAAGCCGTCACCCTCTTCGCCCGGACCGAAGGCATACTTCTCGATCCGGTCTATTCCGGCAAGGCTGCCGCCGGCCTCATCCAGTTGATCCGCGAGGGATCCCTCGGCTATGGCGGCGACGTGCTGTTCTGGCATACGGGTGGCAGCGTCGGTCTGTTCGCCTATGACGACGTCTTCAATCTCGCCACACTCACCGCTTCCGCGTCCGCCTGACTGTGAGGGCCAAGATGATTGGTGCCTCCGATCTTCAGATCATCGAGGCGACATGGCATACCTCTGCCGGGCGTGATGCGCTGAAGGAAGTCGAGTAGGAGCACATTCCGGGCGCGATCCATCTCGATATCGACAAGGTGGCCGCGCTGCATTTGGCTGACTGCAAGCAGATCACGCGAACCGGGCCGCGCTTCGCGCGCGCGCCTTTGCGGCTTCTTCCTCACGGTTGCGTGGCCGTTGCGACGTCTCCATCGAAACGAGCAGTTCGCGGGCGCTTGCCGCGATCGAACTCACCGCGCGATCGAATGCCGCCTCATTGCGCTTTGACGGGCTGGTCGTTCCGCTCAGCTTGCGCACGAACTGCAATGCAGCATCGTGGATCTCCTCGTCCGTCGCCGGAGGATCGAAGTTGAACAGGGTCCTTATGTTTCTGCACATGACACGCTCCCGGTTTCGATCGTTTCCATGTCCGGTGGGGGAGTTCCATGCTGCCCTCCCCGCATCAGAACTCAAGCGTAGAATGCATCGTCTCAAGTCGCCAGAGTGATCATGCTAGCGCATCGAGTGCATGCAAGACTTCATTATACATTGCCTCGACCGCAGCGGAGCGTCTGGAATCCTTGCTGCGGGCCAGGGCGACTTCCATTTTCGGCAAATCCGGAAGCCCATGGCGGGCATCCAGCAACTTGAAGTGAGCGGGGGCGCTGGAGCGCGCCAGTGCGGCAACCGCGAGGCCAGCCTCGACGATTGCCAACTGCCCGGTCAGGTTCGGGGAGCCATAGACCACGCGGTAGTTGCGTCCCAGTGCCGCGATACCTGCCAGAACCTCCGTTCGAAAACGGTTGCCGAGCTCGTGCAATGCCAGGGGTATCGGATCCCTGCGCCAGGCCTCGTGCTGTTCCGATGCCACCCATACCAACGGTTCGTGAAACAGGAATGTGCCGCGATCCGGCTCTCCCCGCGCCGCCGTATCGCGCGTCACCAACGCCAAGTCGAGGTCTCCACGGTCGATTTTCGGCAGCAACGAACTTGATGGCTCGCACACCACGGATATCTCGACCTCGCTGAAGCGGCTGGCGAAGGTGCGCAGAATGGGCGCGAAATAGCTCGAGACATAGTCGTCGGGTACGCCGAAGGCGACCTTGCCCGAGATCGTCGATCCGCGCATCGCAACCTGTGCACGCCCGTGCAGTTCCGTCAGCTGCCGCGCAAAGGCCAGCAGGTCGAAACCGGCCGGTGTGAGCGACAGGTGGCGGGGTCCCCGGTTCAGCAACGCGTGCCCCACGCAATCCTCCAGCTTTTTCAGCTGCATGCTCACCGCGGATTGGGAGCGGGAAACCTGGCGGGCCGCCGCGGTGATCGAGCCGGTATCGACCACCGCAATGAAGGCGCGCAGCCAGTCTATCTGAAGGTCCTGCATCGGATCCCTGTCATTCGAAAATCGAATGGTCGATGTAACAGATATTCGCTTTTTAGGATATCCGGGTGACACCATTATCCCGGAAATGAGCACAATCGATTCAACGACATCTGCACTTCCGATTGCACAAGCCGGCATGCGGGAGCGTCAAGGTACGATCCTGATGGTGCTTGGGGGCCTGATCCTCGGCACGATGGGCGTCTTTGTGATGCAGGCAGGCCAGGACCCGATCACCACGGTCGCGTTCCGGTGCGTTTTCGGATGCCTTGCCCTTCTCTGCTGGGGCGCGCTTTCCCGCCGAGTGCCGGAAATCAGGCTGCGCGGACGCGCTTTGCTCGGTGCTATCGCGACGGGTGTGCTGATGACACTGAGTTGGGTGCTCCACTTCGCCGCCATTCCGATAACGTCGATCGGCGTGTCCACTGTCGTGTTTCACATCCAGCCATTCTGGACCATGGCGCTCGGCGCGTGGCTGCTGCGGGAGAAGGTCTCGGCGCCTCAGATAATCGCGGCGCTTCTGGCTTTCGCAGGATTGACCCTGACCACGGGGCTGTTTGACGGAATGGCGGGTGCAACCGCACAGACGGACGAGTATTTTTATGGCGTGTTGCTGAGCTTGGCGGGTTCGTTCGTCTATGCGGGTGTTCCGCTTCTGGCGAAAGTACTGAAATCCGTCAGTTCCTTTGCGCTTGTATGGTGGCAATGTCTGGTGGGCGCGGTATTTACCGCCTGGTGGCCGGTTCTTTACGGGTGGCCCGGCCACTTGGAGCCCATCGCGTGGCTGGTTGGACTGGGCGCGATCCATACGGGGCTCGCCTACGCCGTGATGTATGCGGGGTTCGCCCGCCTGAGCACCGGTCGAATTGCAGTGCTGCAGTTCGTCTATCCGATGACGGCCTTTATCATCGACTGGAAGGTGTACGGGCATACGCTGTCGCCGATCCAGATATCCGGTCTGGCATTGATGGCGATCGCGATCTGGTCGGTGAAGGGCGGGAAACAGGCCTCGTCGAAACCGGTCGAAGAACGCACCTGATCACTGCGCCCGTGGCATTTCCGTGATGAGATGTCAGGTACGAAAGGCGCGACTGGCTGGTCGCGCCTTTCGGTCAAGTGATTATCCCAGATTGACCCAGACCGACTTGGTCTGGGTGTACTGGGTCAAGGCCTCGAGGCACTTGTCGCGGCCGTTGCCGGTCTGCTTGTAGCCACCCCAGATCGAGGTCATGTCGCCGTGGTCGAAGCAATTCACCCAGACAACGCCGGCTTCGATGTCGCGGGCGAAGATATGGGCCTTGGAGATGTCGCGCGTCCAGATCGAGGCTGCGAGGCCGTAGATCGAGTCGTTGGCGATCTCGATGGCGTCCTCGACACCATCGACCGGAATGATTGTCGCGACCGGTCCGAAGATCTCCTCGCGGGCGATCTGCATCGTGTTGTTGACGCCGGTGAAGAGCGTCGGTTCGACGTAGGCGCCTGCAGGAACAGAGGCGAGCGTGCCGCCGCCGAACTTCAGGGCCGCACCTTCCTTGCGGCCGATATCGATGTAGGACAGGACGCGCTTCTGGTGCGAGGCGGTGACGAGCGGGCCAATGGTCGTGGAAGGATCGAGGGGGTTGCCGAGCACGAAGTTTTCACGCGTACGCACGGTGAACCGCTCGACGAAATCGTCATGGATGCGCTTGTCGACGAGGATTCGCGAGCCCGCATTGCAGACCTCGCCCTGATTGCCATAGATGCCGTTGACGGCGTAGGTGACGGCTGTGTCGAGGTCGTCATAGTCGCCGAGGATGATCTGCGGGGTCTTGCCGCCGCATTCCGTCGTAACCCGCTTCATGTTGGACTGGCCGGCATAGATCATCAGGAGCTTGCCGACTTCGGTCGAGCCGGTGAAGCCGATCTTGTCCACGTCGTTGTGCAGCGCCAGCGCCTTGCCTACCTCCTCGCCGAGACCGTGGACGACGTTGAGAACGCCGGCCGGGCCGCCAGCCTCGATGAAGAGTTCGGCCAGCAGATTGGCCGAGAGCGGCGACTGTTCAGCGGGCTTGAGCACCACCGAATTACCGGTAGCCAACGCCGGGCCGAGCTTCCAGGCGGCCATCATCAGCGGATAGTTCCACGGCACGATGATGCCGACGACGCCGAGTGGTTGGCGCAGGATGTAGTGCAGCGCGTTCGCCGCCGTGTTGGTGACGGCGCCTTCGATCTTGTCGATGGTCTCGGCAAAGAACTTCAGGCTGGTGACGGCCCCGGGGATATCGATGTTCATCATGTCCATCACCGGCTTGCCCATGTCGAGGCTGTCGAGCACGGCGAATTCTTCGGCATTGGCTTCGATGAATGCGGAGAATTTTTCCAGCACGGCCATGCGCGCGCGCGGGTCCATCTTCGACCAGGCGCCGGACTTGAATGTCTTGCGGGCGACGGCGACCGCGCGGTTGATCTCGGCATCGCCGCCGCGTGAAACCTCGGCGATCGTCTCACCCGTGGCCGGATTGATGGTGGGGAAGGTGCGTCCGTCCGCGGACGGGACATAGGCGCCGTCGATGAAATGCTGGGTGCGGAACTTGAGTGCCGATGCCTTGCCGCGCCAGAAGTCGAGGGTATAGGTCGATGCATCCATGCTGTTTCTCCCTTGGATGGTTATGATTTATGGCGTTCACGCAGGAGCGTGACCGACAGGATGATGAGAACGAAGGAGACGACGACGATTACCGTGCCGATCGCGTTTATCTCGGGCGTGATACCGCGCCGGAGGGTCGAATAGATGTAGATCGGCAGCGTGACCTCCCGACCGGTCAGGAAATAGGTCACCGGAATTTCGTCGAAGGACAACGTGAAGCAGAGCAGCGCCGAGCCGATGATGGCGCTGCGGATCCCGGGCAGCGTCACGCGCCGGAAGGTCTCGAAAGGCGTGGCTCCGAGATCGGCCGAAGCTTCGAACTGGCGGCGGTTGATCTTGGCGAGCCGCGCCATCACCTGCGAGACGACAACTCCGAGAAGCGCGGTGGCGTGACCGATGACCACAGCCGTCAGGCTCTGCGGAATGCCGATCTGCTTGTAGAAGTTCAGCATGGCGATGCCGGTGACAATTCCGGGAAGGCTGAGTGGCAGCAGGATGGCATTCTGGAAAAGCCGCTTGCCCGGAAATTCGTAGCGGTCGAGCGCGAGTGCCGCGGTCACGCCGATGACGATGCAGAGCGCCGTGGCGCACAGGGCGACGACGAGGCTGTTCCAGAGCGCTCTCAACATCTGGTTGTTGGCGAGAAATGCCTCGTACCAGTGGAGGGTGAAGCCCGCCAGCGGAAAGGATGTCACCTTGCTGTCGTTGAAGGAGAACATCACCAGCATGACGATCGGCAGGTAGAGGAAGGCGAGCACGCCGAGGCTGACGCCCACCATTCCCTTCTGCCACCATCTCAATGAATGCATGACCGCCTCCTCACGCCAGATCAACACGGCCTGCCCGGTCCAGCCGGGTCGAGACCTGCAGCAGGATCAGCACAAGGGCCAGCACAAGCGTTGCGAGCGCCGAGCCCAGCGGCCAGTTGAGCGCAGCGCCGAACTGCGTCTGCAAGAGATTGGCCACCATCGTGCCATCCGGACCGCCGACCAGGACCGGCGCCACGAAGTCGCCGAATGCGAGGCAGAAGGTCATGGTCGCCCCCGCGATCACACCCCCGAGCGAAAGCGGGAAGATCACTTTCCAGAATGTCATGAATGGTCCGACGCCGAGATCTTCGGAAGCCTCGATCAGACGTCGGGGGATATTGTCCAGCACGGTGAAGAGCGGCATCACCATGAACGGCACGAAGATATAGACCAGCGTGATGACCATGGCGGTCTGGTTGTACAGAAAGATGTCGAGCGGTGCATCGACGATGCCGGTCGAGACGAGCAACGAATTGAGCGCGCCATCCGTGCCGAGGATGATCTTCCAGGTGTAGGCCCGCAGCAGGTAGGATACCCAGAGCGGCACGATGACCGACATGTAGAGCAAATTGCGGACCCTGGCCGACCGGACGGTGAAGACCAGGAAATAAGCCAGCGGATAGCCGAGGATCAGCGAGAAAACGGTGACGAGAAAGGCGATCTTCAGCGTCCGCAGGATGACCGTCGTATATTGCGGATCGGAGAAGATCTGCGCGTAGTTGCCGAACTGGAAATCCGGATAGAACAGCGGGAATTGCCGCGTCCAGAAGCCGACCGAGATCATGATCGCATAAGGCACGATCAGGAGCAGCAGCACCCAGACGAACGGCAGCGAGAACAGGGCGGCAAAGCTCGGGAATGTTCGACGTGTCAGCGTCATTTTTCACTTCCTCCTGCAAACACCAGCACGTCGGCCGGCTCGACATGGAACGTCATGCTCCTACCCGGTGCGAGATCGACGGATGAGGAAACGGCGGCGCGCGGCAATTCGACAAAGAGTGGTTTTCCGATGCCCTCGAGGCCGAGTTCGATGCGCAGGCGGTCGCCACGGAACAGGCTTTCCATGACCGTGAATTCAAGCGCATTTGCGCTGTCGGAACGGGTGAGGTGAAGTCGCTCGGGGCGGATGCCGATCATCGCCTTGCTGCCATCGGCAGGGCCGGCCGAGCTGTTGCATCGGCTGCGTACTGTCGTGCCGTTGGCGAGCCGGAAAAGCGTCGCATCGCCATCGCGGCCGATAGCATCGGCTTCGATCAGGTTGGTCGCGCCAATGAAATCGGCAACATAGGGGCTTGCCGGATTGTCGTAGAGTTCCGTGGGAGATCCGATCTGGGCGATCCGTCCCTGGTTCATCACCACGATCCGGTCCGAAAGTGCCAGCGCCTCCGTCTGGTCATGGGTCACCATGAGAAAGGTGATGCCAAGCTCACGATGCAGCCGCTTCAGTTCGCCCTGCATACCTTCCCTAAGCTTGACGTCGAGCGCCGAAAGCGGTTCATCGAGCAGCAGCACGCGAGGGCGCCTGACGATAGCGCGTGCCATCGCGACACGCTGGCGCTGTCCCCCCGACAATTCGCCCGGGCGTCTGTGGGCCAAGCCTTCGAGCCCCACCATGGCAAGCGCCTCAGCCACTCGGCTGTCACGTTCGGACTTCGCAACATTGTTGGATTTGACGCTGAGGCCGTAGCTGATGTTTTCAGCGACGCTCATGTGCGGAAAGAGTGCATAGTCCTGAAATACAGTGTTGACCGGCCGGCGATAGGGTGGGCTCTGGGTGACGTCCTTGCCATCGATGGTGACGCGTCCACTGCTTGCCTGCTCGAAGCCGCCGATTAGCCGGAGTGTCGTGGTCTTGCCGCAGCCGGAGGGGCCGAGCAGAGTTACGAACTCGCCTTCGGCAATCGACAGATCGGTGGCGTGCAGCGCCGTGAATACGCCATAGGTTTTCGTGACGCCTGAAAGCGCCACAATCGGGTTGGAGGTCATGCGTTCCCCACGACTTTTTGCTTCTTGTTTCGTGGGCGCCCCGCCTTCGAAGCGAGGCGCCGCTCTCAGGCGGGTCAGGGCGCCGCTTTGACCGCGTTCCAGACTTCCAGATACTTGTCGAGGCGCTGAGGCTGCTGCCACATGACGAGGCTCTTGACGAATTCGATGTTGTCGACCTGGCGGTCCTTCTTCATCTCTTCGTCCATGCAGCCGGCGACGGCCTTCGGGTTGACCGGGAAGTAGCCGGTGGATTCGGCAAGACCGCATTGCCCGTCTGCCGATTGCATGAAGGACATGAACTTGTAGGCGCAGTCCTCGTTAGGCGTGTCCTTCACCAGCATCATCGAGTCCATCCACCCCTCGGCCTTTTCCTTCGGCGTGAATTCGATGACCTCAAAGCCCTTCTTGAGGTTGTTGACGTCCTTGCTGGTGAGGCCCGTCCAGGCGTTGGAGACAAAGACTTCCTGGTTGGCCATCAGTTCCGTCAGCTCTCCGGCCGATGCCCAGTATTTGCGGACCAGCGGCTTCTGCTCGATGAGCTTTGCCTTGACGGCTTCAAGCTGCTCGTCGGTCAGGTCGAAGACGTTGTCATAACCGAGATAACGCGCAGTCCAGTAAAGTGCCGACTTGTCGTCCCACATCGAAACCTTGCCCTTGTTGGCCGGGTCGAAAAGCACGCCGATGGAGTCGGGCTCGGAAGCGAACTTGTCTGGGCGATAGATGAGTGAAACCGATCCCCAGATCAGCGGAACGGCCCAGGTCGCATCGTCGGCCAGCACGTCGCTGTGCTTGGAGAATTCGGGATAGATGCCGTCGTGGCCTTCGACCTTGGCGGTGTCGATCGGCGCAACGAAACCCGCAAGCCGCATCATGGGTACGGTGTCGAGCGATGGCGTGATGATATCATAGACGCCGCCGCCGGCTGCCAGTTTTGCTGCGAAATCGTCGTTCGAGCCGACAAAGGAGGCTGTCACCTTGCAGCCCGAAGCGGCTTCGAATTTCGAGATGAATTTTTCGGCCGTATAGCCCTCCCAGGTGAGGATATTGAGTTCGGCGGCAGAGGCTGCGACAGCCTGCGACAGAAGGCTCGCACTGGTCATTGCAAGGATGGCGAATTTGCTGAGTTTTCTCATTCTTGTTCCCCTTTGGTGGTTTTGACGTTCATCGTTTCCGTTTCGTCTTTCTGACGAGGGTGGCGATATCGATCCCGAGCGCCTTCGCGGCGCTTCTCTTGCTTCCATTTTCTGCGATGGATTTTTCCAGAACCCAGGTCTCGAATTCCTGGACCAGATCCTTGAAATTTGCCGATGGGGCTTCTGCTGTCCCGGTCGCGGCGGCGGGTGGCGTTGTCGGCAGACGCACTTCCACTGGCGCTGCCGGCGCCACGAAATGCTCGGCGCGCGCCACGTCGTCGGTGACGGCTGCGACACGCTCGAGAATGTTGCAGAGTTCCCGGACATTGCCGGGAAAGGTGTGAGCACGCAGCTTTGCAAGAAATTCGGTCGACAACTGAAGCTGGGGTTTGCGGCCGACATTGAGGGCGCGCAGATGATGCTCGATCAGGGCGTCGATCATCGTCGGTTGTTCTCGCAAGGGGGGCAATTCGAACGGCATGACTGCGATGCGATAGTAGAGGTCACTGCGGAAGGTAACGGACGAGACGAGATCGACGAGGTTTTCGTTGGTGGCGGCGATGATCCTGAGATGTACCTGCCGCCGCTGGGGCGAGCCGAGCCGGCTGAAGGTCCGGGTTTCGAGGAAGGCGACGAGCTTGGATTGGGCGGCAATCGAGAGGTCTGTTATCTGATCGAGGAAGAGAATGCCGCCATCCGCCGCCTCGACGTAGCCAAGCTTTCCGCGGGTCGATGTGTCCATGGCAGAGCCCGGTTCTATGCCAAACATCTCCGCATCGAATTGTGCGTCCGAAAGCAAGCCGCAGCGGACATGGACGAAGGGGGCTGCCTCCCTGCCGCTTCCGATCAGGCGGGCGATTTCGCTCTTGCCTGTCCCGGTCTCGCCGGTAAGCAACACGTTTGCGCCACGGTCGAGCGCTGTTTCGGCCTGACGGACAATTGCATCGGTCTCCGGTGTCCGGATGAAGCTTACCCGCGCCGAGCTTCCGGGCTCGGCTTCGAAGCGGAAGTTGTCGGAACCTTCGCTACGCGACTGGCGACTGGCTTCCCGCATGGTCAGCAGCGCGCCATAGGCTCCGCCATCGGCCGTACGCAGGATGCTGAGGGCGGCGACGACACTGCGTTGGGAGTTCAACTTTCCCGAGACTTCGACGCGCTTCAGCTGCTGCAGCGCGGTCGAAAGTTTCTGGATCACCGGTCCTGCGGTCCTGGCATGTTTGGCGAGTTCGGAGCCCACCAGATCGCCACGGGCGAGATTGAGCAGAAGTTCGAGCTTTCCGTTCACCAGTTTGATCCGGCCATCGGCTTCAATGAGGGCTGCGCCATCAGGCAGTGCTTCAAGGAAGGTCCCGAATTGCGGATCGTCGATGAAGCCGGGGCGCAGGCGGCGATGGGAAAGGCTGGTGACGTCGTTGGCGTAGAATTTCATCACACGGCCTCCTCTGCGAGACGGCGTGTTCGCCGTTTTGTCTTGCGTCGGGCCGTCAGCACAAAGCGCCGGGTTTCACCTTCCATCTGCGCGGAACGGAACCGCCAGATGTCGCGGCTGTCGTCGGCGGAGATCGTGGCGAGGTCCAGTTCACCGTCGTCGCCATCGAGTGCCGACTGCTTGAGCTTTTCGACAGCGTTCCGCGTCTCGATGAATTGCTGGATCGGGCGACCGAGGATTTTCTCGGCGCTGCGGCCCCAGGCTGTTTCCGTGGCGGGATTGGCGGCCAGCACCGTTCCGTCTTCCGAAATCACCAGGATGGGGTCGGGTGTCGCGCTCAGGATGTCGAGCATGGTATCTGCACGGTCGGAAAGCTGCTGCTCGCGCTGCTTGTAGGGCCCGATGTCGCGGGTCGTGCCCCAAAGCCGAATGAGGAGGCCGTCCTTGATGGCGGCGCGAAAATCGTTCTCCACCATCATTTCGCTGCCGTCATGCCGCCGGTCCACGGCGGCCGCATGGTCGAGGCGGTAGTTGGAGCGAACCAGGTCGCGGATCATCTGGCGGTTGATGTCGGTATCCGGGAAATAGCGCGATACGGCCTGGGTATTGAAGTCGAGGCCGTCCGGCACGCGGTATAGCCGGGCCATCGCCTCGTTGCAGGCGCGCCACCGGCTTTGACTGGAGAAGATCCGGCCGATGATCTCTTCTTCGGCCAGGGAGGTATCGACCGGCTCCAGAAACTCTATGCACCAGCAGGCTTCGGTAGCGGCGCCGATCATCTGGGATAGAATTTCAACGCGCTCCACCAGTTCCGGTCCAATGCCGAGAACATCCGGCGAAAGAGACTGTTTCACCACGGCAAGGCCGCGAGGCGCGTCGCGCACGACACTCGCAACCATCGGGATTTCGCTGTAGCGCGGCGAGTTCACCCAGACGGGGAAGCTTGCCTCGGCTGCTTGCTCACCCCGGGCAATCGCCTTCAGCAGTTGCGCGGAGGTGCTGCTGTAGACGCGCTCCAGCGCCAGGCTGCCGGATGCTTCTATTCCAAGTTCACGCGCCTCGAATTCGTTTATCGCGGAGATGTGCCCTTCCCCATCGATCCAATCGATCATGAGGGTGTCAAGCTCGGGTGTGGATAGCGTCGATTTTGTCATTGAGTAGTCCTGCTGCGAAAGGATTGCTGTCCTTCCGACAGTGGCTGGCTGCAACATTGCAGCAATCCAAGCAGGCCCGGAAATCTACGCAACCCGAAAACTCATCGGAAGAACCGGAAAAGTGAATTATCGCCGGTGTTTGATGCAATACTGCATCGAAATGCTGCGATATTGCAAATATTGCTGGAGTTCCGGGAGATACTCCGCGGCTTTTACCTGACGCAAGAGCGCATGATCACCGCGATACAGGAAGTCTGCTGTTGATGATTGCGGCCGCCGGCGGCGCCGTGTCAGTCCATCGGGGCTGGAGACTGCGCAGACCACACCCGCCCTCCTCTTCGTTATGAGGCGGTTAAACCGTCATTGACCGTTGGGATGCGGCATCCATGCTAGCTTGGGACTCCCCTGCCCTGCGGACGACAGTCAAGGGGCAGGCAGTAATCTACTCTCCGAGAGATTCGAGGAAAAGCCGCCCTTCCGCCTCCAGGCGGACGCGGCCCCTGCCCGCCCGGGAGAGGCGTATGGGCGCCTGCTTTTCTTCGAGCCGGCGGCGAAGCACCAGGAGCCGGGTTTCGAGATTATCCTTGATTACACGCATCCGTGCCCCGGCGGCGAGCCGCATTTCCCTGTTCGTGAATTCGCTCCGGCCCTCGTTCAGATGCCAGTCGAGCATCAGGCGCAGCAGAGTGCCGGCGATACCCTTCACGATGTAGGTCCCATCGATGAACACGCTGTCGTCCATGTGATGATGGGCGATGTGGATTTCCCGGCCGGTGGCCGCAGTCTTCGGGAGGGGCCCGGCCTGTCCCGGGTCGGCGGCGGTCGCCTCCCGCTCGCTCGCCCGCAGGGCGCTCGCCGCCTGTCCGGCAAGGATTTCAAGAGCTGCCTCGTCTTCCTCGCGAAAGGCCAGCCGCTGGGGGCTTTCGATGAAGAGCACACCGACGAGGTTGCCGCGAGTGAGCATGGGAACGGCTATCTGGCTCATAGCGTCGGCCAGCTCAGGAAATGCGATGCTGCGTGTCGTGTCCTCCGAGAGTTCAGCAACGAGACCGATAGCCTCGCCGAACCGGCGCACGCGGCTCATGTCGTTGATCTTGATTGTCTCCCCACTCGCCATGGACATGCAGATCAGGCCCTCGCCCCCAGCGATTTCCGATCCCAATCCGGAGCGCCCGTAGCCGATGCTGCCGGTGGTAAACAGGCTGCCGCGATGGCTGTCGTGGATCAGCACGAGTGCGTTGTCGTATCCGAGCACATGCTGGATGCCGCGGAGCAGGCTGTCGATGATCTCGTCTGCTTCCGCCTGCCGCTCGATGGCCTTGAGCGCTTCGGAAAGGGCGGGAAGGCTGACGGGTGCACGGCCGGCCGGGGCTGGCGTGGCCTCGACGGGCGATGGGACCATTTCGATCTCATGCACGCGGAAAATATCGGCGCTCCGCAATCGCATAACTTCCGACATGCCGACCTGCGCACTGCTCGCCTTGAGCTGACGGGCGATCTTGTCGAAGAGAGCGCCGCCATCAACGGAACGTACGAAGCTGATGTCGAGCAGGAACTGATCGCCGGTAAAACCGTCGACAAGGATCAACGTGACCTTGGGATTGGCGCGCACATTCGCCGCGGTCTTGGCGAAGAACTGGTTGGAGAGGGCAACGTGCTCGTCGTCGACGCGCACGACATGGGAGAGATAAGAGACATTCGGCATGCCATCGGCCGAGGCGGTCGCGATGATGGAGGGGATCACGCCCTCGAAACAGGCGGAGAGATCGGCAAGACGCAGGCTCATCGGGGCGCTGCTCCGGCCCGCATGCCGGCGAGCGGCCCAGGCGTCTGGACATAGATTTCGCTGAACCTGAGCCGGGCGATCCGTGCTTCGCGGGCGGTCAGCCAAGGCGCAACGAGGTGCTGGGGCACGCCGAGAGCTTCGAGTTCGCGCGTCGCCGCCGCAATGAAACGGTCCGCACGATCGAGGTCATCCGCTTCCGTCTCCCGCATCGCAGCGGAGCCCTTGAGCTGGAAACTGACATAATCCGAAGGACTGACGAAGGTGACCGCGAACTTTCCGGTCTGCAGGATGGAGGGTTCAAGCCGGGGCCATTGCCAGGCGGAAAAGATGATGTCGATCGTTTCCCGGTCTTCGAGAAGATGAAAGCCAACGCCGCGCCCGGCGGAAGGACGACCCGTCGTATCGACCGCGGCGATGATGCACATCAGCGGCCGTTTGAAGAAATCGAAAAGCTTTTCGTCAAGCTGCAATGCCGCCCCCGCAGTCTCTCCCGGACCAATTTAGCAAACTTTTAGGATATTCGGAGCCGGCTTGCACATTCTTTTAGGAACGGCTGGTTTTCCACAGCGCTATAGAGGCGCCACGGATCGTATGCGGCCAACACAAGCCCATCCGGCCAAGCCAACCTGATGCCCAACATCGGAAATTTGCAACGGTTTATCGAATGGAGACCGAAGGATGACCCATGCCCCTTCAAACGAAAATGCAATGACACTGACTACCACTCAGCTGGACGCCTATCTCGCAAGGATCGGGATGGCTCAGCCCGTTTCCCTCGACCTCGTCGGCCTGTCGCGGCTTCACCGCGCCCATCTCATGGCCTTTACCTGGGAGGCGCTGGACGCCTTCATGGGATGGGCCTCCTCGGTTGCCCCGGCGGCCGCCTTCGCCAAGCTGGTCGAAGGTCGACGCGGCGGCTGGTGTTACGAGATGAACGGGTTGTTCGGCGCTGCCCTTTCCGCGCTTGGCTTTCGCGTGACCCGGCTTTGCGGCGGAGTCGAGCGGGAGAAGCTCGGCGACATCGCCATCGGCAATCACCTGACCCTGAGGATCGATCTTGACCGTCCCTATCTTGTCGAGGTCGGCGTGGCAGACGCCATCATTGAACCCGTGCCGATGGTCATAGGGCCGATCAGCCAGCGGGGTTTCGACTTCTCGATCACGCCGGTTGATGGTGGTTGGCTGCGCTTCAATAACCACGCGCGCGGCATCGCCAGGAGCTTCGATTTCAACCCTGACCACAGCGACGAGCCGGCCATGGCTGCCACGCATGGCTGGCTGATGCAGGACGCGGGATCGCCGTTCACGAATGCACTGGCGATCCTCCGGCATACTGCGGACGGCTATGTCGCCCTGCAGAATGATCGCCTGCGTCATGTGACCGCGAACGGCCTCAGCGAGCAGCGCATCATGAGCGCCGGCCATTTCGCCGACACGGTCGAAACCATCTTCGGTCTCGACATCCCCCGGCCCGGGCACGTCTGGGAGAAAATCCAGGCAGTAGGACGCGAGAACGCCGCCTGAAGCGTCGTCCTTCTTTAACGTCAGATACTCAAAGGAAATATCATGCTTCGCATAATTGCATTCTCCATCGGTCTTGCATTGAGTACGGCCCTAGCCGCTGCCGGCGCCAATGCTCCAGCACCGGGTGGCGTCTACAAGACCGATCCGTCGCATTCGAGTTTCAACTGGTCGCTCAACCACTCCGGCTTGTCGCGCTATACCGCACGATTTACCGGGGTCGACGCGCGGCTTGACTGGAACCCGGAAAAGCCGGAGGCCTCGACGCTTTCGGTCACGATCGACCCGCGTTCGGTGCGTACCGACTACCCCTGGCCGGAGAAGGTCGACTTCGACGCGGAGATCGGTGGTGAAGGGCCTTTCCTTTCCGCGAAACCGATTACCTTCGTCTCAACGGCTATCCGGCTGACGGGGGAAAAGACCGGGACCGTTGAAGGCCTCTTGACCTTGCGCGGCGAGACGCATCCGGCGACGCTCGATGTCACCTTCAACGGTTCAATGGCCGAACACCCGATGATGGGCGTTACGAAAATTGGCTTCTCGGCAACAGGCAGTATCAGGCGCAGCGAATGGGGCCTGGATTTCGCGATCCCCGAGATTGGCGACGAGGTCACCTTCGTCATTGAAACGCAGATGGTTCCGGCCGACTACGAGTTTCAGTGAGTCAGCAAACCCAAATCATTCGGCGCGTACGGTTGCCCGGCGCCACGAGACAAGAACCCGGCGGTGGACCGCCGGGTTCTTGTCTGATTCTGGCAGCTCTTGTCGGGCCTTCTTTGCCGTCGTCAGATTCTCATCGATCTTGGCGTGGATACCGGTGGTGCAAAGCCACGGATCATTGTGGCTGCCGCCCCTGCGGGGCCGGGTAGGGAAGAGCAGTTGACTGTGGTCAACCGAAGTTCGCTTGGTTCTTGGACCAACTGTTGTTAAGTTTTTGTTAACCAAAAAAAACTTGTCCCATTGCGAGAATCAGGCATACATGCGGTTAGTGGCCAGAAATGGCGTTTAAAGTGCATATGCGAGATTTTTCGATGAATGTGGCAACGAACATCAAAGACGATATTACTGATGTCGATCTGCTGATTACGCAGCAGGCCAATGACCTTTCGGCCATGCTCAACGAACATCGGCTGGAAATGTTTCCACCGAACGCCCAGAAGACCTTGCGTCCGTTCCAGCTTTCGGAGGTCGCCCAGTATCTCGGCGTTACCAGTGGTTACCTGAAGAATCTCTCGCTTGAAGGCCGCGGCCCGCAACCGATGGTAACCCCGTCGGGCCGGCGCTCCTATACTGCCGAGCAGATGCTGGAAATGCGGCACTTCCTCGACAAGAACAGTCGCGCTGCAGCCAAATACGTGCCGCATCGTCGTGGCTCCGACCACCTTCAGATTATCGCTGTCGTCAACTTCAAGGGCGGATCGGCCAAAACGACGACCGCTGCGCATCTGGCGCAACATCTGGCGCTTACGGGGCATCGGGTCCTTGCCATCGATCTTGATCCTCAGGCCTCGCTTTCTGCGCTGCACGGCTTCCAGCCGGAAATCGATCATAATGAATCGCTCTATGAGGCGCTTCGGTATGATGACGAAAGGAAGCCTCTCTCGCAACTCGTGAAGAAAACGAACTTCCCGGGTTTGGATATCGTTCCCGCGAACCTCGAACTGCAGGAATACGAGTACGACACGCCTCTCGCCCTCGCACAGAAAGACGGCTCCATGGGGCGTATTTTCTTTGGGCGTCTCGACGAGGCTTTGGCCGACGTGGCGGACGACTACGACGTCGTCATCATCGATTGCCCTCCCCAGCTTGGCTACCTGACACTGACGGCTCTTTCGTCGTCGACCGGGGTGTTGATCACCGTGCACCCGCAGATGCTGGACGTGATGTCCATGTGCCAGTTCCTGTTGATGATGGGCGAAGTGATGGGGACGCTCAAGCGTGCCGGAGCCAACATGCGTCTCGACTGGCTTCGTTATCTGGTCACCCGCTATGAGCCGACCGATGGCCCGCAGAACCAGATGGTCGCCTTCATGCGTTCGCTGTTCAAGCAGCATGTGCTCGTGAACGAAGCCTTGAAGTCGGTCGCCATCTCGGATGCGGGCATTACGAAGCAGACGCTGTATGAAGTGGATCGATCACAGTTCACACGGTCGACCTACGACCGTGCCATGGAATCGTTGCACCGCGTGAACGATGAAATCGTCGGTCTTATTCACAAGGCGTGGGGTCGATAATGTCTCGGAAGAATCTGCTGACATCGCTGACGGAGAAGAAGTTGACCACGGTCAACCCGGATACGCACACGCCTTCGGAAGTGCAGGACCTGGCCGTAAAGCTGTCTCCTGCGATGGAACGCAATCGCGGCCGTGGCGCATTCGGTGCGATCACCAAGTCGATCGACGAACTCGCGGAGAAGGCGCAGGCGGCGAAGGAATTCGAAGCCCGGCTGCTCGAAGGCGAGACGGTGGTCGAGCTCGATCCCGAGATCATTGACGTTTCCTTTTTCGCTGACCGGCTCGGCGAGGATCAGGACGCTTTCGAAGCACTTCTAGAGGCCATGCGTCAACGAGGGCAGGATAGCCCTATTCTTGTGCGCCCCCATCCGAACCAAGATGGTCGATACATGACCGTGTTTGGTCATCGGCGCACGCGCGCTGCCAAGCTTCTAGGGCGACCCGTGCGCGCTGTCGTCAAGCAACTCGACGACAAGGACCACGTCATTGCCCAGGGCCAGGAAAACAGCGCGCGCTCCGACCTTTCGTTCATCGAAAAAGCGGTGTTTGCCAGCAATCTCGAGCAACAAGGCTACGAGCGCGACGTGATCATGGCGGCGCTATCGGTGGACAAGACCGTCGTGTCCAAGATGATATCCGTGGCTCACGATATTCCGGAACACGTTATTCGAGCGGTTGGAGCCGCAAAGAGCAGCGGCAGGGACAAGTGGTACAGGCTCGCGATCAAGTTCCGCGACCGTTCCAACGCCGAGCGTGTGGCAGAACTCCTCGGGTCCGAGGAGTTCCTGTCGGTCGACAGCGACGGGCGACTGGAACAGCTGACCAAATACCTCGACAGTGAGACGCCGAAGGCAAAGCCGGGAAAGGGAAAGTCTCGCGGTAAAGCGTGGATCCCCGCCGACAACGCCGTAAGCGTCACCACGATATCTCGTCCGAACGGTTTTTCGCTCGATCTGACGAAGAAGGATGCGAAGCCGTTTGGCGAGTGGATTTCAAGCAACCTTGACGGCCTCTACGAGGCTTTCAGGAAGTCGACCGCAAATACCACAGGAGAGTAGACGCAAAAGAAAAAGGCCCCCAAACGTTGCCGTCGTGGAAGCCTTCCTCTGATTTGTAGCAAGATCGAGAATCGCATTTCCACGAATCCCCGTCAAGAGTCTTTGGCACCGTTTTTGGTGAGCGGATTTCTTTTGCCTTTGGAAGGGTGAAGGAAAATGCAGAGTGGACATGTGACGACGCCCTTCGGGCGGCGGCCGATGACGCTTGCCCTGGTGAAGGGCCAGTTCGAAGCGGCCAAGATCAAGGCCGGCAAATCCGCCGACAAGTGGAAGATCTATCGCGACGCCTGTGACGCCCGCTCGCTGCTGGGCCTGCGCGACCGCGCCCTGGCGGTGCTGAATGCGCTGCTGTCATTCCATCCCGAGACGGAACTCAGCGAAGACGGCAATCTCATCGTCTTCCCGTCGAACGCCCAGCTCACGGCCCGGGCGAACGGCATTGCCGGCACGACGCTTCGTGAAAATCTGGCGCTGCTCGTCGAGGCCGGGCTGATCCATCGTAACGACAGCCCGAACGGCAAGCGCTATGCGCGCAAGGGCCGGGATGGCACGATCGAGACGGCTTACGGCTTCAGCCTGGCGCCGCTGCTGGCGCGTTCCGAAGAGCTTGCCCGGATGGCGCAGCAGGTCGAGGAAACGCGCCGGCGACTGAAGATTGTCAAAGAACGGATCTCGATCTGCCGCCGTGACATCCGCAAGCTGATCTCGGCGGCGATCGAGGAGGGGGCGTCCGGCGACTGGGGCATGGTCGAAAGCCATTTCGTCGCGGCCGTTGGCCGGCTTTCCCGCGCGAAAACCGAGCAGGAACTGACAGGAATCCTCGAAGAGCTGGCGCTGCTGCACGAAGAGGTGGTCAACCTTTTGGAACTTCAGCTAATTTCAGAAAAAACCGACACCAATGATGACGAAATCCGTCAGCACATACAGAATTCAAATACCGACTCTAGCAATGAACTTGAACCTCGCTCTGAAAACGAGCAGGGCGAACCGGCTGTGCCAACCAATGCGCCGATGCGGGAGGCGATAAAGGCGTTTCCGTTGGCAATGGTGCTTCGGGCTTGCCCCGACATTGCGATGTACGGCCCGGGGGGCGCCATTTCCAGCTGGCGCGATCTGATGTCGGCTGCCGTCGTGGTCCGCTCGATGCTCGGGGTCAGTCCGTCGGCCTACCAGGAGGCCTGCGAGCAGATGGGGCCGGAAAACGCCGCGGTCGCCGTCGCCTGCATTCTGGAACGGGCCGGCCATATCAATTCCGCCGGCGGCTATCTGCGCGATCTGACACGAAAAGCGGCGCGCGGCGAGTTTTCGCTCGGGCCGATGCTGATGGCGCTGCTGCGGCTGAACGGGAAACCGGTGCAAAGCACGGGCTGACACCGGGGCCGATGGGCTTGGCTGCGCGGTCTAATAAGGGCTGGAGGGTGATTTTGCAGGCAGGGGCAAGCCTTAATCGGTCTGGACAGATCAAAACCGCGTCGTTATGCCACGTCGTTCATTAAGCATGACGAAAATACCAAGGAGCAAGAAATGAGCATAACGAGGCGAAACCTGCTGCTCGGCAGCGGGATCGGCATTGCGGGCGTGGCACTGGGCGCCGGAGCCGGTATTGGTTTGTCCTCGGGACGTGGCTGGCGCTACCCCTCCGATGTGCCGCGTGCACTGCAGATCAGCACGTCCGAGACGCTTCCGAAAGAAGCGGATGTTGTGGTCATCGGTGGCGGTATTGCGGGGATCTCGGCCGCGTTGTCGCTGAACGAACGCGGCCTTAAAACTGTCGTTCTTGAAAAGGGTGTGATCGCGGGCGAGCAATCCGGACGCGCCTTCGGCTGGGTCTACACCATGGGATGGCCGATGGAGACCATTGCATCGGCCCAGCGTGGCAAGGAGATCTGGTCGGGCTTGGCCGCGAAACTTGGCGAGGATGTCGGCTTTCGCGCTTTCGGCAATTTCACACTGCTCTCGAGTGACGACGATGTCGCCAAGCAGGAAGCATGGCTGAAGCAAGCCAAAGAAGTCGTGCCGCAGCTTGATGGTAAGATCATCCGCGGTGCCGAGCTTGATGCGCTCATTCCGGGCGCGTCCGAGAAATTCAAAGGCGCGCTTTATTCGCCGACGGATGGTGGTGGCGAGCCGCAATGGTCGGTGCCTCGCATGGCTGCTGCGGCGATCCGTTCAGGCGTTCACATTGTGGCACCCTGTGCCGCACGCACGATCGAACGGGAAGGCGGCAAGGTTGCGGGTGTTCATACCGAACGCGGCTATATCAAGGCCAAGCACGTCATCGTGGCGGCCGGTGCCTGGACTTCCTATTTCACCCGCAACGCGGGCGCGGATTTCCCGCTTCTGGCGGTGAATTCGTCGATGCAGCGGGTCGGTGTGGTAGACGGCGCATTGCCGGGCGCGGGCTATGGCGAGGACTATACCTGGCGTCAGATGGCAAACGGCGAAACCTCGATCGGCATCGCCGGCCGCACTGCGAATCTCACTACAGACCACTTCCGGTATCTGGGCGACTATATCTCGACATTGACCGGTGGTTATGGCGTGAAAGTTCGTCTTTCCAGCGATCTTTTCGCCACCATGCGGATGAAATCCGCTTGGGGCCCCAACGAGGTCTCGCCTTTCGAGGAAGTGCGGATGCTGTCGGCCACGGTCGATACCGAGGCGACGGACATCGCGCTGGCTGCGCTGCGGCGGGCCTATCCGCAATATGAAAAGGCGGAGGTCAAGGAGACCTGGGCTGGCATGATCGACGTCTCCCCGGATGCGAAGCCTTACGTAGATCAGGTCCAGAGCATTCCCGGCCTCTATGTCGTCTGTGCCATGGCGAACGGCTTCACCGTTGGCCCGGCACACGGCGAGACACTGGCCAAGTGGATCAACGGCGAGGACATCCAGCTGGATCCGAAGGTCTTCGGTCTGGCACGCTTCTGACGAATGAGCCCCCGAAAAATCCAGGGCCGCCTTTATGGCGGCCTTGCTGTCTGAAAGGGCCGTAAATGCAAGGCCGCGAAGCGGCAATTCCGGCCGCTCGTCCAAGAATTCAATCAGACAATCAATCGCGCCGCCCGGCCGCGCCTGCGGTCCTGGCCGTTGTAGTAGGCCGCCGCCTGGGTGAGCGACTTGTGCTGTGATTGCTGCATCGCCTCGGGCAGGGGAATGCCGCGGTTGGCGGCCTCGGTCAAATAGCCGGAGCGCAGGCCATGGGCGGAGAATTTCTGCGGATCGAGCCCCGCCTTGGCGCAGCGGGATTTGAGAATCAGGTTGACCGACTGCGGCGTCAGTGCCCGACGATCGACATTGCCCCACTGGTCGATGCGGCGAAACACAGGGCCGCTCTCGATCCGCGCCTCCTCCAGCCAGCGCCGCATCGCCTCGACCGGCCGGCCGATCATCAACGACCGGGCGTCGTCGTCCGGGTTGGTGGTCTTGGTGCGGCCGAGGCGGATACTGAGGCAGGGGAGGGGAGGGGAGCCCGGATCGTCGGGCGCCGACTGCACCGGGTCTTCCTCGACCAGATCCTCGACGCGCAGGTTGGCGATCTCCGAGCGCCGGCGTCCACCGGAGGCGAAGGCGGTGAGCAGGATGGCGCGATCGCGAAGATCGGTGAGACTGTCGCCGCCGCAGGTCGAGAGCAACTGGGCGAGCACGTCGGCGGTGACCGCGCTTCTGCTCATGCGCTGCCGTGGCCGTGCGCTGGCGCGCACCGCCAGGCGTAATGCGCCTTTGAGCGAAGGCGCGGAGAATTCACCGGCAACTCCGCGCCAGCGGGTGAGGATCGACCACGAGGTCAGCCGTCGCCGCACCGTGGCCGGCGCATGCGGGCCGTTCGCCCGCAACAGTCGCTGTGCGCGCAGCCCGGTTTCGACCGCCGGCGGCATGCCGTGGGCCGGATCGTCTTCGCGCTTCACCGGATCCCAGAGATGATGGGCGACGAATTTCAAGAGCAACGCCTCCGGGGCAGGCCAGGGGAGGGGAGCGCCGGTCGCCAGACCGCACCAGGCCTCGAGATAGGCAAGGTCGGAGGCAAGCGCACGCAGGGTGTTCGCCCCCATGCCTTCGCTGGCGAGGTGTTTCAGGGTGGCGACGTCGTCATCGGTCAGCAATACGGCGAGCTGGTCGCGACGATCGAACGGCAGGATGGCGTCAAGGGCGTCGAGCTCTTCGGCGCGGCGATAGGCCTCGTCAGGAGGGGAGGGGTGTGATGGCTTCGTCATCGGAGGCGCTCGCGATCAGGTCGGGAGTTCGCACAGGCGTGAGATATATGCTTCCCACACCGGCGTTGTGCTGCGGGGAGCCTGGATCTCCGCTGGATGCGTGCGAACGGTCAGCGCCATTATGCCGCCTCGATGTCGGTGCGTGAGAAATCGTCACCTTTGAATAGCAGCGGCTCTTCGCGCGTCTTTGCCAGGGCGTAGGAGAAGCAGTCACCGTAGTTCAGGCCCGCAGGATGGCGTCCCTTGCCGTAGTTGCGCCATGCTCGGCGGGCGATCGCAACCTGGTCGGTGTCGACAGGCACGATTTCAACGCCGGCCTTGTGGAGCCAGAGATCCAGCTCCGCGGAGCCTGCCTCACCGAGCCGCGCCTCGATCACCATTGCCAGCTCGAGAACCGAGGCGGCGGACATGTAACGCCGTGGGGCATCAACGATCTTTGCTTCGAATGCCTCGGCTTCCGGTTCATTGAAGGCGATTGCGACGACGGCGGATGTATCGATGACCATCAGCTGGGCAGCCCGTTTTCGTCATAGCCCAAAATCTCGTCGGCAGACCGGTTGTCGTGTACCGGCAGTTTCGCCCAGCGCCTGCGGCTGGCGGCAAGCTCTTCCAGCAGCACGGCACGCTTTCCGGCGTTGGCAAGGCGGCGCAGGCGCTCCTCCAGCGCCCGGCGGGTAGCCATTGTGATGGTCTCGCCGGTCTTCTCAGCCAGCGCCTTTGCCAAGCGCTCGGTTTCGGAATCCTTGATGCTCAGTGCCATGATCGGTTCCTTGGTTCCTATTTGTCTATATTCTACCTGATTGGGCAGTGGTGGCAAGCGATGAAGATCTTCCAAATCAAGGGTACAAATTCCGCATCGGAAGCCGACGGACCGGAATTCCTATGAAATTCCTATTTCTTTCGTCCCCGGCTGCTCTCGAACCTTAATGCCGTTCGCGGTCATGTATTCCCCAGCATTTCCGGTGCTCGCTCGCGTATCCACGCGGCGTGCGGAAACCATGAACAGGGGCCTCGGCATGGATTTTGTCGTTCTCGCAGTTGGTATCGTTTTCTTCGCGCTGTCGCTTGCCTATGTCAGGGCATGCGACAGCCTCTAACAAGGACTGGAAACATGGTCTTCGAATACACGCTTGCCGGCCTGGTGACCGCTTTTCTGCTTGTCTACCTGACCTACGCGCTCATTCACCCGGAACGGTTCTGATCATCGGGGCCATTGCTCGGAAAGCCACGCCATGACTATCAACGGATGGATACAGATACTGGTCTTCTGCGGGGTCGTCACCTTGCTCGTCAAGCCGCTCGGGGCCTACATGACGCGCGTCTTCAATGGCGAGCGCACGTTTCTTTCATGGATTTTCGGTCCCCTCGAGCGCGGTCTCTACACCGTCGCGGGGACGAGCGAGCGGGAGGAGCAGCATTGGACGACATATGCTGTGGCACTCCTGTTCTTCAA
>JAEWPB010000071.1 GCA_023399465.1 Pseudomonadota bacterium
GGGACGTCACGGTCACGTATTCGGATGACAGCACCGCCCCGCCGACGATCGAGACGCTGGCAACGGGTTCGCTCGAGTTCGATGCCAACGGCAAGCTGACCGCCGCCAGCGTCCAGGAGCTGACGACGACCCCGCTGACGATCAACGGCGCCGAACTGGAAGGCCTGACGATCAACATCGCCGGCACCACCCAGCTCGCTTCCGACTTCAAGGTCTCCAACGGCAAGATCAACGGCAACGGTCCGAGCGAAGTCATCGGCTACGAGATCAGCGACGACGGCGTCGTGTCTCTGAAGTTCGAGAACGGCGACCTCGAGCCCAAGTATCGTATCGCCATGGCAAACGTGCAGAGCCCTGACAAGCTGAAGCCGCTCGCCGGCAACGTCTACTCGCAGAGCAACGACTCGGGCGTCATCGTCATGGGTTATGCCGGCAACAGCGGCTACGGCAGCATCCTCTCCGGCGCGCTGGAGGATTCCAACGTCGATATCGCCGAGGAACTGACGGCGATGATCGAATCCCAGCGCAACTACACGGCTAACTCCAAGGTATTTCAGACCGGCTCGGAACTGATGGAAGTTCTCGTCAATCTGAAGCGGTAATGCGAACTGAATACTTCATAGATAGGTAATACGATGTCGCTCTCCACGGCAATGAAGACTGCTCAGTCTAGCTTTTCGAATACGGCCCTGCAGACGGCCGTAGCGTCCAAGAACATTGCCAATGCGAGCAACGCTACCTATTCCCGGCGGGCGGCCATCCTCGCGACGGCCGCCAACGGCGCCGCAGTTGTCGAAATCCAGCGGGCGCAGAACGAGGCGCTGCAGAAGACGAACCTGATCAGCATCTCGCAATCCTATGCCCAGGACAACCTGCTCGGCGGGCTGGAGCGGATGAAGACCATGTTCGGCGGCGACGGCTACGAACTGTCGGTCTCGACCTATCTGTCGAAGCTGCGCGACAATCTCGAGACATTCGCCAACAAGCCGAACGAAGCCTCGCTGGCCGAGACGGTGGTTGCCAACGCCACCGACGTCGCCAACACGCTGAACAGCAACACCAAGGCAATTCAGCAGATGCGCGCCGATGCCGACGCAGACATCGCCGCCTCGGTTACAGAGCTCAACCGGCTGCTGGCCGAGTTCACCACCTACAACGACAAGATCAAGGCCGGCACCGCCGCAGGGACGGACGTTAACGACTCGCTCGACCAGCGTGACAAGCTGCTGACGGAAATTTCCGCGATCGTCGGCGTGACGAGCATCACCCGCACCAACAACGACATGGTGCTCTATACCAACGACGGCACGGTTCTTTTCGAAACCTATCCCCGCTCGGTAACCTTTGCGCCGACCGCAACCTACACGGCAGGTACGCCTGGCAACAAGGTTTACATCGACGGTGTCGAGGTACAGGCCGGCAAGGGCGGCAATACCACCGCCACCGGCTCGCTGGCGGCGCTGCTGCAGATCCGCGACGATGTTGCTCCGACGTTCCAGAGGCAGCTCGACGAGACTGCGCGCGGGCTCATCACCATGTTCGAGGATGCCGGCGCTCCCGGTCTCTTCACCTGGGTTAATGGCGCCGGTGTCGAGCAGACCACAATTCCCGGCACGCTGACCAGTGGTCTCGCCGGCATGATCATCGTCAATCCTGACGTGGTGACGGCCAAGGGCGGCAATCCGATGCTGATCCGTGACGGCATCAACGCCAACCAGAACCCGGACGGCAATGCCGGCTACTCCGCGTTGCTCAATTCCTATCTTGGCAAGTTCGATGAGAAGATCACCTTCGACAGTTCGACCGGGCTCGATACCTCGCTGAGCATCCTCGGGATAGCGTCGGCCTCGGTCGGCTGGGTAGAACAGTTGCGCAGTTCCGCAACGACGGCCGCCGACGACAAGGCGGCGCTCTGGTCGCGAACCGAGGAAGCGCTCTTCAGCGTGACCGCCGTCAGCCTCGACGAGGAACTGTCGCTGCTGCTCGATCTCGAGCAGTCCTACAAGGCGTCGGCCAAGCTGGTTGCGGCAATCGATGAAATGATGACAGCACTCATGAATGCGGCGGGCTAAGCGATGAAGACGTCCTTTGTTTCCAACCTGACCTTGCAGAACACGTTGCGCCAGACGGTCGCGCGTGCGCAAGAGGAGCAGATGAAACTGCAGAAGGAGAGCGTCACCGGAACCTACTCGGATCTCGGTGTTGCCCTCGGCGTGCGGACCAGCCGGTCTCTCAACATGCGCTCCGATCTCGATCGCATCTCCTCGCTGATCAGCACCAACGCCCTGACGACGCAGCGCCTCGCGGCCTCGCAACTCGCGCTGAAGACGATGTCGGATGCGGCCAACGCGGCGAGCAATGCCGCCATCATGGCAAGCTCGGGCTCCCCCGATCAGCTCAGGACGGCCAAGGCAAGTTTCGCCGACGCCATCTCGATGTTCACCGGGGCAATCAACACTTCCTTCAGCGGCGAGTATCTGTTTGCCGGCATCAACACCGATGTCGTTCCGGTTACGGACTACCTTTCCGATCCGATGTCGGCCGCAAAGGCCGAGTTCGACGCGGCCTTTGCGGATTTCAAGACGACCGAGGGCTTTGCCACCGATGCCGACATTACGCCGGCCAAGATGCAGGAGTTCATCGACAGCCTGGAGGCGCTGTACATGGACCCGGCACCGGCTGCCGGCACGGGCTGGGATAACTGGTCCAAGGCATCCGACCAGAACATGACCAGCCGCATCAGCAATGCCGAGATCGTCCAGAGTTCGACCAACGCCAATGGCGACGGGATGCGCAAGTTCGCCCTCGGCGCCATCATCGGCTATGAACTGCTGAGCCTCGGTCTCTCCGATGAGACGCGCAAGGTGGTCAGCACCGCGACGGTCGATTTCATGGGGACATCGATTACCGGAATTGACCAGGAGCGCAGCACGCTCGGCGTTTCCGAGGCGCGTATCAAGCAGGCCAATACCTCGCTTCAGGCGCAGAAGAACATCATGACGTCGAGCATAGTCGGGCTCGAATCCATTGACACATACGAAGCGGCGACGCGCCTCAAGACTCTCGAGACGCAGCTGGAAGTCGCCTACACGCTGACATCGAAAATTCAGAGCATGAGTCTGCTCAACTACCTCTAATGACTAGAGGTACATACTCAATATGAAGGATGCATGAATGTATCAGTTTTCATATGCCGAGATCATGGAAGATGGCGTCGCCGACGCCAAGGATCGTGAACGGCAGGTACTTGACCGGTCGATAGAACTTCTGACCGAGGCGAGCCAGACGAAGACGTTTTCGCCGCGCGCCATCGAGGCGTTGTTCTACACGCGGCGCTTGTGGGTCCGGTTCATCGAGGATCTTTCCGATCCCGAGAACCAGCTCGACCAGGATCTGCGGGCCAATCTGATTTCGATCGCCATCTGGATCTTGAAGGAATGCGACCTCATCAGGAAGCGCAAATCCGACAACTACCAGGGCATTATTGACGTAACCACCATCATCAGGGATGGACTTAAATGAAAAGTACTCTGCGCATCTCTCTTAAGTCTGGCGAGAGAATCTTCATCAACGGCGCGGTGCTGCGAGTGGATCGCAAGGTTGCGTTGGAATTCCTGAACGACGTGACCTTCCTGCTGGAAAACCACGTGCTTCAGGCCGAGGACGCCAATACCCCGTTGCGTCAGCTCTACTTCATCTGCCAGATGATCCTCATCAATCCGGAAGGTGCCGAGCAGTCGCGCGCGCTGTTCCGCAAGTCGATCACCATGCTGCTGGCATGCTTCAAGAACGATGAGATCCTTGCCGAACTGAAGCGGGTCGATGGTCTTGTCGCCTCCGATCGCGCCTTCGACGCGCTGAAGGCGATCCGCGGCCTCTATGCGATCGAGGATCGTATTCTCAACAACCACGAGATGGCGCCGGCGACTATCGAACAGATCCGCAAGGAGATCGCACCATGGCGGTAGATGCAGTCAACTCCAGCACCGGGTATGTCCCGGGCGTCACGGCGATGGATTCGTCGAAGGATTCCAAGGACGCGACCCTCAACTACGAGAGCTTCCTGCAGCTTCTGGTGGCGCAGCTGAAGAACCAGGATCCGACCGAGCCGATGGACGCCTCGCAGCAGATGGCGCAGCCTGCGACCTTCTCGCAGGTCGAGCAGACCATCAAGACCAACAAGAACCTGGAAAGCCTGTTGCAGCGCACCTCGCTTCAGGAAGCAAGTTCGGTCATGGGCAAGACGGTCACCAGCGAAGATGGTAAGGTTACCGGTGTCGTCGCTTCGGTTCAGCTCTATTCTGACGGTATCGTTGCGACACTGGACGACGGTACCAAGCTCGTCATTGGTCCCGGCATCACGATCAAGGATACGCCAGCGGGTACGGCAGATGAACGAAGCTGATGCACTGGATATCGCTCAGGCGGCGGTGTGGACGGTACTGGTGGCTTCGGGCCCGGCCGTCGCCGCTGCGATGATCGTGGGCGTCACGATCGCCTTTATCCAGGCATTGACGCAGATCCAGGAAATGACCCTGACCTTCGTGCCGAAGATCGTGGTCATCATGATCACGGTGGGCGTTTCGGCGCCCTTCGTCGGGGCGCAGGTCTCGCAGTTCACCAATCTCGTCTTTTCACGGGTGCAAAGCGGCTTCTAGCGCATCCGATCTTTCGTCGGCGTGGTTTCCACGCCGACCGCCGCTCCTTCATTCTCCTGCATAAGCGTCCACATCCACATTTTCGCGCAAGCTTCGGCCGTTAACCATTGGGCGGATTTGGTGCGATGGCCATGAAGCCGTCGCGCACCTCTCATGAAGAGACGGGAAAGACATGGCGCAACCACCTGCAATACCTCTGCCGAAGGCCACCCCGAGCACCAAGGATGTCGGCTTCGCGCTCGGCATCGTGGCAATCCTCAGCATCCTGTTCCTGCCGATCCCGGCGTTCATGATCGACATAGGGCTGGCCATTTCGATTGCGCTCTCGGTGCTTATCCTGATGGTATCCTTGTGGATCCAGCGACCACTGGATTTTTCGTCCTTCCCGACGGTCCTGCTGATTGCGACGATGATCCGTCTGTCGCTCAATATCGCGACGACGCGCGTCATCCTCTCGCATGGCCATGAGGGACATGATGCAGCCGGCGGGGTGATCGCGGGCTTCGCCAGCCTGGTGATGTCCGGCGACTTCGTGATCGGTCTGATCGTCTTCCTGATCCTGATCACGGTCAACTTCATCGTCATCACCAAGGGTGCGACGCGTATCGCCGAAGTCGGCGCCCGCTTCACCCTCGACGCCATTCCCGGTAAGCAGATGTCGATCGACGCCGACCTGTCGGCCGGCATCATCGACGAGAAGGAAGCGCAGCACCGCCGCAAGGAACTCGAGGACGAAAGCTCGTTCTTCGGTTCGATGGACGGTGCATCGAAATTCGTGCGCGGCGACGCCATCGCTGGCCTGATCATTACCGCCATCAACGTCTTCGGCGGCATCATCATCGGCTATTTCCGCCATGGCATGGAACTTGGCGAAGCTGCCGATGTCTTCGTCAAGCTCTCGGTCGGCGATGGTCTTGTCTCGCAGATCCCGGCGCTGATCGTATCGCTGGCGGCCGGCCTTCTGGTGTCGCGCGGCGGCAATTCCGGATCGACCGACGAAGCAGTTATCGGCCAGCTGAGCGGCTATCCGCGCGCGCTGATGGTTTCCTCGCTGCTGATGGCTACTCTTGCCGTGATGCCGGGTCTGCCGTTCATTCCGTTCATGGCGCTTGCCGGCGTTCTCGCCTTCGGCAGCTGGTTCATTCCGCGTCAGGTCGAGGCCGAGAACAAGGCCCGCCGCGAACTGGAAGAAAAGAACATCGTCCAGTCGAAGGAGATGGAAAAGGACTCGGTCAAGGCCGTGCTCAAGACCGCCGAAATCGAACTGGCGCTCGGCAAGCTGGTGTCGACCCGCCTTCTCGGCGCGCACCAGGAACTGGCGTTCCGCGTCGGCAAGATGCGCAAGAAGTTCGCGACGCAGTACGGATTCGTGGTGCCGGAGATCAAGGTGTCGGATGACATCGGCATTCCGGAAAAATCTTACCAGATCCGCATCCACGGCACGACGATCGCCTCCAATACGCTGCGCGTCGGCGAAGTTCTGGTCGTCACCGGCAACGGCCGCCGGCCGCGCATCCCGGGTGACGAGATCCGCGAACCCGCGTTCGGCATGCCCGCGGTATCGATCCTCGAGACATTTGCCGAGGACCTTAAGCGCGAAGGCTTCCACCCGATCGACAACCTCTCGGTGGTTCTCACGCACATCAGCGAGGTGATCCGCAACAACCTGCCACAGCTCCTGTCCTACAAGGACGTCAAGGTGCTGATCGATCGCCTGGACCCTGAATACAAGAAGCTCGCGGACGAGATCTGCTCGTCGCACATGTCCTATTCGGGCCTGCAGGCGGTGCTCAAGCTGCTGCTCGCCGAGCGCGTTTCGATCCGCAACTTGCATCTTATCCTCGAGGCGGTCGCCGAACTCGCGCCGCATGTCCGCAAGACCGAGCAGATCGTCGAGCACGTTCGCGTGCGCATGGCCCAGCAGCTCTGCGGCGATCTGACAGACAACGGCGTCCTGCGCGTCCTCCGGTTGGGCAGCAAGTGGGATCTGGTCTTCCATCAGGCGCTGAAGCGCGATTCCAAGGGCGAAGTGGTCGAGTTCGATATCGATCCGCGCAGTCTCGAGGAGTTCAGTGAAGAGGCGACCACGGTCATCCGCGAATTCCTTGATCGCGGCCTGCCGTTCGTGCTAGTGACCTCGCCGGAAACCCGGTCCTACGTCCGCATGATCATCGAACGCCTGTTCGCCACGCTGCCGGTACTGTCGCATGTGGAACTTGCAAAGGGTATCGAGATCAAGATCCTGGGTTCGATTTCATGATAACCGATCCGCAGGGCACGGTTCTTGCCCTGTTTGTCGCATTCTGCCGGATCGGCGGCTGCGTGATGGTCATGCCCGGCTTTGCCTCGGCCCGCGTGCCGCCGTTCATCAGGCTGCTCGCTGCGCTGGCGGTATCGATGGCTATCCTGCCCCTGCTATGGGACACCATCTATCCACGCGTGTCGGCGGCCGGGACCGGCTACATCGTGCTGGTGATTACCGAGACCTTCATCGGCACGATGTTCGGCCTGATCGCCCGGCTCTATACCCTCGGGCTGCAGTTCGCCGGCTCGGCAATCGCGATGATGATCGGCTTCACCGCGCCAGGCTCCTCCGACATCATCGAGGATGCCCCGGAAAACCAGTTGAACAACCTGCTCACCTTTGCCGGTCTGATGCTGCTGTTCGCGCTCGACTTTCACCACGTCATTTTCACGGCGCTGGTCGATTCCTACACCGCCATTCCGATAGGCGATATCGTCTCTCCGCAGAAGGCGCTGATCACCTTGACCGATACCCTGGTCGCGACCTTCTACATCATGCTGCGGCTCGCCAGCCCCTTCATTCTGTTCGGCCTGATGTTCAACATCTCGATCGGCATGATCAACAAGCTGGCGCCGCAGATCCCGATCTACTTCATCTCGACACCCTATCTGCTGATGGGCGGGCTTTTCATGCTCTACCTGTCGATTGCGGTGCTGGTGCAGCAGTTCGCCGAAGCCTTCACCACGATATATGTCGGCCGCTAGCGGCCAGGTCAGGAGATTTCCGATGGCAGCGACGACCCGATCCCAGAAACTGAAGCGGCTGGTGGCGGTGCAGCGGCATCTCGAGCGCATGGCCGAGCATGAACTGGCTGCAACCACGCAGCAACGCGACGAGGTCAGTCGCTCCATGGACCAGGTGATCGATGCCATCGGTTCGATGGACCCGGTTCACCGGCTGTTCTCCCAGCACTACTCCGAACGCTTCGGCAAACTGGCGTCCCTCGACGTCCACCTTTCCGGGGTGCAGAAGGTGCACGAGCGCCAGGTCATGAAGGAGAGGGCCAAGGCGGAGCGACTCGAGGAGGGCATGAAGGAAGCCCGCATGCTCGAGGACCGCGAACTCGACGACAATGCCATTTATGATCTGCTCGAACAGCAGCTGGCGATGCCGGCCGGCCGCGGCAACAAATAGCAGCGATCTTGCCGCCCATCGGCTCAACTGCCGGCGAATGTGAACACCAGCCTCCAGCAAGCTTCAGCATTCATAACGAGAGTCTATTCTAACTGCGAGGGATGTGACTTGGCTATTTCGCCTCCAAGTGATCTGGTCCTGGACGTGGTCCGCGCCGCCGATCCGACCGAAGTACAGGCTGCTCAGGCAAAACTGAAGGCCAACCGTGCCGCCTTTGCAGCCACCAGTCTTGCCGATGCCGGCGCCGGTTTCGGTGCTGCCCTGGATCGCCTGTCGACGCCGGAAACCAGTGCCGGTCTCGCCAATGCCCGCAGCAAGGTGAAGGCGTCCGAGATCCCCGAGGAACTGCGCCAGTTCGAAGCCGTCGTGCTGCAGAGCTTCATCAAGGACATGCTGCCGTCCGATTCCGAAGAGATTTACGGCAAGGGCAATGCCGGCGAGATCTGGAAGAGCATGATGGCCGAACAGTTCGGCCAGGTTATTTCCAAGAGTGGCGGCGTCGGCATCGCCGAACAGATGTTCGCCGACCAGCTCGCCCGGGCGCGCGACAGCGGCGTGAACAACGCCACCACCGATGAGAACGACCGGAATCTTGCGCTCAGCATGATCACCGACTTCGAGCGCCGTACCATCGGCATGACCGCCAATATTGAAGACAAGTCCGAACAAACATGAACGGGGCAGACAGAATGGAAGCCATTTCGAACGATTATCGTATCACATCGGTCCTTGGCCGGCTGGAGATGATCATCGACAATGAGAACAATCGCATCGGGAAGGATCCTGAATTCGACCTCAAGGTGTCGAATGCTCATAAGAGCCGCTGCCTGTATGAACTGACGATGCTGGTGCGCGACACCGATCCGAAGGAACTGGCGTCGGCTCATGTCGGGCAGATGCACGACCTGAAGGACAAGCTCGTCGTCAACGCCCGCCGCGTCGAGGCGCACATGGAGGCGGTGCGCGCCGTCGCCGATCTGCTCAAGAACGCCGAGCGTGAAGCCGAGGGTGACGGGACCTATTCCGAGGAACAGTTCTTCCGCTATAGCGAGTCCTGATGTTAAAGCTTGTTCTTACCGGACTATGGGTGTGCGCCATCACGCTTGGATCGGTCTGGCTGTCGGTCCAGATGACGACGGCGCCGGCTGACGACGGCGATGCGGGCAAGAAGAATACCGAGTTGGCTCAGGGCGAAATGATCACCGTTCCGGTAATTTCGGGCGGCAAGATCGCGGGTTACTTTCTAACCCGCGTTTCGTTCATGATCGACAAGGACAAGGTGCCGGAGACCGAAGTGCCGTTCAACGCCCTGGTTACCGACGAGGTCTACAGTTTGCTGATCGGCAACAAGATGGTCGATGTCAACAATGTCGCGTCCTTCGACCTGAGCGCCTTCCGCAACCACATCAAGGACGGACTGAACAAACGCCTGAACAACGAGCTGGTAACCGACGTGCTGGTCGAGCAACTCGACTATCTCGCGAAGGAAGACACGCGCGACAATAGTCCGGATCAGAACAAGCTGAACAAGACGCCGGTGAAGATCGTCGAGGGTACGGCCGTCAACTGAGCCGCGTCGCATCTTCCGACATTCATGACGATCCGCCCCACCGGGGGCGGATTTTTTGTTGCTGCTCGGGCGCCGAGGACGGCGTCCCGGCCAGGTTAACGATTGCTGAATCAATCAGGCTGCATTTAACCGGATGCTTTAAAAGCGGTTTCAGCCATTGCTGCTAGCTTGGCCAGCGTCTGTGAAACCATCGAGTAAAGCATGCTGGCTTATTGCATCTCTGCGCACTGCTCCTTGATCCCCGCACCGGGGCCCGCCGGCCGGACGGAGCCGCGATCATGAAGGTTGCTGCCGCAGTGCTGCGCGATCCGCCGCAGCGCCCGATCTTCGATCTTCCGGTTTGCGACCTCGACTGGCGCGACGCGCTTGCTTTTGCGGATGCCCAGGCGTCGCAGCCGAGCGGCCAGAAGGTGATATCCTTCCTCAATGCCCACAACGCCAACGTCATGCTGAAGGACGACGCCTATCGCGAGGTGCTCACCCGGCAGACGGTGCTTTCCGACGGCATCGGTCTGGACCTCGCGGCCCGGGTCATGCACGGGTCATCGTTCCCGGCAAACCTCAATGGTACCGATTTCGTTCCGGCGCTACTGACCTACATGACGGAGCGCAAGCGCATCGGCCTTATCGGCGGGCGCCCGGAGGTGCTGGAGCAGGCACGGAAGAATTTCGCGGCGCATGCGCCCTGGCACGAGTTCATCGCCATTTCGCATGGCTTTTGCAACGATGCCCAAAGCCGCGACGTCGCCGCACTGACAGCGCGGCTGAAGATCGATGTGCTGATCATCGGCATGGGCACGCCCGTCCAGGAAAAGTGGGTGGATCGCTATATCAGGCGCGAACACGCCCGGTTGGTGATGACTGTCGGCGCTCTCTTTGATTTCGTCGCCGGCGCCGTTCCGCGCGCTCCGAAGGTGGTGCGCAAGCTGCGACTGGAATGGGCATTCCGGCTGCTGCAGGAGCCTCACCGCCTGTGGCGGCGCTATGTCATTGGCATCCCAGTGTTTTTCCTTCATCTGCTGCGCTATCGCCTGACGCGCAAGCCCGCAGAGGCAGCTGTCCAGCCGGACATCGCGCCGGCGCAGTCTGTTGCGGATCGCGACAGGGACGCCGCCTGAGCCGAGGCGTCCCAATGTTTCGGCCTGGTTGCCTGAGGGCCAAATCTCCTTGCATTTGCCGGTTTTAGACAGCATAGGGCGTCCACAGGCAATTCCCCGGAAATCCGGGGATTAAAATGACGGCTGATTTCAGACGGGGAGAATGACGTGGCGACAGTGATTGACGGCAAGCAGGTAGCGGCTTCGGTAATCGATACGGTGAAGGCGGCAGCGGCCGACCTCGAGGCGAAGACCGGGGTCAAGACCGGTCTCGCGGTGATCATCGTCGGTGACGATCCGGCAAGCCACGCCTACGTCGGTGCCAAGAGCCGGATGGCCAAGGAATGCGGCTTCAAGTCGGTACAGCATACCCTACCGGAGGAAACCACCCAGGAGCAGCTCGCCGAACTGGTGCAGACGCTGAACAAGGATCCGTCGATCCACGGTATCCTCGTGCAATTGCCACTGCCCAAGCACCTCAACGCCGACCCGATCATCCAGTCGATTCTGCCGGAAAAGGATGTCGACGGGCTGCATGTCGCCAATGCGGGCAAGCTCGCAACCGGTGATCTCGATACCGGACTGCTGTCCTGCACTCCCGCTGGCGCCATGGTCTTCGTTCGCCGTACCCATGGCGAGGATCTTTCCGGTCTCAACGCCGTCGTCATCGGGCGTTCCAACCTGTTCGGCAAGCCGATGGCGCAGCTCCTGCTTGCTGCCAACGCAACCGTCACCATCGCCCACTCGCGCACCCGCGATCTGGCTGCGATCGCTAGGAATGCCGATATTCTCGTCGCCGCCGTCGGTCGCTCGGAAATGGTGAAGGCGGACTGGGTCAAGCCCGGCGCGACGGTCATCGATGTCGGCATCAACCGCGTTCCGGCGCCGGAGAAAGGCGAGGGCAAGTCCAAGCTGGTGGGCGATGTCGCCTTTGCGGAGTGCTCGGAAGTCGCCGGCACGATCACCCCGGTTCCCGGCGGGGTCGGCCCGATGACCATCGCCATGCTGATGGCCAACACGGTCATCGCCGCCCATCGCAGCGCCGGCGTGCCCGCACCGAAGTTCTGATCGCCGCGATCGCGTCATCGCGAGCCAAATTCAAAAGCCCCGTAAACCCTTGGTTTGCGGGGCTTTCTATTGCGGGGCAGGGCCCGTCGAGGCGCGCACGATCAGCTCCGCCTTCCACAACTCCTGCAACGGGAATGTGCCGGTATGTTTAAGCGTACCGATCAGGCGCTCGGCGATGCGTATTCCGGCGGCACGAAGCGGCGAGCGGGTCGTCGTCAGCGGCACCGAGAAATTCTCCGGCTTGAGCATCGGCAGGACGTCGTCGTGGGCGATCAGCGAGATATCCTCGCCGAGCCTCAACCCGGCCTGGGTGATGGCCCTCACTGCGCCGAGCGCCAGGACCGTACTGGAACAGAGAATGGCTGTCGGTCGCTCGGGAAGGGCAAGGAGACGCTCCATGGCCTGCTGCCCCTGTTCGTCGGTCATCGACGAATGCTGCACGCAGTCTTCCCGCAGTATCAGGCCCCGCTCGGTCAGCGCTTCGGTCAGGCCGATCTTGCGCCGGACAGCGAAATCCAGATGCTCTGGCCCGTTGATCAGTCCGAAGCGGCGATGCCCGAGCTGCAGCAGCAACCGCGCGGCATCGCGGAAGGCCCCTTCGTTGTCGACATCGAGGAACGGATAGTCGGTGTCGCTGAAGGGGCGTCCGTGCACCACGAAGGGCAATGACAGTGTCTTCATGATTGCCAGCCGCGGATCATTGGTGCGCGTGTAGGCAAGGAACAGCGCATCGACGTTGCCGCCGGCGGCGAGCCGCTTGAGCGCACCCGCTTCGTCGTCGCTATCTGTCGGATTGATGACGAAATGAAAGTCGTGCCGGGCCGCTTCTTCCCCGAGGCCGCTAATGAACTCGCCGAAGTGAATATCCGAATAGTGCCCTGTGGCGGTCGGCATCACGAAGCCGATCGAGCCGGCCTTGCCGGTGGCCAGCCGTTGCGCCGCCTTGTTGGGACGATAGCCGGTCTCGCTTGCCGCCTTCAGAACCCGATCCCGCGTTTCCGCATTGACCTCCGGATAGCCGTTCAGGGCACGACTGACGGTTGTCTGCGACAGGTTCAACAATTCGGATAGTTGTTTCAGGTTCACGTGTTATAGTCCTCTCGGCCATATGCCGGATGGGGTCTGCTTGGGTGGCGACGATGTCCTGTCATGTTTCAAAGCGCTTCGGATTCCATATCATCGACGGTGCCGCTTCGGAAAGGGGCGGCAGCCGCAATTGCGTGACTTCGGCAAAGAATCATGAATTTTACTTGCCTCGTAAAGTGAAACCGCTTGACTCTACATCGATCACGGTGTGATGAAGATAACCAAAGCGCTTTGAATCTAGAGGGATCATCGCTTCCATAAGTTATGAAGTGAACATGTTCGATCAATTCGGGAGGTAGATCACATGAAGAAGTCACTGTTGGCAGGGGTTGCGGCCTTCTGCTTGTTGGCCGGTTTTGCCAATGCAGCCGAATTGAAGTTCAAGCCGGGCGAGGATGCCCGCTTCAACTGGGCGAGCCTCGATGCCTTCAAGGCCGCACATGGCGATCTCAAGGGGGAGACGCTGACCATCTTCGGGCCCTGGCGCGGCGATGACGAAATCCTGTTCAACAGCGTGCTGGCCTATTTCAGCGACGCGACCGGCGCCGACGTCAAATACGCATCCTCGGAAAACTACGAGCAGCAGATCGTGATCGACACGCAGGCTGGCTCGCCGCCGAACATCGCCATCCTGCCGCAGCCCGGTCTTCTTGCGGATCTCGCCGCCAAGGGCCTGCTGACGCCGCTCGGCGACGATGTCCAGAACTGGGTCAAGGAAAACTACGGCGCCGGCCAGTCCTGGGTCGATCTTGGCGTCTACAGGGGCAAGGACGGTGCCGATACCTACTATGCCTTCCCCTACAAGGTCGATGTGAAGTCGCTGGTCTGGTACGTTCCGGAGAATTTCGAGGAAGCCGGCTACGAAATCCCGACGACCATGGAAGAACTGCACGCGCTCACCGACAAGATCGTCGCCGATGGCGGCACGCCCTGGTGCATCGGTCTCGGTTCGGGCGGCGCCACCGGCTGGCCGGCGACCGACTGGGTCGAGGACATGATGCTGCGCACCCAGCCGGCCGATGTCTATGACAAGTGGGTCAAGAACGAAGTGAGCTTCACCGATCCCGCGGTCGTCGGAGCCATCGAGGAATTCGGCAAGTTCGCGCGCACCGACAAGTTTGTCGATGGCGGCGCGGCAGCGGTCGCCTCCACCGATTTCCGCGACAGCCCGAAGGGTCTGTTTGCAGTGCCGCCGAAGTGCTACATGCACCATCAGGCTTCCTTCATCCCGTCCTTCTTCCCTGAAGGCACCAAGCTGGGCGAGGATGCGGACTTCTTCTACATGCCGGCCTATGCCTCCAAGCCCGATCTCGGCAAGCCGGTGCTCGGCGCCGGGACGCTCGTCACCATCACCAAGGATTCGAAGGCCGCGCAGGCGTTCATCGATTTCCTGCAGACGCCGATCGCCCATGAGCTCTGGATGGCGCAGTCGAGCTTCCTCACGCCCTACAAGGGTGTCAATGTCGATGCCTATGCCAACGACCAGATGCGCAAGCAGGGCGACATACTGACGACGGCGACCACCTTCCGCTTCGACGCATCCGACCTGATGCCGGGCAAGATCGGGGCCGGCGCCTTCTGGACCGGCATGATCGACTATGTCGGCGGCAAGTCGGCCGCGGACGTCACCGCCGATATCCAGAAGTCCTGGGATGGGCTGAAGTAACTTCGTGACACCGGCCTGGTCTCGCCAAAGGCGAGGCCGGCGAGATGATGCCCGCCCGGAGGTTTCCAGGGCGGGCATTGCCTACAGGTAAGGTCACCGGATCATGCCGGTGTGTTCGAATGCGTTGAAGACAGGTGGGGGGAGGCATGATTTCGCAAATTGCACTGGCCGTTGGCGTCATGGCGGTCGGGGTGTGCGCGTGTGCCGGATATTTCTGGCTGTCCAACAAGCTGCTGGATCTCATCTTCCCGGAGCGCAATCGCGACGTGAAAGCGGCATCGCGCAATCTTGCGCGCCGCGCGATGATCCGGCCGTGGCTGTTTCTCGGCCCGGCAGTGATTTTGCTCGCGGTCTACCTGATCTATCCCGTGGTCGCGACGTTCATCCTGTCGTTCTACGACCGCACGGGAAGCAGCTATGTCGGCCTCTCCAACTACACCTGGGCGCTGTCCGACCGCGAATTCCGCGAATCTATCTTCAACAACATCCTCTGGCTTGCCGTGGTGCCCGCCGCCTGCACCTTTCTCGGCCTCGTCATCGCGGTGCTGACCGACCGCATCTGGTGGGGCAACATCGCCAAGAGCCTCGTCTTCATGCCGATGGCGATCTCGTTCGTCGGTGCCTCGGTGATCTGGAAGTTCGTCTACGACTATCGCGCCGAAGGTGAGACGCAGATCGGCCTGCTCAACGCGGTCGTGCAGTATTTCGGCGGCAATCCGGAGGTCTGGATCGCCATGCCGCTGTGGAACAACTTCTTCCTGATGGCGATCCTGATCTGGATCCAGACCGGCTTTGCGATGGTGATCCTTTCGGCGGCGCTGCGCGGGATACCGGAAGAGACGATCGAGGCGGCCGTCATCGACGGTGCCAACGGCTGGCAGATCTTCTGGAAGATCATGGTGCCGCAGATCTGGGGCACGATCGCCGTGGTCTGGACCACGATCACCATTCTGGTGCTCAAGGTCTTCGACATCGTTCTGACCATGACCAACGGCCAGTGGAACTCGATGGTGCTCGCCAACCTGATGTTCAACTGGATGTTCCGCGGCGGCGGCGATTCCGGCAGAAGCGCCGCGATCGCGGTCATCATCATGATCGCGGTGACGCCGATCATGATCTGGAACGTCCGGCGCGCGCGCCGCGAAACCGGAGGACACTGACATGATCGCCCGCCTGAAGCGCGTCGGCCTTCCGCGCCTGATCGTGCACGCCTCGGTGCTCGTCATCGTCCTGCTTTGGCTGCTGCCGACCGTCGGGATCTTCGTCAGCGCCCTGCGCGACAAGAACCAGCTCGCCGTCTCGGGATGGTGGACGGCGCTTTCGACGTCGGAACAGACGGAGGCTGTCCGCCTCGGTGCGCCTGAAACCCAGGTGCAGGACGGCGCCAGCTTCGTCATTGCAGGCAATGTCTTCGAAGACGGCGCGCGCAAGACGATCACCGCCTTCGGCACCAGGGTGCAGGAACCGGCCGCCTTCAAGGTCGGCGAAACGGCGGATCTCGGCAATGGCGAGACGCTGGTGGTGAATGCCGACGGCGACTATCGCTACGCCAGTCCCGCGGCCTTCGACGGTTCGCGCGGCAAGCGCATCTACCTGACCGCCAGTACGCCGCCGCAGTTCACCCTCGACAACTACCGCACGGTGCTGAACGCGGAAGGGATCGGCCGGTCCTTCATCAATTCGCTGACGGTGACCATCCCGGCGACGATCATCCCGATCCTGATTGCCGCCTTTGCCGCCTATGCGCTGTCGTGGATGGCGTTTCCGGGGCGAACCCTGTTGCTGGCGATCGTGGTCGCGCTCATCGTCGTCCCGCTGCAGATGTCGCTGATCCCGCTCTTGCGCATGTACAACGATATCGGCAATTTCTTCGGCCTGCCGTCGAAAACCTATGCCGGCATCTGGCTCGCGCATACCGCCTTCGGCATGCCGCTGGCGATCTTCCTGCTCCGCAACTACATCGTCGGCCTGCCGAAGGAGATCATCGAGTCGGCGCGTGTCGATGGCGCCAGCGATTTCGAGATCTTCGTCAAGATCGTGCTGCCGCTGTCGTTCCCGGCGCTCGCTTCGTTCGCGATCTTCCAGTTCCTCTGGGTCTGGAACGACCTGCTGATCGCCATGGTCTTCCTCGGCACCAGCCGCGACCAACTGGTTCTGACCGGCAGCCTCAACGCCCTGCTCGGCTCGCGCGGCGGCAACTGGGAGATCCTCACGGCCTCCGCCTTCATCACCATCATCGTTCCGCTGATCGTCTTCTTCAGCCTCCAGCGCTACCTCGTGCGCGGCCTGCTGGCCGGATCCGTCAAGGGCGGCTGATCGCACCATGAAACAGGACATTGCAATGACTCCATGCCTTCCCTGAGTGCCGACAAGGATTGGTGGCGCGGCGCGGTGATCTACCAGATCTACCCGCGCTCCTTCCAGGATTCGAACGGCGACGGCATCGGCGATCTCAAGGGCATTACCGCCCGCCTTTCCCATGTCGCGTCGCTCGGCGCCGATGCGATCTGGATCTCGCCCTTCTTCAAGTCGCCGATGAAGGATTTCGGCTACGACGTTTCCGACTACCGGGATGTCGACCCGATCTTCGGCGATCTCGCCGATTTCGACGCGCTGGTCGCGGAAGCGCACCGGCTCGGCATCCGCGTGATGATCGATCTGGTGATCTCTCATACCTCCGACAGGCACCCGTGGTTCGTGGAAAGCCGCTCGAGCCGCGACAACGACAGGGCCGAGTGGTACGTCTGGGCCGATGCCAAGCCGGACGGCACCCCGCCGAACAACTGGCTGTCGATCTTCGGAGGCACGGCCTGGGCTTGGGATACCACCCGCATGCAGTACTACATGCACAACTTCCTGACGTCGCAGCCAGACCTCAACCTGCACAATCCGGAAGTGCAGGATGCGCTGCTCGACATGACCCGTTTCTGGCTTGAGCGCGGCGTAGACGGCTTCCGGCTCGATACCATCAACTTCTATTTTCACGACCAGCAACTGCGCGACAATCCCGCGCTCGCACCGGAGCGGCGCAACGCCTCGACCGCGCCTGCGGTCAATCCCTACAATTTCCAGGAACACCTTTACGACAAGAACCGCCCGGAGAACCTGGCCTTCCTCAAGCGCTTCCGTGCGGTGATGGATGAGTTTCCCGCGATCGCCGCCGTCGGCGAGGTCGGCGACAGCCAGCGCGGCCTCGAGATCGTCGGGGAATACACCTCCGGCGGTGACAAGATGCACATGTGCTACGCGTTCGAGTTTCTGGCGCCCGATGCGCTCACCCCGCAGCGGGTCGCCGACGTCCAGCACGCCTTTGCCGCGGCTGCACCCGAAGGCTGGGCCTGCTGGGCCTTTTCAAACCATGACGTCGTGCGCCATGTCAGCCGCTGGGGTGCGGACGTTGCCGACCGCGATGCCTATGCCAGGATGCTGGCCGCATTGCTGATGACCCAGCGCGGCTCGGTCTGCATCTACCAGGGCGAGGAACTTGGTCTGACCGAAGCAGACATCGCCTTCGACGACCTGCGGGACCCTTACGGCATCCAGTTCTGGCCGGAATTCAAGGGCAGGGACGGCTGCCGCACACCGATGGTCTGGGAAGCGGGCGCTTCAGGCGCCGGGTTCAGCAGCGGCGCGAAGACCTGGCTGCCGATCCCGGACGAGCACAAGAAGCTCGCGGTCGATACCCAGGCGGGGCGCAAGGGCTCGGTGCTGGAGCATTACCGGCGCTTTCTCGCCTTCCGCAGGCAGTACCCGGCCTTCGCCAAGGGCGGCATCGCCTTCGAGCCGGCACAGGGCGACGTCCTGGTTTTCACTCGCGAGCATGGCAACGAGAGGCTCGTCTGCATGTTCAACATGAGCCCGGACGGAGCGAAGGCGATGCTTCCGCCGGGCGATTGGGAGACGCTTGCCGGCCACAGCTTCGAGGCGGCGCGCAAGGGCGATACCATCGGCCTTCCGGCATGGGGCGGGTTCTTCGCCCGTGCAATCTAGGGACAGTGAGAGGGGGGGGAAGACCAATGACCGGCGTGATCCTGAAAGATATCCGCAAGTCCTACGGCACCGTCGACGTGCTGCACGGCATCGATCTCGACATCAGGCAGGGCGAGTTCATCGTCTTCGTCGGGCCGTCCGGCTGCGGCAAGTCGACATTGCTCAGAATGATCGCCGGGCTCGAGGAAATCACCTCGGGCGAGATGGTCATCGATGGCCGGCTGGTCAATGACGTGCCGCCGTCGAAGCGTGGCATCGCCATGGTCTTCCAGTCCTATGCGCTCTATCCGCACATGACGGTCTACGACAACATGGCTTTCGGCATGCGGATCGCCGGGGAGAGCAAGGAGGAGATCGATCGCCGGGTGCGTTCGGCCGCCGGCATCCTCCAGCTCACCCAGTATCTGGAGCGCCTGCCGAAGGCGCTTTCCGGCGGCCAGCGCCAGCGCGTCGCCATCGGCCGCGCCATCTGCCGCAATCCCAAGGTCTTCCTGTTCGACGAGCCGCTCTCGAACCTCGACGCGGCGCTGCGGGTCGCCACCCGTATCGAGATCGCCAAGCTCAGCGACGCCATGGCCGATACCACGATGATCTACGTGACCCACGATCAGGTGGAGGCGATGACACTTGCCGACCGGATCGTGGTGCTGTCGGCCGGCCGGATCGAACAGGTCGGAGCGCCGCTCGAACTCTACGAGCGTCCGGCCAATCTGTTCGTGGCGCGCTTCATCGGCTCGCCGGCGATGAACATCATCCCCGCGACGATCACGGCCACGGGGGATGCGACCGAGGTGAAGCTGGCCGGCGGCAAGCAGGTTCCGGTCGCTGTTGCGACGGCAGCCGGCGAACTCGGCAAGAGCGCCAGCTTCGGCGTCCGTCCCGAGGACCTGCGCATTGCAAGTGGTGACGACTATCTGTTCGAGGGCGAGATCTCGATCGTCGAGGCACTCGGCGAGGTGACACTGCTTTACATCGAGGGCCTTGTCCCGGGGGAGCCGATCATCGCCAAGATCCCGGGGATCGTCGCTGCCGAGCGCGGCGAGCGGATGCGTTTCGGTGCCGATCATGAGCGGATCCACCTCTTCGACGCGGCCGGCGAAAGCTACCGAATGCGCTGAGTGGGCTTGCATGGGGAGATTTCCCAACGCCTTGAAATTTGGGGGGAATTTAATCCGCAAACACGCCTGTTTTGCGCTCTTGCTCCAAGATTCTATTAAAGTTCATCCGTTAGATCTCACGGTCAGAGTTTCAGGAGCATACCGTGAGTGCCTCGGCGAAGACTGGCAATTATCTGAACAGGGAAGAGTCCTTCATGTACGACCGCGAAGCGCGGTTTCCGATGGAGGATACGATGAACGCAGCACGCATCGAATACACCGAAAAGGGTGTGATGCATCTGACGGCTCGGCGCTGCGACGTGCTCAAGATCTCGATGAGCAGCGCGGTGCTGGGCATTATTACCATGTTCGATCTGCCGCGGCAGTTCTACCTCGATATCCCCGACGCGCGGATCACCAAGATCGGCTGCACATTGATGAAGACCTTCATCAACAACACCGCGGAGGTGCGTTTCCTGCGGCTGCTGTCGCAGAAGGAACTGGACCGCATCTTCGTCTTTTCCACCCATCCGGCGCACAAGGACAGGGAACTCGACATCCGCTCCTGGTAGCGCGGAACCATCGGCGGACATCCAGCGTTCTACTCTCGGGCGCGCGGGCGGTTCCTTGCGCCCGGTTGGGTTGCTTTCGGTTGCATTCTGACATTTCCTACAGGCATTTCGGCTCAATTGCCGACCGCTGCGTTGTTGGCGGGCAATGACAACGCGGAGTGGAAACATGTGTTTTTTGCCAATGCTTGCCGCCATGGTGCTGCTCTCGCCCGTGGCATACGGACAGTCGCTGACCTCGAAGGATGTCGTCAGCTCGATTGCCGTTCGCGCGATCAGTTCACCCAATCCCGTGCTCGGTGCGGACGATCGCCTTCACCTCGCCTACGAACTCCTGGTCGTCAATCCGAGCAAGCTGTTCGTGACGCTCGACAAGGTCGAGGCCGTCGATGCTGCGGGAAACGTGCTGTGGTTGCGGGAAGGCGATGGCCTTGAAGCGATAACGGCCTTTTATGCCGGGTCGCGGCGGACCCTGCCGCCGGGCGGCTCGGCAATGGTGTTCATGGACGTCAGCTTCGACGCCAGCACCAATCCGCTGCCGGTGGTGGCGGCGCGGGTGACCGCCACACGGCAGATTTCCGACGTGGATGGCAAGCCGGCGCCGATGCCTAAGGACAACCCGCTTCCCGGTACCTTCGCTTTTACCAGCCCCAGCGTCGTGGCGGGCAAGCCTGCGGTAGAGCTTGCACCGCCGCTCGAGGGCAGGGGCTGGGTGGCGGTCAACGGCTGCTGCGACAGCATCACCTCGCATCGCGGGGCGGTGATGGCAATCAACGGCCGTCTGCGGGTCCCGGAGCGGTTCGCCATCGATTGGGTCAAGCTCGACGAGAACGGGCGGATCTTCACCGGCGATGGGTCGAGCCTGAATAGCTACGCCTATTACGGAGCACCGGTCCTCGCGGCCGCGGAGGGGGTCGTCGTCAATTTTTACAACGAGGCCGACGAGCAGGTCGCGGGCGCCGATGCCAAGGGCATCACCACCGAGAACATCGGCGGCAACATGCTGGTGATCGACATCGGTGGCGGTGCCTACACCTTCTACGGTCACATGCAGCGCGATAGCCTGATGGTGAAGCTCGGCGACATCGTCAAGCAAGGTCAGGTCATCGGCCTCCTGGGTAACACCGGCAATTCCAGCGCCCCGCACCTTCACTTCCATGTGATGGATGGACCGTCGCCGCTGGATGCGAACGGACTGCCCTTCGTGTTCACGCGGTTTTCCAGCCCGGGCGTGCTGGCGCCGGGATCCGATGACGCCATCCAGCGCGGCGAAGCCGCGAAGATCACCGGCAGGCTGGCGGGCAGCCATGCCAACCAACTGCCGTTGAACAATCAGGTTGTGGACTTCGACTGAAGGTCCGAAGCCCGCTGTGGGCGAAATCGAAACTTCGCCCGTCGCAATGCTCCCGATTCCCGGGATGGATCGCCGTAGCGCTTCATGGTTGAGCGCGAATCATGTTTCGCGCTTCCTTCTTGCAAAGGTTAGCGTCGACTAATACTCTGTCGCGGCATTGATCACGTCACTTCCTCGCATGTCGTCCTCCGGCCCGCATCGAAAGTCGATCCAATGGCAAGCTTGCAACGTGCAGAGCGACGGGATTTTCCTGAGATGGCCAGGGGCTTCCTGTGCCTGTTTGCGCTTCTGTTCGTCCTGTGGCTGATCCTGAATTCGTCGGTGCAGCCGCCGATCGTCATCTCCGGGGCGCTGATCGCTGCGACAATTGCGGGGATCTTCATTCGCCGCAGTCCCGTCTGGCTCGGCATCCGCATGACCCCGCGCGCCGGCTATCACTTTCTTGCCTATACCGTCGTGTTCCTGGTCGAGATGGTGAAGGCCAACATCAACGTGATGCGCTACGTCTATTCCCCCCGCATCGATATCCATCCGGGCATCATCAGGATCGGCATGCGGCTGAAATCGCCGATCGGGCGGCTGGCGCTTGCGAACTCGATCGCGCTGACACCCGGCTCGCTCGTCCTCGACGTCAGGGACGACGTGATGGTCATCCACTGGCTCGATGTGAAAACCACGAACCGCGAACAGGCGACCGAAATGATTGCCGGCCCGTTCGAAAGGCATCTGGAGGCGGTCTTTGGCTGAGGTCTTGCTGCAGATCGCCGGGGCACTGATCTTCTTCAGCATCGTCTTCTGTCTGCTGCGCCTCGTCATCGGCAGGACCGTCATCGATCGCGTCGTTGCGATCGATGTGCTGACGGTGGTGTCGATCTCGCTGATCGCGCTCTACGCCCACATCTCGGATCGCTTCGTCTATGTCGATGTCGCGCTTGTCTATGGGCTGTTGAGCTTCCTGGCCGTGCTCGCCATCGCCCGCTTTCTGGAAAAGGGGCCGTAGCCGGATGCTCGAACTGCTCGTCCTGCTGGTGTGCGGCGGTATTC
>JAEWPB010000082.1 GCA_023399465.1 Pseudomonadota bacterium
GCGCGGTTGTTCAACGCCAGTTCCGACAGAATAACTCCAGAACCACAAAAGAAATACAGATATGCTTGGAATGGGTACGGGCGTCTGACTGCCTAGCTGGCCTGTTCCCGAGGTCCCGCCGAAGCATGATCGGCCAGCAACGCCCGAACGTCGACGCACATGCCCTCGCCCCACAGCACATTGCCATCCGCATCGGCCGGAAACACCGTTGCCATTGGCGGCGGATAGATGCCTTCGAGAAACAGGGCACTTTCCGCCAGCCGCCGGGGCCGGATCTGCACCGGCTTCATCCAGTTCAGGAACTGTTCCCCGGCCAGTTGCCTGTTACCGCTGTTGAGGGTGGCGGTCAGCGTCGCGGTGGCGATGGCGCCGGTGTTGTAGTGAAAAGAGACCAGCGCGTCGAACTCGTGCTGGAGGAGCGGCACGGTGACGGCCGCGGCCACTGCCGCCTCGTAAGCGGCAACGTCCTTGTGCAGCAGATCGAGAACCTCGGCCATCGTCATCGTGCCCAGGAAGGTTTCGGGATTTATTCCACCGGCCGCACTGGTATGACCTACGCCGATCGTCCAGATCCCTTTGATATCCTTGTAGCGGGAAAGCACGATTGCCTCGTGCCCGATCAGGGCAATCAGTCCGTCGATGCTCAGTTTCATCCCGTCTTTGCTCCCTCCGAATAGTTTTGACCGACAGCTACCGTAACAGCGGCGGCATGTCGGCCTTGTATTCGCGACCGCTACGACTGAAAACGGGCAAAGCCGGAGCGCGCGGATTCGGCCGACAAAAATGCACGTCAAAGCTTGCCATATGCACTACCGCCCGACTATCCTGCTTTTGGGCCTAGCTGATTGTTCCGCTTGACCAACCCATTGATATGCCATTGATTGTGCGGCCGGCGCGTGACGCGCCCGGCCAGTAAGGACATCGCTTGAAGTCAGTGTCGAAATATTTCTGGCCGGTCGTCGGCCTTATCACGATAACGTTATCGGCGTGGCTTCTCTACAACGAACTCCGAGGACTGTCGCTCGACGAGCTGGCCGATAGTCTAAAGGCGATCCCCGCCCGCAACTGGGTCTTGTGCGGTCTTTCCACGATCGTCGCCTATGGCGCGCTGGCCGGTTACGACCGCATCGCACTGCGCCATCTCGGTAAGCATATCAGCTGGCTTTTCATTACCGTTTGTTCTTTCACCACCTACGCACTGTCGCACAACGTCGGTGCGTCGGTTTTCTCCGGCGCGGTGGTCCGCTATCGGGCCTATACCTCGAAGGGCTTGACCCCGACCGAAGTCGGCATCCTGGTGACCTTCTGCTCGTTCACCTTCATGCTCGGGACGATCCTGCTCGGCGGCCTGCTCCTGGTCCTTCGCCCCGATATAGCCGAACGTTTCGTCGACATTCTTCCGAGCGGGATTTCGACGTCACTGGGTTTCCTGTTCCTGGCGTTCGTCGGGCTTTATATCGTCGGCAGCCTGTTCGGATTCAGGCCACTGAAGATCGGCTATATCGAAGTTCCCTACCCCAAGCCGTCGATTGTCGCCCGGCAATTGACCATCGGGCCGCTTGAACTGATCGGCGCTGCCGCAATCATCTATTTCGCGCTGCCGGAAGCGGGAAATCCCGGCTTCATCGTCATTCTCGGGATATTTCTCGTATCCTTCTCGGCTGCCCTGATCTCGCATGCGCCAGGCGGCCTGGGTGTCCTGGAGCTCGTCTTCCTCACCGGCCTGCCGGACATGGATCCGGCCGATGTGCTGGCGGCATTGCTGGTATTCCGGCTGTTCTACCTGCTCATCCCGTTCTTTATCGCGCTGTTCGTCATTTTCGTGTTCGAGCGGTCGCAGTGGCGCAACAAGAACCAGGACGCCGATTGACGTCGCCCGGTTGAACGGCGGCAGAAGTTCTGCAATCAGCGACAACGGCAGGCGCGCGCCCGACAAAGGGCGCCGTGCCTGCTCTGCCGGCCGCCACTCGCGCCATACCTCCATCGCATTACCGTAGCACTATCGACAGGCTTGGCCGTGTCCGGCCAGGTGTGAATACTGGCTGCGACCGATGTTCCGCCCGGGCGCTGTTGCGATCGCCCCATTGTTTTGCGCTCCCGGTCCAGCACGCACATCCCTGTCACGCCCGCCAGCCGATGGAGGCAACGATGACTGGAATTGGCAAAACGACAACCAGTATCAGTCCGACCGGCAACGCTCTCTTCGACGGGATCCTGTCCGGCTACGCCTGGACAGGGAATGTTACCTACGCATTCCCGGCCCGGTCCGGCGCCTATGGCTACGGACCGGAAAACGCCAACAGCTTTGCCGCTGTCTCTGCCGCCCAGCGATCGGCTGCGCGCTTTGCCATGGATATCAATGACAGCAAGGGCGCCAATGACGGCTTCTCGATCGAGGGATTTACCGCCGTCGACATCACCGCCGGCACCAGCACGAGCGCGAACATCAGGCTGGCGCAATCGGCAACACCGCCGACGGCCTATGCCTTTTATCCCGGCACATACGACAGCGCCGGCGATATCTGGTTCGGTACGGCCTATACAGGCGGCACCAACGACTATCGCAAACCGGTTGCCGGCAACTACGCCTGGCAAACCATGCTTCACGAGATCGGCCATGCCTTCGGTCTCAAGCACGGGCACGAATCCCCCTCGCTTCCGGCAAACAATGATTCGCTCGAATACTCGGTGATGACCTACCGCTCCTACATCGGCGGCACAGCCAGCGTGACCTATGAAAACTACGGCGCGCCGCAAACCTACATGATGGCCGACATCGCGGCGCTCCAGCACATGTATAGCGCCGACTTCTCCACCAACAGCGGGAAGACGGTCTATCGCTGGACGCCCGACAACGGCAGGACCTACGTCAACGGCGAGGTTGCGATCACGCCCGGAGCGAACCGGATCTTCGCCACCATCTGGGATGGCGGCGGCGTCGATACCTATGATCTAAGCCGATACGCCACCGATTTGCGCATCGACCTTCGCCCCGGCAGGCACTCGGTCTTCGACGACGACCAACTCGCCTATCTCGGTGGCGGCCCCAACAGCGGCTATGCCCGTGGCAACATCTTCAACGCGCTTCAATATGACGGCGATCCGCGCTCGTTGATCGAGAACGCCTTCGGCGGCAGCGGCAACGACTTCATTTTCGGAAACCAGGCAGGAAACGCGCTTCGCGGCGGCGCCGGCAGCGATCGCCTGAACGGTCTGAGGGGAAACGACACCTTCATCGGCGGCACGGGCAGAGACGTCTTCGTTTTCACGCGCAATTCCGATCGGGACACGGTCAGGGACTTTACCGACGGCACAGATCGGGTCGATCTGTCGTCCTTCGACTTCGGTTCGAAGCAGGACGCCTTGGCGCAGGCCCGCGATGTCGGCACCGACGTCGTCTTCCTGTTCGGTCAGGGCGATCGCCTGACCCTAAAGAACGTCGACATCGATGATCTCGGGGCCAGCGACATCATCATCTGATCAGGCCTGTACTCGGAGCCCGACAGGACATTGGTCGCGTGCCGGATCCGTTCCGTCCGTTCGCGCATTTTCGTACTCGCGGCGACCTTGTGGCGAGGAAGTACCGCCACCATCGCCGTCGTCCGTTCCTTCCATGGCCTGTCACTCGTTCTTCAACGCCTCGATGCGTTTGCGCGCCGCCTCCGCCAAAGGGTGGTCGGGATGCCGGCGAATGAACAGCTCCATCGCCTCCACTGTCCCCCGATCGGCAAGCATCCGGTATTCCGAACGGATGACGGCTTCGTAGTCGGGAGGCGGAGCCATATCAGCCCTTGCGTCAGCCGTCGCCATGGCGAACCCTCCCGCAATGATCGCGGATATCATGATCAGCGCGCCAAACGTTTGAAACATACGGCCGATATTTGGCATGATGTCGTCATCCGCCAGATCTCTTCCTCACGAAGCATAGCAAAGTTCGCGGGAGACAGCACGCCGCCGCGCACCGCTCCCTTGACTATCCCAAATGCGTCATGGCACAATCTGATATATCAGAATGGGAGGAGTACATGCGCGAAACTCCGGAATCCCAGAGCCATCATGCCTATGTGCTGCTCGAACACCTGATCGTCACCCTGAAGCTGAAGCCGGGCGCTCTGGTGAACGAAAGGCAGTTGATCATTCTTACCGGCCATGGCCGGACGCCCGTCCGCGAAGCGATCCAGAAGCTCGCCTGGCAAGGATTGATCTTCGTGCACCCGCGTGTCGGCCTCAAGATCGCGGAAATCAATACCGAGGACCACGCACAGATCATGGAGGTGCGGCGCGAACTCGAGCCGATAGCGGCAGCGCTCGCGGCAAAGCATGCCGGCGCGGAGCATCGCAGGCGGCTGCACGACTGCGCCCAGACGATGGCTTCCTGTGCGGTCAACGGCGACGTCGACGGGTTTCTCGCTGCCGACAGGACGTTCGACGAAATCATGGTGGAGGCCTGTCCAAACACATTCCTCACCACAGCGCTGTCGCCGCTGCAGACGCATTCGCGCCGCCTGTGGTTCGCCGCAGCGACGCCCGAGCGCATGGACGTGTCCATCGGCCTGCATGTCGGCGTCATTCGTGCGGTGCAGCAGGGTGACGTCGCCGGTGCTCGCAAGGCGATGGTGGCGTTGATGGATTACCTGTCGCCAACATGAAAAAGGGCGACACCTGGCCGCCCTCTATTCATGCTCTCGTCGGCATCGACCCGTCCGGGCTTATCCGACGAATGCGCGCTCGATCACGAATTCGGCAGGCTTGCTGTTCGCGCCTTCCGTCAATCCTGCCTTTTCCAGCAGTTCCTTGGTGTCCTTCAGCATGGCGGACGAACCGCAGATCATGCCGCGATCGACTGCCGGATCCAGCGGCGGCACGCCGAGATCGGCGAACAGCTTGCCGTTTTCGATCAGATCGGTGATCCGCCCCTGGAACGGAAATTCCTCGCGGGTGGTCGTCGCATAGTGGCGCAGCTTGTCGCCGACGATTTCGCTCAGGATCTCGTCGTTACGGATTTCCTCGACCAGATCGAAACCGTACTTCAGTTCCGCCACTTCCCGCGCGGTATGGGTGAGGATGACTTCCTCGTACTTCTCATAGGTTTCCGGATCGCGGATCAGGCTGGCAAACGGCGCAATACCCGTTCCGGTCGAGAACATGTAGAGGCGCCGACCCGGGGTCAGCGCGTCCAGCACCAGCGTGCCCGTCGGCTTCTTGCGCATCAACACCTTGTCGCCGGGCTTGATCAACTGCAGGTGCGAGGTCAGCGGGCCGTCCGGTACCTTGATCGAGAAGAACTCAAGCTGCTCGTCCCAGGCGGGGCTGGCGATCGAATAGGCACGGAAGATCGGCTTGCCCTCGACCATCAGGCCGATCATCGCGAATTCGCCGGAGCGGAAACGGAAGCCGTCGGGGCGCGTCATGCTGAAACGGAACAGTCGATCCGTATAGTGCGTGACGCTGGTCACGGTCTCGACATATACGCCTGCGGGCACGGAGGCCGCGAAATCTTCGGTCTTTGCTGGAGCGTTCATGCGGTGTCAGTTCCTGTCGATCATCTCGAGCTTATTTCAGGTTGATAGGCTAATATTACAAGTGGAGTGCCAAGGAAAGGCATTGCTTTCCATGCCCTCGGGCGGGAGCGGAAACGGCGACCGATTTGACGGAAGCATCGACTGCTAGGCCCCTGGCGCGCTTGTAAATGAATTATACCACGAATGCCGGCAAAAGCCCTGCGCCGCCTTGATGTCGATCAAGTCGGCGCAACAGCCCATGCACCTCTATCCCGCGGCTCCGGCAATCCGGCGCCAGCCGAAGGACCGCGGATTGTCCGACGTTTGCGCCGCAGGCTGGTAGTGCCTGGAGATGCCGGGAAGCCGTCCTTCTGCCAGCCGCTTCAGCGCCGTTTCGTTGCTGACCGCAAAGCTGTCGATGCCACACCGCAGCATCAGCGGGATCTGGTCGATCAGCACATCGCCGACAGCCCTCACCTCGGCGCGATAGCCAAGGCGCGAACGCAAGAGCGAAGCATGGCTGAAGGCCCGGCCGTCGTTGAACGCCGGAAATGCCACCGCGACCAGCGCGATGCGGTCGATGTAGGGTTGAAGCCGCGTCACGTCGTCGGCGGGCAGGATCCGGACAGCCAGTCCACCCTCATTGCTCTCTTCTGCCCTGGCGATGAAGGCATCGATATCGAGGACGGCAGCTTCGCCCTCGCCTGCTTTCACCTCTTCGGTCTCGAACACGAAGCTGTCGTTTTCGACGAAGCCCTTTTCCTTCCATATCCTGGTCATGCCGGGCTCCTTACGCCGCTTCCGCTGCCGAACCGTAGAGCGCATCCTTGAACGGCTGCGGCCCGACGCGACGGTATGCGGTCAAAAAGGTCTCGGACGGATCAAGGCGCAGACCGAGATAGGTATCAACGATCGTCTCGATCGCATCGGTCACCTTCTCGGGCTCGAACCCGCGGCCGATGATCTCACCGATCGAGGTGTTCTCGTCCCCCGAACCGCCGAGGGTGATCTGGTAGAGTTCGGCCCCCTTCTTTTCGACGCCCAGCAGGCCGATGTGGCCGACATGGTGGTGGCCGCAAGCGTTGATGCAGCCCGAGATCTTGATCTTCAACTCGCCGATCTCAGCCTGACGCACCGGATCGCCGAAACGGGCGGAAATCTCCTGCGCTACCGGGATCGAACGGGCATTCGCCAGTGCACAATAGTCGAGCCCGGGACAGGCGATGATATCGGTGATCAGGCCGGCATTGGCGGTCGCAAGGCCTGCCGCTACCAGCGCGCGATATACCGGCTCGAGATCGGCCAGTGCCACATGCGGCAGGATCAGGTTCTGCTCATGGCTGACGCGGATCTCGTCGAAGGCGTATTCCTCGGCGATGTCGGCGACCGCATCCATCTGCGCGTCCGAGGCATCGCCGGGAATGCCGCCGATCGGCTTCAACGAAACCGTCACCATGCCGTAGTCGGGATGCGTGTGCGCCGCCACATTCTGATGGACCCAGCGGGCGAAATCCTCATCCTTCTTCTTCCACTGCGCCAGTTCAGCCCAGCCTTCGGGACGCTGCGGCATGTCGGGAAGCGCAAAATAGCTGGTGATCGCCTGGATGTCGGCATCGGGCAGCTTCAGTTCGCCGTGGCGCAGGTTGTCGAACTCGGCATCGATCTCGCGGGTCAGTTCCTCGACGCCGGTTTCGTGCACGAGGATCTTGATGCGGGCCTTGTACTTGTTGTCACGGCGGCCGTGCAGATTGTAAACGCGTACGATCGCGGTTGTGTAGGACAGGAGATCGGCTTCCGGCAGGAAATCGCGGATTTTCTTGGCGCTCATCGGGGTGCGGCCCTGGCCGCCGCCGACATAGACGGCGAAGCCGAGCTCACCGGCATCGTTCTTCTTCAGATGCAGGCCGATATCGTGGACCTGGATAGCGGCGCGGTCGCGCTCGGCGCCCGTGACCGCGATCTTGAACTTGCGCGGCAGGAACGAGAATTCCGGGTGGACCGACGACCACTGGCGCAGGATTTCGGCATACGGACGCGGATCGGCGACCTCGTCGGCAGCGGCGCCGGCGAAATGGTCAGCGGTGACGTTTCTGATGCAGTTGCCCGAGGTCTGGATGGCATGCATCTCGACCGTGGCGAGTTCGGCGAGAATATCCGGGGTATCCGAGAGGCTCGGCCAGTTGAACTGGATATTCTGGCGCGTGGTGAAATGGCCGTAGCCGCGATCGTATTTGCGGGCGACATGGGCAAGCATGCGCATCTGGCGGCTCGACAGCGTGCCATAGGGAATGGCGACACGCAGCATATAGGCATGAAGCTGGAGATAGACCCCGTTCATCAAACGTAGCGGCTTGAAGGCATCTTCAGCCAGTTCGCCCGAGAGGCGCCGCTCGACCTGATCGCGGAACTGTGCGACACGCTCGGCAACAAATGCATGATCAAATTCATCGTAACGGTACATCAGAACCCTCGGGCAGCAATAAAATCGGCATTGGCGGCGGCATAGCCTGCAGCGTAATCGATGGTCGGACCCACGGCGCGGATGCGCTCGCGCAGGCGAAGCGGGCGGAGGATGCCATCGACCTCCTGAACCTCGACGACGTTGACATCGACGACCTTGTTGTCGGCAAAGGACTGGCGGCCGATTTCCTCGAGAGCGCCGACGGCTTCCGCATGACGCGCCACCAGCGCTTCCTGCAGTGCCTCGCCCCATTCCCCGCTCGCATTCAGCCAGACGGCGATGCCGTCCGACAGGCGGTTTGCGGTCAGAACCTTGTCAACCATTGTTCAGTTCCCTTGCCTGTTCTTCCTTGGCCCTGACGGCCAGAGTCTCGGAGTGTTCGAAATTGGCGCCGGCGACGGCATCGCCGATGATGACCATGACCGGTCCGGTCAATTCATTGCGAGACTGCAATCCCGGCAGGTCCTTGAGCGTGCCGTGCAGCAGGCGGCGATCGCGACGGCTGGCGTTCTCGATGACAGCCACGGTCGTCTCGGCCGGAAGACCCGCCTGCATCAGCCGCTCGGCGACGGAGGCGGCAACCGTGCGGCCCATGTAGACGGCGATCGTCGCGCCGGAGATCGCAAGGCTTGCCCAGTCGGGCAGGACATCGCCGGTCAGGTCGTGACCGGTCGTAAAGATGAGCGAGGACGCAACGCCGCGCAGCGTCAGCGGCAGCTCGAAATCGGCGGCCGCGGCAAAGGCCGAAGTGATGCCCGGAACGATCTCGTAGGAAATGCCGGCCTCGCGCAGCGCCGCCATCTCTTCGGCGGCCCGACCATAGACCAGCGGATCGCCAGACTTCAGCCGGACGACGCGCTTGCCGTCGCCTGCAAGCGCGACCAGCAGGTCGTTGATCTCTTCCTGCGATTTCGAATGGCAACCCTTGCGCTTGCCGACCGAAATGCGCTCGGCATCACGGCGCCCCATGTCGACGATCGCCTGAGGCACCAATGCGTCATAGACAATGACGTCCGCTTCCATCATCACCCGCTGGGCGCGCAGGGTCAGCAGGTCTTCCGCGCCCGGGCCGGCCCCAACCAGCCACACATGGCCTTCGACCCCCTCGGCGCGCCCGAGCAAGTCCGTTGCCGCACGACGGGCCTCCGCGATGTTTCCTGAAGCAACCGCATCCGAGACCGCACCGGAAAAGAACCGGCGCCAGAAGATCCGCCGGGCCACGCCTCTCGGCAGCATGCTTTCCACCGCGCCGCGATAACCGTTTGCGAGATCGGCGAGCTTGCCGAGCGAAGGGGCAAGCAACTGGTCGACCTGGGCGCGGATCATCTGCGCCAGCACCGGTCCGGCGCCTTCGGTGCCGATCGCAACCGCGACCGGCGCCCGGTTGACGAGTGCCGGAGTGAAGAAATCACAATGGTCGGGCTGGTCCACCGCATTGGCAGGGATCTTCGCTGCGCGCGCGCCCGCCACGATCTGCCGGTCGAGAGCGGCGTCTCCCGTGGCGGCGAAGACAAGCGTCGCGCCATGCAACTGTTCCGGCTGGAACTGCGCCCGAACCAACTCAATATGATTGGCAGCAAGAAACGCCAGATAGTCGGAGCGCGGCTCGTCGGCATAGGCGATGATGCGCGCCCTGGTGTTGGTCAGCAATCGGACCTTGGCATAAGCTTCGTCGCCATTGCCGAATACCGCCGCAACCTTTCCCGCGACGCGGAAAAAGGCCGGAAAGACGGCTAGCTGTTCTTCGGGCATGCGCATGACGGATCCTTCTCGAG